>NZ_CP179926.1:2787531-3097257 GCF_052344095.1 Pedobacter paludisoli | reverse complement strand
CTCAAGTAACGGTACTTACCTTGATGGCGTTTTACATGGCGCAACAAAAAGGAACCATTACACAATCGAAATTGATTGAACTGTTAACCGAATTGGATGGAATTCCAGAAAAAATTGAAGTAGCGCTTCAATCGGATAAAATTATTAAAGAAGTTTCAGAGAAGATTAATGATTCTACTAATTGCTTATTTTTAGGAAGAGGCAGCGGTTTTCCTGTAGCGCTCGAAGGAGCTTTGAAGCTTAAGGAAATTTCTTATATCCATGCCGAAGGATATCCGGCTGCAGAAATGAAACACGGCCCAATCGCTTTAATTGACGAGGAAATGCCAGTGGTATTTATTGCTACCCAAAATTCGTCATACGAAAAAGTAATTAGCAACATTCAGGAAGTTAAGGCTAGAAAAGGGAAAGTTATTGCCATTGTAACACAAGGTGATACTGATGTGAAGAAAATGGCTGATTATTGTATTGAAATTCCGGATGCAAACGAAGCGTTTTTACCCTTGTTGGCTACGATTCCACTTCAATTATTGTCGTATCACATCGCAGTAATGCGTGGTTGTAATGTAGACCAACCTAGAAATTTAGCTAAATCGGTAACGGTAGAATAATTCAAAAAATAAAGAAGGTTGCTTTCGCAACCTTCTTTATTTTAATGAGCTCTAAAAAGGTAAATCTCCACTTTCGTCGGATGAGCTGATGGTAAACTCGTCGTTAATTTTTGTTTCATGTGGAGGCGTAACCGAGGCAGTTGTTGGACTCTGTTCAAAATCACTTTTTCGGCCCAGCATGGTGAAATTCTCTGCCACAATTTCGGTGACATATTTTTTTATTTTTTCTTTATCTTCAAAAGAGCGCGTTCTCAATTTTCCTTCAATGTAAACAAGTTTTCCTTTTTGAAGGTATTTAGAAGCAACTTCTGCTAGCCCACGCCATAATACAATGTTGTGCCATTCAGTTTGCTCTACTCGTTTACCGTCTTTGTTGTATGTTTCAGAAGTGGCTAAAGGAAAACTTGCAACGGTTACTCCGCCGTCTAAGTGTCTAACTTCAGGGTCTTTGCCTAAATGGCCTACTAAAATAACTTTGTTAATCCCAGACATAAATATTTTTGGTTAGTTGTTTTTGCATCATCCTACCGCAGTTCCTGCTCACCTGTATACATTGGTTTTAAGTGTTTTTCTAAAAACTCATGTATAATTATTGGTTGCGGTAAATGGTCTAATTCTTTGAAAGTTACCCAAGTATGTTCCTTTTCTTTACTAAAGTTAATTATATATTTTTCTATTTCAAAGAATTGTGCGTGGATTATTTGATGACTTAATAAATGTTTTTTCTGACTAATTAAACGCACTTGAACATTTTTTCCTAAATTTTCTTGCAAAATCGCCCTGAACTTTTCATCATGAATATTTAGTTCTTCGGATGTTTCAATGCAGGGGAAGTCGTATAAGTGTTGCCAAATATCACCGGCTTTTCTTTCTTTTACGCATATTTTATTCCCTTGGGTACAAATAAAATAATTAAAGAATCGATGTTTTTGTTTGCCTAACTTTAGTTTTACAGGTAAGTTTTTGATTTCGTTCTGTTGATAAGCATAACAACCAAGTTGCAGCGGACAAATATTGCAGTTAGGGTTTTGCGGTTTGCATTGCATGGCGCCAAATTCCATGATTGCCTGATTGTAAAGCGCTGAGTCTTCCGTATAAAGTAACTCATTGGCTAGTTTAAAAAATTCCTTCTTACCTGCCGGCGAATTAATAGGGGTTCGAATGCCAAAATAGCGCGAAAGCAAGCGATACACATTTCCATCAACTACTGCACGGTTTTCGCCGGATGAAAAAGATGAAATGGCTGCTGCGGTATATTCACCAATACCTTTTAATTTTATCAAATCATCGTGTTGGGTTGGGAAAATCCCTTTAAAATCCTTCATCACAATTTGGGCGGTAGCGTGCATATTGCGTCCGCGTGAGTAGTAGCCTAAGCCTTGCCAAAGTTTTAGCACTTGCGCTTCCGTTGCAGCACTAAAATCAGCAACGCTGGGAAAATTTTCTAAAAAATTATGAAAGTATGGAAGTCCTTGTTCAACACGGGTTTGTTGCAAAATGATTTCTGAAAGCCAGATGACATAAGGGTCATTTGTGTGCCTCCAGGGTAAATCTCTCTTGTTTAAATGGTACCAAGCAATGACTTCTTTTTGAAATATCATGTTGACAAATTACGGAGTATTTCTCGGCTTTCTCAAAAATCTTGCATTCAGGTGATGCGTAAATCTGTAAAAAAATCATCTTTTATTTTCCTATCTCATTAAAAAGCAATACTTTTGCAACCCCAAAACAGTTATAAATATTAAAAACACACTATATTATAAATAATTAAATATGACTAAGGCAGATATTATTTCAGAAATATCAACAAAAACTGGAATTGAGAAGGTTGATGTACAAGAGACAGTTGAGGCATTTTTCAAAGTAATCAAATCAAGCATGATTGGTGGCGAAAATGTTTATGTAAGAGGATTTGGTAGCTTTGTTGTGAAAAAGAGAGCTCAAAAAACTGCAAGAAATATCTCGAAAAACACGGCAATTATTATCCCTGAGCACTTTGTACCTAGCTTTAAACCAGCGAAAGTATTTGTTGACAAAGTGAAAAGTAACTCAAAAAAAATTAGTGTAGAAGCGTAAATATCCGAATAGTGAATAGTAGCATCAGATTAAAACAAACCATCTTAATTGGAGCGATTTTATTGCTTGTTGTATTTCTATTTACGCGCGATATCAAAGGTTTGGTTAAACCTGAGGAAGAAAAAGGACAAAATCCTGCTGCTGGTCAAATGGCTGGTAATCAGGAAGCGTCTTCTACGGGTTCAATAAGTCTTCAAACAGCTTCTGAAGCAGCTAAAAATGTAATTAACAAAAGTTTAGCTACAGATATTACGGCTTTAGAAAATGTTTATCAAGGGGCAGAAGGAACCGAAAAAATTGAAATTGCAAAGCAATTGGCTCAGAAATGGGACGATGTAGAGCAACTTACTCCAGCGGCCCTTTATTTAGAGGTTGTTGCTAAAGGCGAACCAACTTCAAAGAGCTGGTTAGCCGCAGGTAACGGCTTTATTAGAGCCTTTGAGAGTACACAAGATAGTTTGGCGCAACCAATTTTGTTAACAAAGGCAAACGAATCTTACAAAAATGCATTAGAGAAAGACTCTACAAATATGGAGGCTAAAACAGGCTTAGGTATAACAGTTGTAAATGGCTTAGGAGCGCCAATGCAAGGTATTGCAATGTTGCTTGAAGTAGTTGCAAAAGATCCTACAAATGTGAAGGCCAATATGAATTTAGGGATGTTCTCGATAAAATCAGGACAGTTTGACAAAGCGATTCCGCGTTTTAAAACCGTAATTGCTAAGTCGCCTACTCCTGAAGCCTATTTTTATTTAGGCACGGCTTTAGAAAATTTGGGCAGAAGTAAAGAAGCGATTGACGCTTATTTAACAAGCAAAAAATTAGCGGCTAACCCAACCTTAACAACATTCATTGATAAGAAGGTAGCTGAACTAAAGAATACAAATTAATTAACAGATTAATAAAAACATTTAAAACTTAAAATTATGCCAAGCGGTAAAAAAAGAAAGAGACATAAAATGGCTACTCACAAACGTAAAAAACGTTTAAGAAAGAACAGACATAAGAAAAAATAGTTTCTTATTTTGATAAAGCTTATTAAACCTCAAAGCATTCAGCGTTGAGGTTTAAATACTTTTATGCGGTTTTCTGCAAAATAAGGAGAGCTATGTCAAATTTTGTTTACTATTTATTTGTTAATAGGCGCAAGCCTTAAATCTGTAGCTGTTGGTAAAAGAATTAATTATCAATTCGACTCCTGCCGGAGTTACCATAGCTTTGGTTGAAGACAAACAACTTGTTGAGCTTCATAAAGAACAAATCAATAATAATTACGCAGTAGGCGATATTTATTTGGGCCGCATTAAGAAAATTATGCCGGGTCTAAATGCAGCGTTTGTTGATGTAGGTTATGAGAAGGATGCATTTTTGCATTATTTTGATTTGGGCCCTCAGGTACAATCTTTAATTAAGCTAACTAAAATCAAGCGTAATGGCTCGGTTACAGGCACATTATTGGATAATTTAAAGCTCGAAGCCGATATTAATAAGGCAGGCAAAATTTCTGATGTGCTGAGTAAAAATATGCTCCTACCCGTACAAATTGCAAAAGAACCAATTTCTACGAAAGGACCGCGTTTAAGTTCCGACCTATCGATTGCCGGCAGGTATGTGGTACTGGTGCCATTCTCCAATACCATATCTATCTCTAAAAAGATAAAAAGTAATACTGAACGTAATCGATTGAAAAAGATTATTGAAAGTATTAAACCTCAAAATTTTGGGGTAATAATTAGGACTGTTTCAGAAGGACGTGGTGTTTCCGAAATGCAAAAAGATCTATTTGATCTTATCGCAAAGTGGGAAAATTTCACCAAGAAAATTCCTTCAACCGAACCTTCAAAAAGAGTTTGGGGAGAAATGGACAGGTCATCTACGTTAATTCGGGATATTCTGAACCCTGATTTTACAAATGTTTACGTAAGTACACCAGATTTGTTCGACGATATTCGTTCTTATGTACACGACATCTCTCCTGAAATGGAAAAAATTGTCAAGTTGTACAAACAAAAAGAACCAATATTTGATCATTTTGGTATCGAAAAGCAGATAAAAAATGCATTCGGTAAAACCGTAAACTTACCCGGTGGCGCCTATTTGGTAGTAGAGCACACCGAAGCGCTTCATGTAATTGACGTGAATAGCGGAAACCGCACTGCAAGCAAGGAAAATCAAGAAGATAATGCTTTGCAGGTAAATAAAGAAGCGGCAAAAGAAATTGCCCGTCAGTTGCGGTTACGCGACATGGGCGGTATTGTAGTTATCGATTTTATCGATATGCACAAACCAACAAACCGTAAATTGTTATTCGATTATTTGCGCGAATTGATGTTGTTGGATCGTGCTAAACACACAATTTTGCCTCCAAGCAAGTTTGGTTTAGTACAGATTACACGTCAACGTGTTCGCCCAGAAATGAATATCGTTACGGTTGAAAAGTGTCCAGCATGCGATGGAACTGGTGAGATTAAAGCGAGTATCGTTTTAATGGACGATATTGAAAATAACTTGAATTATATTTTAACCGAGCAAAACGAAAAAGGAGTTACACTTTCTGTGCACCCGTATATCGAAGCGTTCATTAAAAAAGGTATTTTCAGCTTACAGCTTCGTTGGTTCTTTAAATACGGACAATGGATAAAAGTTAAATCGGATAGTGCATATTATTTAACAGAATTTCACTTTATCTCCGCGAAAGATGAAGAAATAAAATTATAAAACTTTCTAGTTTTTTCGTTTTATAAAGTATAAATAGCCTTGACTAAATGTTGAGGCTATTTTTTTACGCCATATTTTGAGGGTATTTATGATTGTAAGTTATGTCGTGGTGATAAGTATTATTTATTTGTTGTTTTTTTGATGATAAACAAATTTTAATTTGTAAGATTAATTATATATAATTGTGATAATTAAATATTTATACACCTAATTTTAAGAGTATGGCGACCAATGCTGGAAAACTAGCGAGACTTACCATCGATGGTAAAGAGTACAATGTATTTGAAGCAAATTTCGAATCCATTAAACCCGTAGATCAATGGAACCGTGTAACGGCCTTTGCCACTAAAGCTGATGCCCGGTTTGTGATTGAAGGAAAAGACGACACCACTTCTATTTTCGAGAAATTTGCGAACAGCCGCAAACGTTTTGATGCAAAATTAACCTTGTACAGTACGCATGGCGAAGGTAAACTGGTTGAAACATCGTACAAAGATTGTTCAATTACGTATTACTCTTCTGTTTACAATTCGGCAAATGAAGTACCCTACAAATTGGTGGTTGTTTTATCTCCAAAATCGACCGTTGAAGGAAATGCTGAACTAACTTTTGATCAGAACACCTAAACCGTTCTGCTTCAGTATCGAAGCAATCCTAAGGGCAGCGCATCCCGCCAGCCCACAAAGAGCCTAAGGGTCGCTGCCCTTATTCATCCCACAACCGGACATTCCCTCCCTTTTCCGGAAATAATTCATCCCATTTTTAGTATTTACCGTTTTCGTACACCCATTCGAAAGCTATTCTGCTGCTTTTGAGTTTGTGTACGCTATAAAAAAATGCTTATGGCTATTACAGGATTTGCAGGATTTGCTGGGGCAGAGATTTTAAAGAAACCCCAACGCATGGGCTGTTGGGTGTATATCGACAATAAAAAAATATCACCGGTTTTAAAAGTCAATATCAAACAATATATCGGCGAACACAACGAACTGGTGCTGCATTTCAAACACGAAGTGATACAAGAAGTGGGTTTGTTTACCATCGATAACGCCCATCACTTATTGGGACGATTAACCGAGGTATCCATTTTCGACATCAGCGACCCGTATAAAAACCCTTTGGAAAATAAATTCATCATTACCGAGGTAAAACTGGTAAACGATGGATTGGCTGAAGGAGTATTGGAATTAAAAGGTCTCTCGCCCACTATACTGCTCGATGGAGCGAAACACTTTGAGAGTTTCGCTTCGCAAAATTTGGCCACCATCATCAACACCTTATGTAAGCCGATGGAAGGCATGCGCACCTATTTCATTAATACGCTACGCAGCAATCCGGTTATTTGGTACAGCTCGCGCTACAATGAAAGCTCCTGGAATTATTTAAAACGCCTAGCCGATGCAACAGGCAATTGGATCTATTGCAACGGAAGAGGATTGGTGTTTGGCGCAGCCAAAAATGAAACGCCCGTTCCCTTGATTTACGGTAGCGACTGTACCAAAGTAAGCCTATCGTTGTTAACTGTTCCGGTGCAATCTGCTGTTTTCGATTACAACACCAGCGAGAACCGAAAAGCGAAGCAAAGTGCCAAAGATTACAACGGAAATATTGGTTCTACAGCACAACAGGCGTATAGCCGTTCCAAAAGACTGTATTCTTTTGAAAGCGCGGTTCCCATGCAAACCTTTCAATCCGATCAGGAACTGTTGATGGCGAAAGGCAAGGCCATGGCCACAGGCAAAGTAGCCGAGTCGTATCTGATGGAGGCCGAAACCAATAACTTTAGAATGGGCATTGGTGCTTTGGTTGATTTTGAGTTTATGCGGCAAGGGGCAAGTTCCATTCATCCGCAAATGCGGATTGTATATTCGGAGCATGAGCTGCTGATTAACGGTCTGTACACCAATCGCTTCAAAGGTGTATCCTCGGGGGCAGAAAGTCCGCCAAAGCTGGAATTTGAGCAGCCGGTTACTTTCCCGATGCTGGCCACGGTGGTAGACAACAAAGACCCCTTGAATCAAGGCCGGGTAAAAGTAGAATTCATTGGCTGGGCGCACGATTTAAGTTACCGCATGGAGCGACAGGAAACGGACTGGATTCGGGTGTTGAGCCCGGATGCGGGAAGCAGCAATCTGGTGGGGAAAAACCGTGGTTTTGTGTTTATACCAGAGTTAAATGACCAAGTGATGGTTGATTTTGAAAACGGTAACCCCGATCGACCTTTTGTAACGGGCTCGGCCTTTCATGGGCAAATTGCGGCCGGAGGAGCACAGAAAAACCACCTGAAAACCATCATCACCCGAAGCGGAGTTAAAATACAAATAGACGACGAGGAGAACGAAGGAAGCCTGACCATTACCGACCCCAGTGGGAATACGTATTTCATGGATGGGGCAGGAAATATTACCGTATCAGCCCCTGAAAATATAAACATCAATGCAGGGAAGGATATTAATTTGGTTGCCGGAGAAAACCTTAATCTCCGTGTTGGAAAGGATATGGACACGTCCATTGGAAACGATAATACCGTAAAAATTGTCAATCAGCACCAATTCACATCAAATTCGTACGATCAAACAGTAATGGCAAATAAGACCATCGACGTTAAAGGGGATTTAGAGCAGCGTACCGCCACGACTACTCATCAGGCGACGAAAGGAGATGTACTGATACAAAGTGCAGGTATTGCCCAAGTTTTAGGAAAAATAGATGCAAAGGTGAATAAAAGCTAAAGTGCACACCATGAAAGTAATTGCACACTTGGTGCTACTAATGGGTCTTTCGATACCCCTAGCAAGTTGCCAAAACAAAGAAAAAATGAAGACAAAATTTAACTGGCAAGAAACAATTTCTTGTCCTTTGGGATACCCAGTTGATGTATATCGCGGTGGATTAAAAGATGCCAATGGAGGCTATACGAGTTTATATTTGGGTACACACTCTGGCAACGAGGGCTGGGGAAGTTTAGGTAGGAGCATGAGTAACGGCATGAAAACCATCCCCAACTACCTACACGCAATTTGGGTATCATATGCCGAAAAGGTCTTTTATGAAATAGATACCCCGATTGATTACGATAAAATGATTGAGTTGTTTAGCAAAGGTTATTATAGCCCTTCGATGAATAGAAGTAAGCCTCAGCCTCGTCATGAAAATTATGATACGATTGTTGTGGGTTTTGCTCCGGGGGGTACAGTTGTGGTTTGGATATCGGGTGTAGGGCGACAAATAGAAATAGGCCGATATCAAGGCAAAAAAGTAGTCATACCTCAAGAAGAAATCAATGCGTTATCTCCCGGGCCGCATAAAAACATGTTTGACCCGGAATACCAGCATGATATTCTGTACAACTTTGGTATAGTACCCTTAGAAGTAGTAAAAGCCAATGAAGGGAAAGCCATTCCGTATGGGATATGGGATACCTACCGGAAAAAATACAATTGGAAATTGGAAATACAATTACCCGATGATAAAAAGGTTAAAAAGGTTTGGAAGAATTTTTATAATGGCGAGCAATATGATTTGTTTGGAACCACATTAATAGAAGAATACCCCACAATCATTCCGGAAGAGTTGAAATGGAATACCCTCAGCTTAAAGGCTATTCCAAGCTATATCAGCTTTAGCTGGATGCTAGACACTAAATATGTTGGCAAAATTACATTTAACGAACAGGAGATTTTGAAAGCTTTTGAAGAAGTATATGGTGAGGATAGAGACACAGAAGCCAGCCTGATTATTTACGTAAATCTACCCAAAACCTATGCAGCTATTAAGCTTAAGAGCAAGAATAAAGAGGTCCCCTTATTAAAAAATAAAATCACTGTTCGAAAAACCAATTTAACATTTTAAACGATGGACACAACATTTGTATATAACAGCGGTCAAGCAAATACGCCAATAGCAGAACGTATTATCCTATTTCACTCTGTTAAGCCAAAGCGCTAAAATTTAAAGCCATGAAAGTATTTACACACTTGATGCTACTAATGGGTCTTTCAATACCCCTAGCAAGTTGCCAAAACAAAGAAAAAATGAAGACAAAATTTAACTGGCAAGAAACAATTTCTTGTCCTTTGGGATACCCGGTAGATGTATATCGCGGTGGGTTAAAAGATGCCAATGGAGGTTATACGAGTTTATATTTGGGTACCCGCTCAGGAAATAGTGGCTGGGGGAGCCTAGGTTCGAGTATGAGCAACGGCATGAAAACCATCCCCAACTACCTACACGTAATTTGGGTATCGTATGCCGAAAAGGTCTTTTATGAAATAGATACCCCGATTGATTACGATAAAATGATTGAGTTGTTTAACAAGGGATATTATAGCCCTTCGATGAATAGAAGTAAGCCGCAGCCTCGTCATGAAAATTATGATACGATTGTAGTGGGTTTTGCTCCGGGGGGTACAGTTGTGGTTTGGTTATCGGGCGTAGGGCGACAAATAGAAATAGGCCGATATCAAGGCAAAAAAGTAGTCATACCCCAGGAAGAAATCAATGCACTGCCTTCTGGGCCGCATAAAAATATGTTTGATCCTGAATACCAGCACGACATTTTGTACAACTTTGGTATAGTACCCTTAGAAGTAGTAAAAGCCAATGAAGGGAAAGCCATTCCTTATGGGATATGGGATACCTACCGGAAAAAATACAATTGGAAATTGGAAATACAATTGCCTAATGAGAAGAAATTGAAAGATGTAGGTTTGAAATACTATAACGGAGAGCATGATGAGCTTTTTGGAACAACTTTAATAGAAAAATACACCATTGAGGATCTCTTTAAGTTTGATTTTAAGCAAAAACGAGCCATCCCTTTTTATATCGATTTTTCATGGACAGATGAGCAGGAAGAGTATGGTTCCGTTGAATTTAACGAACAAGAGATTTTCAAAGCCTTTGAAGAAGTGTATGGCCAGAACAGCGATACAGAATCCAGTTTGATTATTTATGTAAATCTACCCAAAACCTATGCCACCGTCAAGCTTAAGAGCAAAGACAAAGAAGTAGCTTTATTAAAAAACAAAATCAGTGTTCGGACAATAAACTAATAATCTAAACGATGGGAACAACATATGTGTACAATGCCGGCCAGGCTCCGGCAAAACCTTTTGGAGAATTGCATTTGGAATTTGGGTTGTTTTTTGATGGCACATTGAATAATCGGAGAAATACCGAAATACGCAAAAAAGTAGAACACAAAGGCGAATTTAAAGACATTGCGGCTACAGCTGAAGAGAAAAAAATTTATGATAAATATGCGGAAGAAGACAATAGTTTCGGAAACGATTTTACCAATGTAGCAAGGAAAACTTTTTGTTGCGTTGAGAAATATCAAATATACGTAGAAGGAATGGGAACGCTCGACGAAAAGGACGATGTGGGTGATGGTTATAAATATGGCCGAGGTTTAACCGGTATTATTGGAAAAGTACAAAAAGGGTGCGCTACACTGGCCGATAGAATTAATAAATTAATAAAAAACGATGAAGAAATCGGGAAAATCTACATCACGATAGATGCTTTTGGTTTCAGTCGTGGCGCAGCTGCAGCACGCAATTTTTTGTACAACCTGCAAAAGGATGCATACAAACCTCAACTGTATCCAGCAGCAATAGGTGGACAAAGTCTAGAAGCCGACCACGATGGATACGGAATAGAAAATGATTGGTTAAAAGATGGTTTGCTGCCTCCTTTTGGTCATTTAGGGACAGCTCTATTAATGATAAATATAGATAGAGAAGTAATTGATAAAATAATTCTCACCGTTCGTTTTTTAGGTGTTTATGATACGGTAGCTTCTTATGATCCATCTACCCTTTTGTTTCCAAACTTTAAAAAGCATTTAAGCAAGTTACACCTAAACGACATCGGAACGCCCGAAAAAGCAGTACACTTTACAGCCGCAGATGAGCATCGGAAGAACTTTTCGGTCACACGATTCTTACCGGTAAAATTACCGACAGGAATAGAACGAAATTTGCCGGGAGTGCATAGCGATGTAGGCGGCAGTTATAACCACGATGCGCTTTCTTTAGCAGAAATAACAAGACTGGCAACAGAAAAAAAAGAAGATATGCCCAATCCGGTTGAAGGCGTTTCAGAATGTGAGTATATACATTTAGATGCCGCTTATATGAAGTCAAATCTGTACCCATTCCAACAGGAGTTAATAGAACAAGGATGGTATAAAGAAGAAGAGCTGTCAATAGAAGCCCGCTGGCGATGGGTTTTAGCTGGAAAACGTTATTTATATAGGGGTTATAGCTTTATTCCCCTTCATTTTATGTGCGATTATGCTATTCCTTTAGTGAACCGAAATGCGAATACTTTACAATATGACAAAATGTTTAAAGATTATGCACTGAACGATGATTTTTTGGAATCGGTAAAAAAATATTTAAAAACACATACGCTAGAAGAAGGTAAGAATTGGGAGTTAATGCCCCCCTCCTATGAGGCAATACCCCTTAAAAATAAGGAGACGCCATTCATTAATACGGACGGCATCATGTTATCTGAAGTCGTTATTCATGCCCATTATGCCGATTCTTTATTGAAAAAACTAAGAAATAAATACCTGCATCGCTCAGCAAAAATTAATACACTGGCAGATATGCTTGCAAACGATGCAAATCCAAATAGAGTAAGGAAAATATATTAAGAAATTGCTGATGTCAACACGTGCTCATGATATAGAAAATACACCCTTTTGGTCCGGAACTTACCGCTTTTCAACCACCATTTGCCATGAAAACCCAAGGCTCTGCAAGCGGTACACGCGTGAGGTGTTGGTTCAGCAGCTTCATTTGAAAAAGGGGGAAACTACATTTCAGTTCTTGTGTAAATACTATGAATTTGACGACCCTCATGTCTCGGTGCTGGTTAGAAAAATGGCATATTTATTTGATATTCTGTTGCTTACTATTGATAAAGAAGGGCATATTCTAACGGTGGAAAATGAAAGTAAACTACAAGAAAAGTGGGAGCTACTGAGAGCCGCACTACAAAAGGAGCATGCAGGTTCTGCATGGGATAATTATTTGTACAGTATCAACCAAATTTTATATGATTCCGAAAAACTGATTGCTTTTTTAGAGAGTAATCACATGTACGGAATCTTTTTTAAAGGATTATGGTTGTATAACCATGCCGAAAATGAAGCAGAATATGTTGTAGAGCGGAGCAAATTTTCACTATCCATTAGCCATCAATCCAATCATCCCGCAAAAAATGTAACCTATCTCTTTCAGAACAATATCTTGACAGAAGGTTTAATTCTTAACAACCATTTGCAATACGAAGTTTTATGTCTTGGATAAAAAAACTATTCAGCAGTCAATCTGCTTCTCTTTCTACCGAAGAAATATTCGATCCTTTGAATCCTGCGCTTCAAAACGATCCAGAATATAGTGCCCAAATGGAAGCCATGCATGCGCGCAACGATATGGTGCAGATACAAGAAGAACGTAACAAGAAAGAAGAAGCAATAGCCGATCAATTGGTTGTTATACAAGGGGCAAAAATAAAAATGGGGGCACATTTGGGTGAACTTAAAGTTTTAAATGATGTGCCCACTACACAAGGTAAATTAACCGCAACGGTTGTAGAAAAGAAGATAGCCAACTTTACATTTTATGATGGTTTTCAATTGCTCAGCATCAACGGCGATTGGCAAAATCAGGGCAACTACAAAGTGCAAGACAATGAGGTGCTGATCAAAAAATCGACCTTGCAGGTTACTGGAAAAATGCCTGGCAGTAACCCGCCTGAAAGTGGTGCGATTGAATTTATGGATTCTGGCCAAATCAATATACCCGAAGAAATTGATACAACAGGAGCGCCTGTACCACCAACTTTACCTATGGATTTCGACCTGGAACTAGAACATGTAAAAGAAGATTTTGTGCCTTTTGGAATCCCTAATTACGAAGGCACGGCCGAAAACGATAAGATTAGGTTTAAACTAAGGGTAGCAGGTGAGGGCATTAATTCTTGGCACTTAAAAATTAAACAAGGTGACAATTTAATTTATGAGCTTTTTTCCCGTTCAATCGAATTTGAAGAGATCACCATTAATGCAAAAGCAAATCCAAATGGCCCTAACCTACCTGTTTCACCAATTGAAAACACTGTGCAGGAGAAAAGATTTTGGCCTGCAGGAACCTATTTGATCGTCTGGGATGGCTTTGATAAGAATGGTATCTACGATAGCACAGGAATGAAAAGCGAAGAAGGTTTTACCGTAAGTATTATGGGACAGGGTAATTTCCTTAAAAAGGAATATACCCTAAAAAAACCAATTAAGTTTAGCCATAAGGAAGTGGATTGGGTGGATGTGAAAATTGATAAAAACAGGAAAAGAATTGATACAACTTTGAGAGTTAACCTTACTGATGGAGGAGCGGAGGGACTAAGGTGTTGGAATAATGTTCGAAATTTTAATCCCCCATACACAAAAAGCCAAATTTGTGATTGGGATAAAGTTTCAAAAGAAGCTTTAGAATATTATGGGAAACCTCCAATTAAAACAAGAGCGAGGCCATATGAAGAATTAGAAAATTTAGCATTGCAGGGGATTAACCATTTTTGGTCTAGAAATTCTAAAAATATAGGAAATGGGGTGAATATTGGTTCTGAAATTTATGAAGTATACCTCGATGCAAAAGCAAATAAAAATGGTTTAGCAGCACCTAAGATAGTTTATCAAACCAATTGTGAAAAAGGAAGATCTCGGAATTTTGAAGCTTCAAGAATATTATTCTTTTATGAAGGATTTTTACATGAACCTTCATGGAAGGAGAATTCAAAATCATATTTATATCGTAATAAAGGCTGGTATTATAGATCAGAAAATAAAATTGAAGAGAAAGGTGTTTTTTTTAATTTACCTCCTCTTCTTGAAGACTATAAAATGATATCAGCACATGAAATCGGTCATGAAATATTACTTGCTTATGGGGGGCATATTTATTCTAAAGCTCATAAAGGAACCACCACAGGTATAAATATGCTTACTCAGGATGTAGATGACGATGCTCCAACAATTTATAATGACGGCAAAGAAATAGATTTAATGAAATATTATCAAAATTATTATGACATTCCAAGAACGATAATTTCAGAATTTGATTTATTAAAAGTAATCTGGTTAACAAAAATTAAAGTATCATGAGAAATATAAAATACCTTTTTATTCTCCTGTTTTTTATCAGTTGTAGAAATAGGAAATATATTATTATACCAACTGTTAAAGGAAAAATATACTCAAAAGTAGATAATAACCCAATTAAAGGGGCTGTGTTTTTTGTTAGTAAATTCGCAGTAAACAGTATTATTGATTCGGTAAGAACAGATAAGAATGGTTTTTTTGTTTATGATGGTTTTTTTGTACACGGTCATTCATCTTTACAGAGTATGTCACCTATGGTTCAACAGGTTTTTTTTATAAAAAAGAATAATATATATAGATATATTGATGTGAAAAAATATTACAATAAAGATGATTATTATAAAAAAGACACCATAGATTTAGGAATTATTTATTTTGAAGATTTAAAGTCCATTGAAAAAGATTCTATTCGCGAATGATATTCTATGAACATGAAAGATTATTTTAAATAGAAAATTCGATGTTGACTAAATTTAATATAGAATTTAAAGTAACTTCAGCTCACGACATTGGCCATGATATATTACAAGCTTATGGAGGAACAGTTTACTCTTGGCAACATAAAGGAAGTTCGTATTACTTGCTATAAGAAACAAAACCAACTAAAGGCAACGAGACAACTTGGGAAAAAATAACTCATTGGGATGAAATGAATTCACACGGGGAAAATTATCCATCGAATGATGATGAAATTGACGTTATGAAATATTACAATAATGAACCACGAATAAAAGATAGAAATAGAACAGTGGTGGCTGAAAAAGATTTACTCGGGCTGATTTGGTTAACTAAATTAAAAACATGATGAAAAATAGAATATTAATGTTGATTTTTTGTTTTGTTTGCATCTCGTGCGTTAAGGATATTCAAAGAATTCCAATGGAATGCTATGTTTACGATTCAAAAACAAAAACACCACTACAAAATGTAAATATCACTCAAATTTTAAAAGGTAAAAAATCAATAATAACCAAAACTTCCAAAAATGGATATTTTAAAATAGATAAATTGACTAAGCTTCGATTCGGTATGGAAAATCATAAACTTGTTAATTTATTTTTTTTAGAAAAAGAAGGCTATAAAATAGATACTATAGAAACATATGGAGGAACAAATGATGTTTATAAAAGAGATTCAATCTTCATGAAATCAATAGTTGATTTGTAAAAAGCAAAACGATCATATATTTTATTTTAGTCATTATAATTTTAATTAGAGAAATAGACATTATGCCTTATTATTAATAACTATATTCCAATAAAGGAGCGGATAAGAATGATAGCAGAGGAAAAGAGGTGTTAAGTTTGGTTAACAAAATTAAATAAATGAGAAAAAATACTATATTCTTAACATCAGTACTCATATTTATGGTAGCATGCACACCGACTATTCGAAATTATGAGGGATATATTTATAATTTTAAAAAAGAGCCTATTGAAAAATTAAAAATCACAGAAAATGATAATTTACAATCAAGTACTTTTACAGACAGTTTAGGATATTTTAAGACTATAGAAAATAATCAGTTTGGTGGAGACTTAATAATAAGCTTAGATAATGGATAAATTATTGATACTATTGTAAATGTCTATTCGCAAAAAGGAGAAAAATTAAAATATCAATTTGTAAATGGAAGATTGGATACCTTATTCATTGATATGTGATGATGAATACTGTATTCAAAAAAGATGTTTTAAGTTTATTATGGTTATGCTTTTGCTAGTGAAACTCCTTTAGATAATGTGGAAATTTATTACACTGATTCTTTAAATTATTCAATTAGTGATAATAAAGGATATTTTGAAATTGAATTTAAAAGAAAAAATCAAATACCTTATTTCACCTTTCCCCACAAAAAAAAGGGACTGTCTTTTTTGAGACAGCCCCTTCATATAATAAGCTTATTTATTCTTGAATAAAATTAAGAAAATTGTTTTCCTTTGATTTTACGCTCTTGTTCTGTTAAGAAAATTTTACGTAAACGCATGCTTACTGGCGTAACCTCAATATACTCATCAGCTTGGATATACTCCATTGCCTCTTCTAAAGAGAATTTAATTGCTGGTGCAATACGTGTGTTATCGTCTGTACCAGAAGCACGCATGTTCGTTAATGCTTTTCCTTTAACGATGTTAATTACTAAATCGTTATCACGGATGTGCTCACCTAAAATTTGTCCTTCGTAAATATCTACTCCTGGATCTACAAAGAAACGACCTCTATCTTGTAATTTATCGATAGAATAAGCGGTTGTAGCTCCTTTATCCATAGAAATTAATACTCCGTTTAAACGACCAGGAATTGTTCCTTTCCAAGGCTCGTAAGCTTTGAAACGGTGTGCCATAATCGCCTCACCTGCGGTAGCCGTTAATACGTTGTTACGTAAACCGATAATACCACGCGATGGGATTTCGAATTCTAAGTGTTGTAAATCGCCTTTTGGCTCCATGATTAATAACTCACCTTTACGTTGTGTTACTAATTCGATTACTTTACCTGAAACTTCAGCAGGCACGTCAACGATTAATGTTTCAACTGGCTCATGTTTTTTACCATCGATTTCTTTTACGATAACCTGAGGTTGACCCACTTGCAATTCATACCCTTCACGACGCATTGTTTCGATTAATACGGATAAATGGAGAATACCACGACCGTATACTAACCACGAATCTGCACCTTGCGTTTCTACCACTTTAAGCGCAAGATTTTTCTCCATTTCCTTCATCAAACGATCTTTGATACGTTGTGAAGTAACTAACTTTCCTTCTTTACCGAAGAAAGGTGAGTTGTTAATGGTGAACAACATGTTCATTGTTGGCTCATCGATACTGATTACTGGTAATTGCTCTGGATTTTCGAAATCAGCAATGGTATCACCAATATCAAAACCATCAATACCTACAACAGCACAAATATCTCCTGATTTTACTTCAGTAGCTTTTACTTTACCTAATCCTTCGAATGTGTAAAGTTCTTTTACTCTTGTTTTAACAACTTTACCATCGCGTTTTATTAAAGTTACCGGTTGGTTTTCTTTAATTGTACCACGGTGAACACGTCCAATTGCAATACGACCTACGAAAGATGAATAATCTAAAGAAGTAATTTGCATTTGTAATGTACCTTCGTTTATGGGTGCTGGTGGAATGTTCGCTACCACAGCATCTAATAAGGCAAAAATATCAGTTGTTGGTTGTTTCCAATCAGTACTCATCCATCCTTGTTTAGATGAACCGTAAATAACTGGGAAATCTAATTGATCTTCTGTTGCTTCAAGGTTAAAGAATAATTCGAAAATTTGCTCATAAACCTCTTCTGGGCGACAGTTCTCTTTATCTACTTTGTTTACAACCACAATTGGTTTTAAACCTAATGCTAAAGCTTTTTGCGTTACGAAACGCGTTTGAGGCATTGCACCTTCAAAAGCATCGCAAAGTAAAAGTACTCCATCGGCCATTTTTAAAACACGCTCAACCTCACCACCGAAATCGGCGTGACCAGGAGTGTCAATAATGTTAATTTTTACGTCTTTGTATTGAACGGAAACGTTTTTAGATACGATCGTGATACCACGCTCACGCTCTAAATCGTTGTTATCCAATATTAACTCTCCTGTTTTTTCGTTGTCACGAAAAATAGAACAAGAATGTAAAATCTTATCAACCAAAGTAGTTTTCCCGTGGTCAACGTGTGCTATAATAGCTATATTTCTAATCTTTTGCATAAAATGCGCCTCAAATTTGGCGCAAAGATAGTGTTTTTAAATGGATTTTAAACTATTCAATATCCTATTTAATGCTTTGTTAATCTTGTAATTAGCACCTTTTTAGTAGAAAAGCAGTTTTAGTAGCTTTTCGGTTAGCTTCGGTCCCGCTTTTAGTACAAGGTATTTTGTGGGGTAAGCTGCCTCATTTAATAAGCTCGTCTTCAAACAAAGCAACAGCTTTCCGTCCACAAAATACGCTTTCCCCATCAATCGGGTTTAAAATCGTTCTGGCAGTAGCTCGGGAATTAGACAAGCCGCTAATTCAAAATATCGCGAATATCATCTTTACTTAATGATTTAAAAAAGCTCTCTTCCGTTGTAATAAGTGAATTAGCCAACGATTTTTTTCGTTTCTGTAAGGCCAATATTTTCTCTTCAACCGTATCTTTTGCAATAAATTTGTAAATGAAAACCTTCTTGTCTTGACCAATTCTATGCGTTCGGTCAATGGCTTGTTGTTCCACAGCCGGATTCCACCACGGATCCAAGATGAAAACATAGTCTGCCTGCGTTAAGTTTAAACCTACACCGCCGGCTTTTATCGAGATTAAGAAAACCTTTAAATCAGCATTTTGCTGAAACTCAGCAACAATTTCACCACGACTTTTCGTTGCACCGTCTAAATAAGAAAACGGAATGTTTTCGCGGGTGAAGTGTTTTTTGAAAATTTCTAAGTGCTTAACAAATTGCGAAAAAACCAATACTTTATGGCCACCTTTTAGCACATTATCAAGCGTATGAATAACGTTCTCAAATTTGCCTGAGTCAGCCTCGTAGGTCGCATCAATCATAACCGGATGATTCGCTAATTGGCGCAACAATGTTAACCCTTGTAATAATTGTACTTGCTTTTGTGCAAAGGTTCCATCTTCCATACTTTCGAGCAAGTTATTCCGGTAAGCCGATTTGGTTTTTTCATAATAGGCAGCCTGCTCTTCGCTCATATCGCAATAAATTATCTGCTCCGTTTTAGGCGGAAGTTCTGCCGCAACCTGTTCTTTGGTCCTACGCAAAACAAAAGGTTTGATAATGGCTTGTAGTTTACGCGCTTTTTCCTCATCTTTTTTCTTCTCAATGGCCTGCACGTACTCTTCTTGGAAAAAGGCTTGGGTGCCCAGCAAACCTGGGTTTAAAAACGTCAATTGCGACCATAAATCAGCCACCGAATTTTCTACAGGTGTACCGCTCAAAATGAGCTTATGTTTCGATTTTAAACTCCTAACAGCTTTGAATGATTTTGACGAAGGATTTTTTATGTTCTGGCTTTCATCTAAAATAATGTAATTGAAATAGAAATGCTTCAATTCATCAATATCAACACGCGTTACCCCGTAAGTGGTAATTACCACATCAAAATTGGCAAAGTTGGCAACATCTTTATTCCGGTTGGTTCCTGTATGGGCTAATATTTTAAGTTTTGGAGTGAATTTTTTTGCTTCGGTTAACCAGTTGTAAATTAAAGAAGTTGGCATGATGATGAGCGATGTTCTATGTGCGTCAACCGCTTGGTCATCTTCTTTCACTTTTTGCAGCATAGCCAAGGTTTGAATAGTTTTACCCAAACCCATATCATCGGCCAAACAGCCACCAAAATTATATTCGCGTAAAAAACTAAACCAATTGTATCCGGCTTTTTGATAGTCGCGCAAGCTGCCTTTAAAATGAATAGGCATATGCATGTCTTCAATATTTTCAAAATCCGATAACCGCTGTAATTTACGTTCAAGCGTTACGTTGGCAAGGCTATCTTCGGCCAAATCGTTAATTAAGCCAATATGGTGCTTCTTCAATTTTAACGATTGTCCGCTTTCAGCAAGACTAAATAAACTGCCGTATTGGCTAAACCATTTTTCAGGAATAATGGCAATTTCACCGTCAGGCAAAATAAATTCGCGTTTTTTGTGCAGAATATGCTGTTTCAGCGATAGAAAGGGAATTTGGTATTTCCCAAACCAAACCACCGCATGTATATCAAACCAATCGTTTCCTTCTTTAACCTCTAAGTCTATTTTGTTGGCGCCAAAAACAAAACGTTTTTGACCCGTTGCCTGTTCAATTTCGTATCCTGCCGATTGTAGCAGTTCTAAATGTTCATTAACCCAGTTTATAGCACCATAGCTTATGTTTTCATCTTCCGAAAGCACTTCTAAATTGCTGAAAAGTGCACTGGTTTTTTTAAGACCCAATGCCAATAAGAAGTTAAGCTGTTTTTTTTCCCATTCGGCTGAGCGTTTTATGCGGTGAAAGATGTAGTTATCGCTAGTTTTTTCTAATCGAACTGTAACTTTATGTGCATTTTCTACCGGGAAAACATATTCTCCATATTTGAAGTAAAGTTGTAACTGGGAGATACCTCCATCCACATACAGCACCTTGATTACGGGAATTGCCTCGTATTGTTCGGTTTTTATTTCAAATCCTTCTGCATATACATGATGCTTTTCGATTAACGGTGCTACAAATTTTTCAAAATAAGTAGCTTCAGTTGCTTTCGGGATAGCAATGTATCTTTTGTTTAAAAAAGGCGAAAGTTTTTTCCCTTCAATCTCTTGATCAAAAAAGTATAAAACATCGTTGAGTAATAACCAAGCAGGTTTATTGCTGATAATTTGTGCATCTTTAAACATAAATTCGATGCGCAAATTTTGGTGCTTTATAGTTGGAAAATACCGGGTTTCGGTTTCGTTACGCCTAAAATGAAAAAGAATAGAAGCTGGTTCGGCAGCCATTTCAATTTTACGTTCAACGGGCCAACCATCTTTATCCATAGTGTACAGCTCGTCTTTAACTTTTAACAGTTCTAAAACTTCTGCAAGTTTTTTCTCCATTTTCGGACGTACAGTTTCGTAAAACTTTTCGTCGAATATTTTAGTGAAGAATTCGGTTGGGCGTATTAGTTTCTTGTAATACTTCTTGATAATTGAATCTTGATCTAAATCGTCTAAGATTTTTATCAATTTATAGTCAATATCGCTTAAGTAAGGGCTAAATTCTTCAGAAGTATGGGTATAAATACGTTGGTAAGTAAATGAAAAATCGCCCTGGGGATTAAGTTGAACGATGTGAGGTTCAATTATAAATCCCAAATACTCATGTTTGCACAACGAGTAAATAATTTTGCAGGGTTTAGAGCTGTCGACGCGTAACATTTAAAGGTAGATGAAAATTTTTAAAAGCTTGCGCTTAAAAAACTTTAAACTTACAATAAAATAGAGTTACTTCAAAAAAAATGGAAACTCTTTTAAGAATAAATTACTGTTCGTTTATCCTTAAAAGAGCCTTTTATGGAGGGGTTAATCAGCTAAATCATTTTAGCTGATTGTTATAATTGACTTAACTTTTGGGCTAATACTTCTGAAATTTTACGATACGAATCAAAAGTCCATCCTCCAACATGGGGGGTTAAAATTATTTGATCATGTACACGTAATTCTTCGTACCAGTTTTGTTCGCCAAGAGCTGGAAATTTTTCTATTTCTAATACGTCGAGGCCTGCGCCTAAAATTTTTCCAGCGTTAAGCGCATTTAATACTGCTTTAGTGTTTACAATTTCGCCTCTTGCGGTATTGATAAAGAAAATAGGTTTTTTAAAATGAAAGAAGTATTCATCATCAACCATTTGGCGACTTTCACTGGTTAGTGGGATGTGTAAACTCAAAACATCGCTGTGCTTAACAATTTCTTCCATGCTTACTTCACGCGCAAAATTGTCGCTAAAACCCGTTTTGTACTTGTCGTAAGCCATCACTTCTACGCCAAATCCCGACAATTTTTTTGCAAAACTTTGTCCCATAAAACCGTATCCAATGATGCCTACTTTTTTCCCTTTAAGCTCAAACCCACGATTTCCTTCTCTATCCCAAATGCCATCTCGTATTTCACAATCTGCTTTGCGAAAATTGTTCATAAGCGATAAAAGCAAACCAACCGCATGCTCGCCAACAGCATCGCAATTACCTTCGGGAGCATTAATTAATTGAATATTTTTTTCTGCCGCTATTTTCTCATCGATATTGTCTAAGCCAGCACCTGCTCGGGCCACAAATTTTAAATGGGTTGCAGCATTAAAAATTTCTGCATCTATTCTAAACTTTGTACGTACCGCGATGCCCGTATAGTCGGTAATTCTTTCTAAGGTTTGTTGACGGGTAATTTTTGGTTCATCATCAACTTCATATCCAAGTGCAATGGCCTGCTCTTTAAACGCAGGGTGTAAATCGTCTACAATCAGTATTTTCTTCGCCATAGATAGCAAAAGTACATATAATGACGTATTCCCGTAAGCAAATTACAATTAAATGATTTTGCATAAAATTTCTATAGATAGGGGTTATTAACTGTAAGAATGCATGTTTAAACCTCTTTGTTCACAAAAATATTACGCTTAATGGGCTGTAATAAAATAGTTACGCCCTGTTTTTTAAACTTCTGTGCCGTTACTTTGTCTCCCTTATAAAAAAAATGAAATACAACAATCCCAATTAATGAGACAAATACAGTTAAAAACCATAAATCTAATGCTCTTGTTTTTGTTTCTTTCATGCAGTTTGTTTGCGCAAACAGCCGGAAAGACCAGAATAACAGGTGTATTAAAAGACGCAACTACACAAAAAACAATACCTTTCGCATCGGCAGTTTTAATCAATAAAACAACCAAAGCAAATGTGAAAGTAGCTCAAACCGATATTAACGGAGTTTTTATAATGAACGATGTTCCGAACGGCATTTTTACTTTTAAGATAAGTTATGTAGGATATCAAACCATGGTTCGCGATAATATTACTGTGAATGCGACTACCGGAACCTTAAACTTTGGTGATATTAAGATGAATACGGCTAAAGGTAATGTACTTAGCGAGGTGACGGTAAAAGGGCAAAAGGCAACGATGCAGTTGGGTATCGACAAAAAGGTATTCTCGGTAGACCAAAGCTTAGTAAGTGAAGGAGGTTCTGCAACAGATTTACTTCAGAATGTTCCTTCAGTTTCAACCGATATTGATGGAAATGTTAGTTTACGCGGCTCATCAGGCGTAAAAGTGTTAATCGATGGGAAACCATCTTTAATTGCAGGAGGAAATGTTGCCCAAATTTTACAGTCCATTCCAGCCAGCTCAATAGAATCTGTGGAATTAATTACCAATCCTTCGGCCAAATACGATGCAGAAGGCCAATCGGGAATTATTAACATTGTATTGAAGAAAAATACCAAGTTGGGATTTAATGGCTCAGCGGCTTTATCGGCAGGAAATCGCGATAACTATAATGGAAATACCAATTTAAGTTTTCAAAATAGCAAAGTAAACTTGTACGGTAACTACAGTTATAGAGATGGGAATCGGATTGGAGGAGGAATACAAAATATAGCCTATAAGAACGATACAGGGTCAGATTATTTGGGTTACGCCAATCAAAATACAACATCCAACTCGAACGATAAAGGCCACAATGCCAAAGCCGGGTTAGATTACTATTTAGCAAAGAACAGTGTTTTAAGCTTATCGGGAGCATTTAACTCAAGAGAAAGTAATCGTAATGAGTTTTTAGACATTGAGCAATTAAACGCGTCAATGAACGCAACAAATGCGAGCAATCGTACCAATATTAACGACGGTTGGGGGCATAGTTATGATTTAAATACCGATTTTAGTCAGAAGTTTAAAAAACCAAAAGAGGAATTAACGTTCAATTTTGGATATTCATATGGTACCAATAATAATAATCAAACGTACAATACATTGGTTACTGAGCAGAACGGATCTTTGGTGAGAGGTACTAGTTTTCAAAGAATTGATAATACGGGCGATAATACGAATTATAATATTCAGGCCGATTATTCACTTCCTTTGGGAAAATCAGGAAAATTTGAAACAGGTTATAGAAGCCAAATTCGTTTAGCTACTAATAACCAATATGCGGATTCTTTACTGAGCACAGGTTCATATGTGCAAAATAATGCGCTTGTAAATAATTTTAATAGTAAAGATCAGGTACATGCTTTATATGTTAATTATCAAAACCAAGTGAAAAATTTTGGATATCAATTGGGTTTGCGTGCAGAGGATGCTCGTTTAGACACTTACTTGGAAGGATACAACAGCAGCAATATGTTGGCCGGAACTACCGGAAATATTCATTACACACGTTTATATCCGAGTGTGTTTTTAACGGAGAAATTTAAAGGTGAGCAACAGTTACAGTTAAGTTATACACGCCGCGTTAACCGCCCGCGTGCTTGGGATACGAACCCCTTCTTAGATGTTTCCGACCCTTTGAATTACCGCCAGGGAAATCCCAATATTATTCCAGAAGATGTGCATTCTTTTGAATTAGGATACAGCAAGTACTGGTCGAAGGTTACCCTAACGTCTACGGCTTATTTTCGTCAAACGAACGATGTAATCCAACGTGTAAGAACTGCGCCAAATGCCGCAGGCATTATTACCTCAACACCTGTTAATTTAACCCGTGCAAAAAATAGCGGTTTAGAGTTAATTGGTAAGTTCGATTTGATTAAGCCATTAAGTTTCACAGCGAATGTAAATGTGTATCAAAGTAAATATGATGCAGCTCCTGAGTATAACATAAACGCTAGCAGTGGCTTTAGTTGGAATACTAATTTAACAGCAAACTTAGCACTAGCGAAAAGTGTTTCCTTGCAGCTGCGTGGAGATTATCGTGCACCAGAGGTAATGGCACAAGGAAAACGTAACGCCATGTACGGTATTGATGGTGGAGCTAAGTACGATTTGCCAGGTAAAAAGGCATCCTTAAGTTTCAATGTTCGCGATATTTTTAACACCCGCAGATGGAGTATGACTACCGATGATAATTATACCAATGTTGATTTTGAACGTCAGTTTCAAGGGACCATGGCAAACTTAACTTTTTCGTATCGCTTTGGTAAGAGTACATTTGGTTTTACAAAGACAAAAAAATCGGATCAACAAGACAATAGACCTGATGAAGGTTCCTTTTAACCAAAAATATGGGCTTTGGATTTGATATATTCAAACCCCATATTTTTTAAAATAAACATCAAAAATTGCGCCCTATCATTTTATCCTTATTTCTGTTTTATTTTACGCTAACTGCTGGTGCTGCTGAGAAAGGTACCATTAGTGGCAAGGTGGTAGAAGAAGAGGGTGGCTTGCCCATTCCCTCAGCTGTAATTTCTCTGTACCTAGACGGAAACGAACAAGCACTAATGACCCTTGCGACAGATGAAAATGGATTTTTCACTGCCAGAAATTTAAAGCCCGGAACGTACAGAATTAAAGTAAGCTTTGTTGGCTATGCGCCGTTAATCGTTAATGGAATTATTCTGACAGAGAAAGATTTTGATAAACGATTGGGCTTATTAAAAGTGAGTTCTGAACAAAATGCTTTACAAGAGGTAACCATTACGGTGCAGAAACCCCCTATTGAATTTGGTGCCGATGGGATAACCTATAATGTGGGTTCAACATTATTGGCCGAGGGGAGTACAGCAACCGACGTATTAAAAAATGTACCCATGGTGGAGGTGGATATTGATGGAAAAGCTACCATAGCTGGTAAAAGATCTACCCGCATTTTTATTGATGGGAAACCCTCTGATTATATGACCTCCAATATTTCAGATCTATTAAACGTACTCCCCTCAGATGCCATTGAAAAAATTGAAGTGCTGACCAATCCTCCTTCTAAATACAGTGGAGATGGTGATGGAATTATCAATATTGTCATGAAAAAGGGCTTTAAAATCGGTTTTAACGGTAATGTTAGCGTGACTGGAAGTTTACAGGGAAATACAAATGCCAGCACCAATGCTTCGTATAAGAGTAAAACGTATTCGATAAACGGAGGGGCCTCTTTTCGATATAACATAGCGAAAGGTGAAAATCATAATTACCGTGAGAATTTTTTTCCTGATACAACCTTTTATTACGATCAATATGGGCATTATCGAAATGCCAGTAAAGGGTCTAACGTACGTGTAGGATTTGATTGGGATATTACACCTAAGCAAAATTTACGCATATCGACCAATTATAATAATAACAGCTCGAACCCAAATTCGGGAAATGAAATGCACTATTTAAGCGAAGAATTGGTCGAAAAACGTTTGCGTAATCAATTGAATACAGGGAATGGTAAAAGTCATAATTTTGTGTTTAACAGCACCTACACGTTACAAACGGATACCACAGGGGGTAAGCTAGGCTTGGGTTTAATTATTAATTCCAACGAAAACCTCGATTTTAGGAGCTATGGAACCACCTATCAGCCTACTACTACAAATCCTACTTTGCAACAAAACAACAACGATACAGGAAACAATGGTATAACATTTAATGCGGATTATGACAAACCTATTTTTGGCAAACGCGATTTAATTGAAGCTGGTTTTGCCTACAATAGACGCAAGAATGAGAACGATTTATTGGTTGAAAATTACAACTTTACTACAGAACAGTTTGTCACTAATCGAAAGCTTAGCAATCAATTTTTTTATAACGAGAACATTTATGCTGGATACCTATCATACAATTATCGGAATACGGGTTTTAGCGTAAAAACGGGAATTCGGACAGAAATAACGGATGTTGCTTTTGATCTTTCAACAGGAGAAAACTATCGTGTCGATCCATATTTGAGCTTATTTCCAAACATATCCATTAATCGCTCCTTTCGAAAACGATACAATTTGGGCGCAGCCTACAGTGTTCGAATTAATCGTCCACGCGAAAATGCTTTAAATCCTCAGGTAAATAACGTCGATACCTTAAATATTTCGTACGGTAATCCAAATTTAGACCCTTCTTTTACGCATCAAATTGATTTTAATTTCGGAGTTTATGGGCAAAAGTGGTCTTTTAATCCACGCCTTTCGTATGCTAAAAGTGTGGATGTAATTGAGCGATACCGCAGTGTTACGCTTATCCCAGGTACAACAACTGCGCGTTCAGAAAGTACGTATTACAATGTTGGGAGCAACCAATCAATTTCTTTGGCATTGTTGGCGAACTACCGTTCTACTAGTAAAATATCTACCAATGCTAATTTTACCATTGTGCAAAGTCGCTATGCATCGGAATTGAATAGCTCCTTAAACCGCGACGGATGGAGCTTTAGAGGGGCAATGGGTTTTTCGATGCAATTGCCATTAAAAACCGCTTTTGAAGCGAATGTTAATTATGCAAACAACCAGAGTGCGCAAGGAAGAAACAAAGGGTCTGTGACCTCCAATTTCTCTGCACGAAAGGCATTCTTTAAAAATCGTTTGAGCTTCAGAACAACCATTAACGATATTTTTGGTAATCGTAGTTATACCACTTACAGCGAAGGGGTAAATTTTAGAGCAGAAAATTACAGTACCAACAATACCCAAAATATAACCTTTAGTTTAAGCTATCGTTTTACGAAATTAACGCAAGGGAAGCCTGGGGCAGCTGAGAAGAAATAGCTCTATTTGTTTTACCAAGTACGACAATTTTGCTTTTCTACTTGTGCTGAAAGGATAGTTTTAACTATCTTGTGGTATGGAAGAAATCAACCCTTGGCAAACCTTAAGCAGCGAGGTTAAGTACGATAACAATTGGATTAAATTAACGGAACATCAAATAATCAACCCTTCGGGTGGTTCCGGCATTTACGGAACGGTCCACTTTAAGAATTTTGCCATTGGGGTTCTGCCACTCGATGAAGCTTACAATACTTGGCTCGTCGGCCAATATCGCTACGCGTTAAATGCCTATTCTTGGGAAATTCCCGAAGGTGGCGGCCCTTTTTCTGCTGAGCCATTGGAAAGTGCTAAACGTGAATTGCTGGAAGAGACAGGCTTAATGGCCGAAAATTGGTTCGAGATTCAACGCATGCATCTTTCTAATTCGGTAAGCGATGAGCTTTCTATTATTTATGTGGCAACAGGCTTAACCGAAGGGCCATCGATGCCTGAAGAAACCGAACAGTTGATTGTTAAAAAAGTGCCTTTTCAAGAGGTATATGAAATGGTTAAGGCTGGTGAAATAACCGATTCTGTTACCGTAGCTGCGGTTTTAAAAGCAAAATTGATGCTGTTAGACGGCCTGCTATAAAACGTGTATCATGCTTTCTTAAAAACAGGATGACCAATACGTTTAAAAGAGCAAAGAATTTATAGATTAGGCGTTTTATTTACAGTATTGAGTAAGGTATTGATCGGCTTTGGTGCTGCCCATATTTTTGACAAAGGTGAAACTTTCACAAGCTCCTTCGGAGTCCCCTTGTTCTATTTTTTTTAATCCTTGACTGATTATTTCATCCAAATATTCATTCGTAATTCCTAATTGATTTTTGAGGGCAATAATTTGGGCCTCCTGACCAGGTTTTGCAGAATCGATGTTTTTATAAAAGTTGGCAATGGAATTGGTTAAGTTTTCTTGTGTTTCGAAATAGCGAATGGCTTGTTGTATTTCTGCTTTGTTTTTATTCTCGCAGTTAAAGCCGTTTAATACAAAGTTCACGGGTATTTCAACGGTGGCGGTTGTATCGTAACCGCTCGGAATAGCCCATTTTCCGCTGCTTAAACGAACCAGACGAAGCGCTTCTTTATCTAACTCGCTTAAAACACTCCGAGCTATTTTGGATGAATAAACGTTCCCTTCCTTCGTTAATTTAAACCGGATATTAACAGTTCCCTGTATGCAGTTTTGTTTCGAATAGCTAGGATAAAGCGTGTTTTCTCTTAAAAAATTTTCAAAACCATCTTTGCCGCTTTTAAATTGCAATTGGGCAAAAGCGACCGTAGAACTTAAAAGGAAACATAGGATGTACAGCCTTTTCATATAACAAATTTACACTTTAAAGTATGGAAATTCGTAAATCGGCATACTATTTTCGTCTAACGGACTTTCTGAACTAGCAAAAGGTTGATGCTAGAATTAAATTTGGATCGGGACAATTGGCGAGGTATTTTTCTCGTTCGCTGAATTTACAAACTCCAGGGTAATCGCCTTTAAAACCCTGCATATCCAAAATAAGTTGAAAGTGAAGGTGTGGTGGCCAATTTCCATTTTCTTCCTTTTTGCCTAATGTTCCAATGAGCTGTCCGGCTGAAATGCTTTGACCTTCTTGTAAGCCATTGAAGGAGGCAAGGCTTAGGTGACCATAAAGGGCATAAAATTCAAGACCGTTTAGTTGGTATTGAAGGATGATGGTTCCGCCATAGTCGCCAGAACTGGAATTGTTAGCGAAACTGTGAACCTTGCCCTCGTAAAAATTGTAAATAGGTGTGCCTGCATTGGCCCAAATGTCGACACCTAAATGAAGCCTGCGAGGTTCCTCTCCTGCATCAAAATGCATACTGCGCGCGTAAATGGTTCGATGTTCGTTGTAACCACCAATCCCATAGGTCGCCTGAGCATGGTCGAGTTGTTGTTTTACCCAATCGGAAAATAAATCGGTATCCGCTAAGAGCTCAGGCGTTAATTCGGTATTGTTTGCTGTAAAATCTAATGGTAAAAGGGTATCGCTTGAACCTTCAAAACGAATAACCTTTTGAAAGAACACAGCATGCTTCTCTATTAAATCTTTAAAAGCAATCATTTAATTAAAAATGTAAAAATAATTGTAAATATAATGCGAAACGGCTCCTCCAACGACAAATAAATGCCAGATTTCGTGGCTATGAATTCCTTTTATGAGCGGCTTATCCTTTGCGTAAAAATAAGTGCCTCCAATGTAGCAAATTCCTCCAGCTAATAACCAAATGACAGCACCCATAGGCAAATTTTCAGTCATTTTCTTCAGTAAAGGAACAATCAAACAACCCGTTAAGATATAAATACTCAGCGAAATGGCTGTGCTTTTCAGTTTGTTGAAGATTTTTAATAAACAGCCCACCAACGTAATGAGCCACACAATCGTAAATAGAGCCCACTTTAACCATCCATCAAACACCAATAAAGCAGTAGGCGTATATGAGCCAGCAATCATGAGGTAGATACAGCAATGATCGCATTTTTGCCAAAAACGAATCCCGTACTCGCTGATGGGATAACCGTGGTATGTTGCGCTGATTGCAAAAAGAAGGAACGTTGCAGTGCAATAAATCCATGCTGCAGTAAATTGTAAAGGAGTATGGCATTTTTGCAACAAAAAATACCCTGCCGGTATAGCAATTAGGGCAGGGATAAAATGTGTTAAGCTGTTAACTGGTTCGCGCAGTTTTCTCACGAATTACTCACTTTCTTCGTCTTTTTGTCGTGGTTCTTTAGCAATTTTTTCGAATATGCTATCCATTCGCTCCACGTATTCGTTGGTGTCGTCTACAAAGAACGTAAGTTCAGGAACTACGCGTGCTTGATGACGAATGCGTGCACCTAACTTATATCTGATTTCGCCTGCATGTGCATTAACCGTGTTAATTGAAAGTGTGGTGTTTTGAGTGTTGAAAAAGCTTAGATATACTTTTGCGACAGCCAAATCGGGCGATACCCGAACACGTGTAATGGTTACCAGTGTGTTTGGTAAAAATGAAGCACCTTCACGTTGAAAGATCTGTGCTAACTCTTCTTGTAGTACTCCTGCAAATTTTTGCTGACGTTTACTTTCCATAATAATTTAACTCCCTTCAGAAATACTGGTATAATTTTTCAAATTTACGTAATTATTTCTGCTTTGCTTTATTTAGTATAAATTGAATATGTGGGTATTCTTTCTTCGTTTTTGCTTTTTCTTGATACACATAAAGTAAATCAGCATCAAAGTAAGCTGTTTTTTGAATTAAACCATCTGCCTCATTGGCATTAAAGATATGCCCGATTTGATATCCTTTTTCGCCATTTTTGGCACGATCTCTATCAAATTTTTGTTTCGAATGAACAAATTCTTGATGTGTTTTTTTGCCTGTGTAATAGGGTAAAAACCAGTCAAATGATCGTTTTAAAGAGCTCTTATTTGCCGATTGCAATGTGTAAGGATTTTGGTCGAATGCAGGGTCTCTGGCCAATATTGTCGCTGCTACCATTAGCGGCTCCAAATCGTACACATGATAATGCAGGGCATCTCGCTCATGAAAATCGAAACTGCTCCCATCGGGATTTAAATTTAAACCTATGTGGCGAACATATTGTTTGCGCACCCATTCTTTTAAGGATTCATTTTCGATGGTAAAAGCAACTTCAGCAACAATTTTTATGCGGTGCGAGTGCCAGTTGTTTATAGGCCGGGTTCGTGGGTTTGTATCGTTGTCAATATAGGGGTATCTCTTTGTTTCAGCTTCGGCAACTTTTAGCAGCCAAGCGTTTGCTGTTTCTACCGTTTTTGTGGGCAAATCTGCTTTTAAGAGATCAATGGAGAAAATAATTTTATCAAGGTTGGTGTCGTTTATAGGGTTACCTTGAGGCTGGTTTCTGCTGGCCCAAGCTAAAATAAAATCATTCGCTGCTTGCAGGTATTTTTTTTTATTTGTCATTTTAAAGGCCAGCGCAAAGCTGTAAACTTTTTGCATGTCTTCTAGCTGTTTCCAAGTTTTAACTTTGCGTGGATCGCCTTTTAAAATCCCCTCAGTTAAAATGGTGTCGGCCGGATTTGGGGAGTCTTTTAGATAAGTGTCTGTACGGTTTATTAAGGTATCGGTACAAAAACGGGCATCCGCGTTGGTTTTAATTAGGGCGGATACAGTGCGTAACTCTTGTGTATTTAAACTAACAATTTGCGCCTCAGATGCCCGTGCAAGCAGTGCGATAAGTGTTGTTAGCGCTATTTTTTTTATCATGAGATATAAGGATAATTAGGGATTTAATACAGGAGGTTGTCGTACGGATAACGCGCGGTATGAACGGCTCTTACTTTAGTATATAACAACGATTTAAATTCTTCTATGTTTTCTTTTTGCGTAGCTGAAATAAATAAAACAGGTACTTTATGATGACTCATCCAACTGTTTTTAAATTCCTCAAGGCTCAGTTTGCCATCATCGTCTTCACGATCAACTTCTGGTAAAATGTAGGCATCAATTTTATTGAAAACTAAAATCATGTCTTTATCAATGGCACCAATATCTTTTAACGTTTCATTCACAATGTGAATCTGATCTTCGAAATTTGGATGCGATACGTCCACTACGTGAATTAATATATCTGCTTCGCGCACTTCATCTAAGGTTGATTTGAAACACTCAACAAGATGATGCGGTAATTTTCGGATAAATCCAACCGTATCGGATAATAAAAAGGGTAAGTTTTCAATCACAACCTTCCGAACGGTAGTATCTAAAGTGGCAAACAATTTATTTTCCGCAAAAACTTCCGATTTCGATAGCATGTTCATGATAGTCGATTTCCCTACGTTGGTATAGCCTACCAAAGCAACGCGGATAAGCTGTCCACGGTTTTTACGTTGCGTTTCATTTTGCTTATCGATTTGTCTTAACCGTTCTTTCAGCAGGGAGATTTTGGTTAAAATAATCCTTCTATCGCTTTCAATTTGCGTTTCACCGGGTCCACGCATCCCAATCCCCCCTTTTTGACGCTCTAAGTGTGTCCACATACCCGTTAATCGCGGTAGCAAATACTGTAATTGAGCCAGCTCTACTTGGGTTTTTGCTTGTGCCGTTTGAGCACGATTGGCGAAAATATCTAAAATTAAGTTGCTCCTATCTAAAATTTTAACACCTAGCTCACGCTCAATGTTGCGCAATTGCGAAGGCGATAATTCATCATCGAAAATGACGGTGTCAATTTCTTCCGATTTTACATACGCTTTAATCTCTTCCAGCTTTCCTGTACCCACGAAAGTAGCACGTTCAGGTTTCAACATTTTTTGGGTAAAGTTTTTTTCAACTATTCCTCCAGCAGTTTCAACCAAAAAGGCTAATTCGTCTAAATATTCTTTTGCTTGCTCATCTTTAACACCTGGAGTAATTACTCCTACTAAAATGGCTCGCTCCTGCTTAACAGCAGTATCGTAAAATTTTTGTTTTCCCATGTAATTCGTACAAAGATACAAAATTTGCTAAGCAGTAATTTGATTTACCAGCCTGCGAATCGTAATAAATTTGGCAGAAACGCAATTGCTTTCGTTTGTGCTATTAAGTTAAAAATTAAAGCGCAGAATTGTTTGCTTTTTCTCAAAATAGACGCTTGTAACATTTTGGGGTATTTGTCATCTCACTTTAAACGAAAGCATGAATTTTTTTGGCAATATTATTTGGGTAGTTTTTGGGGGAATTTTTATTTTTTTTGAGTACCTCATCGGAGGATTAATTCTCTGCTTAACCATTGTAGGGATTCCTTTCGGTATTCAATGTTTTAAGTTTGCTATCGTGGGATTAGCTCCTTTTGGCGTAAAAATTACCGATACTTCATCCAATACGGGTTGTTTGTCTACAGTGATGAATCTTATTTGGATTTTTTGCGGCGGCTTTTGGATTGCGTTAACTCATTTGTTTTTCGGTGTTTTACTGTGCATCAGCATTGTTGGCATCCCTTTCGGACGCCAACATTTTAAATTGATGAATCTTGCCTTTACTCCTTTCGGGAAGTCAATCAGCTAGCCTTACAATTGCGCAACAAACTGACGAAATGCTTCATCCGGATGAGGGGTTTTCATAAAGTTTTCGCCTATCAAGAAGCCATTAAAACCAGCTGATTTTAATTCTTTGATGGTTTGAGCGTTGCTAATTGCACTTTCAGATATTTTTGAAAAACCATCTGGGATATGGCTAACCAAATCAAACGAAGTTTGAATATCAACGGTAAAGGTTCCAAGATTTCGGTTGTTAACGCCAATGGCTGTTAAATGTGGGCAAATGCTTCTTTCTAATTCTTCTTGATTGTGAACCTCTAACAATACGCTTAAACCCAAATTTTGTGCAAATTTACCGAAATCGCAAATTTGCTGCGGGGTTAAGATGGAGGCAATTAACAAGATAATATCGGCACCCCAAGCCTTTGCTTCGAGAATTTGATACTCATCAATCATAAAATCCTTTCGCAAAATGGGAATGTTATTAACTGCGCGTGCGGCAATTAAGTCTTCGCGTTTCCCGCCGAAAAAATCAACATCTGTTAATACGGAAAGGGCCGACGCTCCTCCATTTGTGTAGCCTTGTGTAACGGTTTCAACACTTGAACTGCCGTTGATAAGACCTTTAGAAGGCGATTTTCGCTTAAATTCTGCAATAATCCCTGTTCGGTTTGTGTCCAGTAAAAAGTCATTAAAAGCGAGCGGTTGGCGTTTAAAATGTGCTGCCTTTTCTAAATCGGAAACGGATACTAATTTTTTTGCCTCTGCTACCTCTTCTTTTTTACGAAGCACAATTTTATCTAAAATTGAACTGCCTGTGTTTATGTCTTGTGATTGGTTTGAATAACTCATTTTAGGACGCTGTTTAATTAATGTTCTAACCAATTTTCCATCATTTGTTTGCCGTATTCGGTGAGTACACTCTCTGGATGAAACTGCACGCCGCGCACGTCTAACGATTCATGCCGAATGGCCATAATTTCGTTTTTATGATCTCTTGCTGTAATTTTTAAGCACGAAGGAAAGCCGTCTTTGCTTACTACCCAACTGTGATAACGGCCTACATTAATGGTTTGCGGACATTCCCAGAACAGAAATTCATCGCCATCGGTAACGGTAACTGGAGTAGAAATACCATGCATAGGGCGACCTAAGTTCAACAATGAACCACCAAAAACTTCTGCAATAGCTTGTTGACCCAAACAAACGCCAAAAATGCTTTTGGTTTCGGCATAGGTTTTAATGACGTCGAGCAATAATCCCGCTTCTTCGGGGATTCCAGGACCAGGCGAAAGCAAAATTTTATCGTAGGCTGCTACGTCCTCTAATTTGAATTTATCATTTCTCCAAACAACTGCTTCGTATCCAACTTCATTGATTAAATGAACGAGATTATAGGTAAAACTATCGTAATTATCAATTACCAAAACGGTTTTTTTTGTTGTATTTTCCATTTTCTTAAAGCCTCTTTTAAATTTGTTCTGCCATGCTAATCGCTTTGCGTAGGGCAGCTATTTTATTATTCACTTCTTGCATTTCAGTTTCTGGAACTGAATCGGCAACAATGCCAGCTCCTGCACGATAATGCAGTTCGTTGTTTTTACTCATGAATGTTCGAATCATAATGGCATGGTTAAAATCTTCGTTGAAACCCATAAAGCCTATTGCTCCTGCATAAAAATTACGGCCCAGTTTTTCGTTTTCGTCGATTAATTGCATGGCTTTGTATTTTGGTGCACCACTTAAAGTACCTGCTGGATAGGTATCGGCAACAACTTTAAAAGCAGTAACATCTTGTTGTAAATGACCGCTAACCTTGCTTACTAAGTGAATTAAATGAGAATAATATTGCACTTCTTTAAACGATTTTACCTCCACGCGGTTGCAATGGCGGCTCAAATCGTTGCGGGCTAAATCTACCAACATTACGTGTTCTGCACTCTCTTTTGGGTCTTGTTCTAGTTTGCGTGCTTGCTCTGCATCTTCCACATCGTTGCCGCTCCGCTTAAAAGTACCGGCGATTGGGAAAATGTTGGCGCTGTTATTTTTAATGGTAATTTGCGCTTCAGGCGATGAGCCAAAAAGTTTGAAATTCCCGTAATCGAAATAAAAGAGATAAGGAGATGGGTTAATCGAGCGTAGGCAACGATAAACGTTGAATTCGTCGCCGGTAAAACCTTGCTTAAAGGCTCTAGAAGGGACAATTTGAAAAACATCTCCGCGATAAATGTGCGTTTGAAGTTTCTCAACCAAATCCATAAAACCTTGGTCAGTTAAATTTGAAGACTCTTCACCCGTGGTTTGAAATTTGTATTCTGGATAGTTTTTATTTTGAATAAGGTATTCTATTTTATCTAAACCATTTTCTTCTTCGCCTTCAAAGGTGTTTTTGAAAAGTGTTATTTCATTTTTGAAGTGATCGATGGCAATAATATAGCGATAAAGATGGTATTGCATTTCAGGAATTTCTTCGCCCTCTGGGGTTTTTGAAAAAAAAGTAATGTCTTCGAAATGTTGAACGGCATTCCAGGTGAAGTATCCAAAAAGCCCGCTAGAAATAAACTTAATTTCCGGAATTTCCATCGTTTTAAAGCGATGTTTAAATGCAGTGATTTCTTCAGTTAAGTCTTCACTCTCTTTTATTTCTGCAGTACCATCTGGGAAATATGTCTCCAGCCTACTGCCTTTTAAAATAATTCCAGCAATTGGTTCGGCACAAACAAAACTCATGGAGTTCTCTCTGCTATGATAATCGGAGCTTTCTAATAAAATACTGTTTGGGTAAACATCGCGTAAGCGTAAATAGATGCTAACCGGGGTAGTCGTGTCGGCAAGGAGTTTTTTGTATTTCGTATTGATTTTATACATTTTACGTTGTTTTTCATTTAGGAGTTTGGCTATTTGCTTTAACTCGATTTAGTGTTTTTATTAATTTTTTTACATAAAAAAAGCCCGGCGTGTGGTTCTACGCCGGGCTTTAATGGTTCTTTTTAAGGTTTAGGTTCTATAAAAAATATTTTTTCATACGCAGCCGGCGCAACTCATTTTTGAATTACCTTGCCAAAGCCATGTATGTATTGTGCGAATCATTGAAAACAAAAATAGAAAGAATTTTGAAAAATGAAAATTTTCTTCACTTTTTATTTGAAAAACAATAGAAAAAATAAAAGGTACAGTTGTAAATTATATAGAAACTGTACCTTTTATGTATGAATTAAGATATTCCAAAGAATGTTCTTCCTGGAACTTCTTTAACCATTAAAAAGATTGTAACGATAATAATAAGCAAGGCCATGCCAAAGAAAATAGCGATGTTACGGTGTTTCGCAATAGCGTCGGCTACTTTTTTCGATTTTGAATTACCAATTGTAATTAACACAATGGCAATGATCATCATGCTAATGTGCTCCATTTTAAAATAGCGAACAGCCGGCGCACCTTTGCTGCTTAAACTATACCAACCTTCTGAAAAATACAGCACTAAACCAATTAATAATTGAATGTGCGCAGAAATTAAGGTAAATAAGTTTAGTTTTCGGTTACCATCTGTGTATGGTTTTTTTCCAAGCCAACCCGATAATGCATTTACAAAGGCAAGAATTAATAAAACTAAAACAACATAGCGCCATCCAGAGTGCGCACTTTTTAAAATTTCGTTCATAATTTATTTTCTATTCCTCAAAAATAGGGATTAATTGTAAAAAATAGGTTAATAAGCAAAACAGCGATTAATTTATATTAGTTTTAAACAAAACTAAACCCTAAACAAAAATATGAAGAAAATTTTACTTGCCTTTGGGTTGGTATTTTCTGCAGTTGGTGCTTTTTCGCAACAAAACACATTTCCGGTTAACGGCTCTTTCGATGTAAGGCCGGGTATGTATGCTTTTAAGAACGCAACTATTGTGGTGAAAGCCAATCAAACCATTACAAATGGCACACTTTTAATTAAAGGAAAAACGATTGAAGCTGTGGGTGCTGGCCTATCCATACCCAAAGGATACGTGGTAATCGATTTAAAAGGAAAATATATTTATCCCTCATTAATAGATCCTTTTACAAGCTACGGGCTACCGGAAGTTGCAGGTGCTACTCGCGGTGGCGGAGGAGGGCGTCAGTCTATTTTTGTATCGACAAAAAAAGGTGCTTATGGATGGAATGAGGCCATTCGCCCTGAAACGCAAGTAAAAACCATTTTTACGGTGGATAGTAAAAAAGCGGAAGAATTGCGTAAAGTTGGTTTTGGAAGTGTTAATGTGATTAATCGAGATGGCATTGCCCGGGGAACTTCGGCTGCTGTAACCTTAAATGAAGCAGCAGACAATACCGTATTTATAAAAGACCAAACAGCTGCTAACTATTCTTTTAACAAAGGTTCTTCTCAAAACGATTACCCTACCTCATTAATGGGTTCTATCGCGCTGTTGCGCCAAACCTATTACGATTGGATGTGGTATGGTAAGCAAAAGGATGAGTATAATATTTCTTTGGAAGAATTTGGTAAAGAGCAAGCTATACCGCAGATTTTTGAGGTAGATGGTTGGCAGAACATTCTTCGTGCGGATAAAATCGCAAAGGAATTTGGTAAAAAATACATCATTAAATCTTCAGGCGATGAGTATCAACGCATCAATGAAGTGAAAGCAACAGGTGCTACATTAATTATCCCATTGGTATATCCAAAGGCGTATGATGTGGAAGATCCAGCAGAAGCCAGAAGCCTAACCTTGGCACAAATGAAAGCTTGGGAACTGGCGCCAACAAATGCTGCAGCCTTAGAAAAGGCAGGTATTCCATTTGCCTTAACGGCATTTGGTTTAGACAATAGTCGCGATTTTTGGGCAAATCTTCGCACAGCGATGGAAAACGGATTGACTGAAAAACAAGCTTTACAGGCCGTTACCGAGATTCCTGCAAATATATTGGGCATTGCCGATAAAGTGGGCTCTATTGAAAAAGGTAAGTTAGCTAACTTCTTAATCTCTTCGGATAACTTATTCACAAAAGAGAATATTATTTTCGAAAACTGGGTACAAGGTTCGCGTTATGTGGTGAACAAATGGGAGCTAAGCGATGTGCGTGGAGTTTACAATTTAACCGTAGATGGCGTTGGTCCGTTAACCTTAAAAATTACAGGAGCGGGCGGTGGATCGGCAGCGGCGATTGAAAGAGTTGGCGTAGATAGCATTAAAACAACTGCTTCATTTACTCGAAATGGAGATTGGATAAGCATAAACTTTAATCTGAAGAAAAACCCAAAAGGCGATGTTCGTCTAAGCGGATATTTAACAGCAACTAATCCGATAACAATCAAAGGAGAATCAGCTCTGGCGGATGGTTCTATCGGGAAATTTAGCGCTACCTTTAGAGAAGCAGCTAAGGATGCTTCGAAAAAAGAAGAACCAAAAACAGCTTTGGCCATGGGAACTGTAGTGTACCCATTTGGAGCGTTTGGAACAACTGAATTGCCGAAGCAAGAAACAGTTTTACTAAAGAATGGAACCGTTTGGACCAACGAAAAAGAAGGTATTTTGCTTAATGCCGATGTATTATTGGAAAACGGAAAAATAAAAGCAGTTGGAAAGAATTTATCAGCCTCAGGCGCAAAAGTAATTGATGCAACTGGTAAGCATATTACAACGGGAATTATCGATGAACATTCACACATCGCCGCAAATGGTATTAACGAAGGAGCGCAATCGGTATCTTCTGAAGTTCGCATGGCTGATGTTATCAATCCGGAGGATGTCAATATTTATCGCCAGTTAGCGGGAGGAGTTACAACTTCTCATATTTTACACGGTTCGGCAAATCCAATTGGAGGACAAACGCAGTTGATTAAACTACGCTGGGGTAAATCGGCAGAAGAATTGAAATTTGCGGGGTCTGACGGTTTTATCAAATTTGCATTAGGCGAAAATGTAAAGCAAAGTAATTTCGGAACCGGTCAACGTTTTCCAGTAACACGCATGGGGGTTGAGCAAACTTATATTGATGAATTTACCCGTGCAAAGGAATATCAAAAAGCGTTATCAGTAAAAGGAAACAACGTACGTAGAGATTTAGAATTGGATGCCATTGTAGAAATTTTAAATAACAAGCGTTTCATAACATGCCACTCATATGTTCAAAGTGAGATAAACATGTTAATTCACGCAGCGGATAGCATGGGCTTTAAGATTAACACGTTTACCCATATTTTGGAAGGCTATAAAGTAGCCGATAAAATGAAGGCACATGGCATTGCCGGCTCTACTTTTTCTGATTGGTGGGCATATAAAAATGAGGTTGCTGAAGCTATCCCGTACAACGGAAAAATTATGCACAATGTGGGGATAACCACTGCTTTTAACTCAGATGATGCTGAAATGGCACGGCACTTAAATCAAGAAGCTGGTAAGGCAGTTCTTTACGGAGGTGTACCAGAAGAAGAAGCCTTTAAGTTTGTAACCTTAAATCCCGCAAAAATGCTTCACATTGATGATAAGGTAGGAAGCCTAAAGGCTGGCAAAGATGCAGACGTAGTTGTTTGGTCGGCAAATCCATTGTCTATCTACGCAAAAGCAGAGAAGACCTTTGTAGACGGAGTGGCTTATTGGGATATCGAACGCGATGCGGAAGTGATTAAAAAACAACAAGTTGAAAAGGCTCGTTTAATTCAAAAAATGTTAGAAAGCAAAAACACGGGAGGTCGTACACAACGTCCTACGGGTACGGCTCCTCGCCTTTACAATTGCGAAACCTTAGATAATTATTCGGCAGAATTAAATGAAAAAGAACATGTACACTAATATAAAAGCACAGGTATTCAGTCTGGTTCTATCAGCATCAAGTCTGATGTGTTTTGCCCAAGCCAATATATCGCCGGCAAAGAAACAAAGTAAAGCAATAGCCATTACCGGAGCAACCATTCACGTGGGGAATGGAACCATTATTGAAAATGGAACATTGTTTTTTAGCAACGGGAAAATTGTATCGCTGCGCGCAAATGGCCAAGTGCCACAAGACGATGTGATTCAAATTAAAGCCAACGGAAAACACATTTATCCGGGTTTAATTGCTGCAACCACTAACTTAGGTTTAGCCGAAATAGAAGCGGTAAAAGCCACCCTCGATTACGAAGAAATTGGAACCTATAATGCGCATATCCGTTCTATCGTGGCCTACAATACCGATTCGAAAGTGCAGGCTACTTTGCGTAGTAATGGTGTGCTAATGGCGCAACCAACCCCACAAGGAGGTGCTATTTCTGGAAGCTCATCTGTAGTGCAGTTGGATGCTTGGAATTGGGAAGATGCTGTTCTTCGTAAAGACGATGCCATGCATATGACTTGGCCGGTAACTCCTCGTTTTAGAGGATTTGGAGGCGGAAGACCACAAGTATCAGCTGAAGCGTTAACAGAAAGAACCCAATCGGCAATTGCGCAATTGACATCTTTTTTTGCCGAGGCAAAGGCCTATGCAGAATTGAGCAAGCCGGAAGTTATCAATACACGTTTTGAAGCTATGAAACGTGTGTTTACCGGTGAAGAGAAGCTATTCATCGCAGCAGAAAGTCAAAAGGATATGGTGGCAGCAGTTAATTTTGCTAAGAAATTCGGCATTACGCCCGTGATAACCGGAGCAGATGAAGCCTATTTGATTATCGATTTTTTAAAAGAAAATAACATCAGTTTAGTAGTTAAACAACCGCATGCGCTTCCAAATAATAACGATGACGATGTGAATATGCCGTATAAAAATGCAGCGATATTAGCCAATTCGGGCTTAAATGTGGTTTTGAGTATCGAAGGGTATTGGCAACAGCGTAATTTACCATTTATGGCCGGTACGGTAGCTACTTGGGGCTTAGATAAAGAAAAAGCACTATCTACCATCACCTTAAATGCGGCGAAAGTAATGGGGGTTGATAAAACGACCGGAAGTTTGGAAATAGGGAAAGATGCAACGTTCTTTATTTCTACCGGCGATGCCTTAGATATGTTAACCAATAAAGTTGAAAAAGCTTATATTCAAGGAAGAGACATTAATTTAGATAACTTGCACAAGCAATTAGATAAAAAGTTTAGTGAGAAATACTCATCCGAAAAAAAGTAAGCTGAAAATAATCGATAAAAGCTTCACTGGAATTTTTCAGTGAAGCTTTTTTTTGATACTTATTAGAAATAAATACAACATTCTGAAAATGTGAAACATAATTTTGAAATAGAATACCTAATTTTAAGATAAGTTTATAATAAACAATATTCGTTACCTATGAAAACAGTTGCTCTTATTGTACTGGTATTTTTCTGTTTTACATGTTCCCGGGTGTTTGCACAAAACACCAATTTGGTCGATTCGACACAAACAAAGTTGTTGGCCGATACAAACAAGACTTATTTTTTGCCTGAGGTAAAAAAAATGAAGTGGACAAACTTTAGCAACAAGCTTTTTTCAATGCAAATTGGCTTTGTTCCAATTTTGGATTACAATGCTTTTTTTCAAGATGAAACGAGTAAACAACAGGTTGGCGTGCAAGAAAATCGTTTAGATATTCGCAGCGCACGATTAATGACCCGTGGTAAAATATTTTTTAAAAATCCATGGACATATTTAATCAGTTTAGAGTATAAAGGTTTAGACCGTGGAGAAGACGACAAGCCATTTGGTTTTACTGATATCATGTTTGTAATTCCTGCAGGAAAAATTGGTGATTTTTCCGTAGGGAAGATGAAAGAAACCTTTGTATATGAAATGGTGGGAGATGCTGCTAATTTACCACAAACCGAACGTATTTTAAGTCCGTTTTTTGTTTCCAGAAACACAGGGGTGAAATGGGGGAAGACAATTTTCAACGAGCGAATGACGCTTGCTGCGGGATATTTTAATAACTTTCTTGCAACCGATACGAGCGTTAGTGGTGGTGCCAACTCTTTTACCGCCAGAATTACGGGTTTACCTTTAAACGATGAGGTTAACAATGAATTTGTACATTTAGGCATTAGTACTCGTTATCTTGAGGCCCAAAATAATACAATACGTTACAAAGGGAAAAACGAATCGAACATCACGTCAAATTACGTAGATACAAAGAATTTTACAGGAAGTAAGCAATGGAACGTTGGTTTTGAAACCTTATACAACCATAAGAATTTTTCTCTCTTGGGCGAATACGTGTTGAGTAGAGCTTATACCCCTACTGGCGTAGAAAATTTTGGGGGTTATTACATTACAGGAAGTTATGTTATTAGTGGAGAGCAACGCCCTTACGATAAAAAGGCTGCCTACGCCCGACGGATTAAACCAACAGGAAAAGGTGGTGCTTGGGAGATTGTAGGTCGCTACTCTAATCTCGATTTAGAATCAGGAGCAATAGATGGAGGTAAATTAAGCAAGTTTTACTTCGGGCTTAACTGGTGGGCTACACAATATTGGCGTATTACAACGGGTTATGGTTTTAGTACTTTAACGCAAAATCATCATCAGGGCGTAACCAATTCGTTGCAAGTTAGATTACAATGGGTTTATTAAGCTTGGTTTAACCATTTATCAACTCAATCTTACTTAAAAGTCATATTAAAAGAGGATGGAATATTAATCCATCCTCTTTGTTATTTTTGTATAAAATAGAAATTCAACGATGAACGTATTACTTGCGTACTTGCAACAACATAAATGGACCGTAGTATTTGCCTTGGTTTTGGCCGGGATAAATATTGGTTTTTCTTTAATGGACCCTTATTTTACCGGTAAAATTTTAGATTTATATATCAACAAAAGAGCCTCTTTTCCAGATAGAAGCACCTACATTTGGGGTGCATTGGGTTTTATCGGTTTAGCGGTAGGTGCCGCCATGGTATCGCGTATTGCTAAAAACTTTCAAGATTATTTTACCAGTGTAATTGTTCAAAAAGTTGGCGCCAAAATGTATGCAGACGGATTGCAACACTCGTTAAAATTGCCTTATCAAGTGTTTGAAGATCAGCGTAGCGGAGAAACATTGGGCATTTTGCAAAAAGTCCGTCTCGATTCCGAAAAGTTTATCACCGCTTTCATCAGTGTACTTTTTGTGAGTTTGGTAGGGATTATTTTTGTAATTGTTTACTCCGTTTCCATCAGTTACAAAGTAACGCTCGTTTATTTTGCGGCTATTCCAGTTATTAGCTTTGTAAGCTGGTTTTTAAGCAGGAAAATAAAAACGATTCAACGGTCTATTATTGGCCAAACAACAGCCTTGGCAGGCTCTACTACAGAGTCGTTGCGCAATATCGAATTGGTTAAAAGTTTAGGCCTTGCCGATCAAGAAATTGAACGCTTAAATAAAACAACCTATAAAATTTTAGACCTCGAGCTTAAGAAAGTTAAATACGTACGGAGCATGAGTTTTATGCAAGGTACCACGGTAAACTTGGTGCGCAGCTCGATGATTGTGGTCTTGTTGCTCTTAATTTTCGATAACACCATTTCTCCAGGACAGTATTTCTCTTTTTTATTTTATTCGTTTTTCTTGTTCAATCCGCTTCAAGAACTTGGAAACGTTATATTGGCCTGGCGCGAAGCAGAAGTTTCGTTAGGAAACTTTAAACGCATTTTGGCCACTCCAATAGACGAAAAACCTTTAAAGCCTGCTGTAATACAAAAGGTAAACCATTTAACCTTCGATAATGTTGGCTTTAAACACCAAACCGCTAACAGAAACGCGATCGAAAACATTACATTTACCACAAAAAGCGGACAAACAATTGCCTTTGTAGGACCTTCAGGTTCTGGAAAAACTACTTTGGTAAAGCTTTTAGTTGGTTTGTATCAACCTAAAGAAGGAGAGATTTTATACAATGGAATTGCCAGCTCGGCCATAGATTTGGATGAATTGCGCGAGAAAATTGGTTTTGTAACACAAGATACCCAACTTTTTTCTGGAACCATTCGTGAGAATTTACTCTTTGTAAATCCAAGTGCGACCGACGAAGAGTGTTACCGTGTGCTAAATCAGGCAGCCTGCAAAAGCCTATTAGATCGTGCAGACAAAGGCTTAGACTCCTTAATTGGAGAAGGTGGAGTGAAAGTGTCTGGTGGCGAAAAACAACGTTTATCCATTGCACGTGCTTTGCTCCGTCAGCCCGATATTTTGGTGTTTGATGAGGCAACCTCTGCACTCGATTCCATTACCGAAGAAGAAATTACCAAAACCATTCGCAGCGTTTCCGATTTAACCGACCGCATTACCATTTTAATTGCGCATCGTCTATCGACCATTAAGCATGCCGATGTAATTTTTGTTTTAGAGAAAGGACACATTATTGAGCACGGAAAACATGATGAATTAATTGCTCAAAACGGGTTATACCAAGCCATGTGGCGTCAGCAGATTGGCGAACGTATTGCAGAAGAAATTTAAAATAAATGTTATGCTTTCAGTTATAACGTCTGACCCCAAAAATGCGTCAATTTTTGTGCTGCTAGTTGCATCTGTGTGGCTAGCGGCTGCGCTTATTGCCATTTATCATATTGTACGCGACACCAAAACCAACGGAAGCGTTAAAATATTATGGTTTATGATTGTTTGTGCCGCACCAATTGCGGGTGCTTTGGTGTATTTGTTTTGGGGTAAAAACAAACGATTTTAATCTATTTGAAAAGCAAGGCCAGAAGCGCTTTACTGGGCTTCGGTCCTGCTGTACACTTTATTCGCCCGAAAAGGGCTTTGTGTTCGTTTCCATCAGGTTTAGGGGGCTTGTAGCAGTAAATATTTTGGAGGGTTTCCTGTATAGTTCGCTAATCGAGGCGTCTAGCTTTGCCATCTCAAACCTGATTGCAGAGGAAAGCCCACATCCCGATTTTTCATCGGGAGAGGACTTGAAACGAAAAGCAGGGCTTGCATTTCCGATGGAACACAAGCCCTGCTTTTCGAAAAAATTAATTATCAGGGGTGTAATTGTTGATGTCTTGCAAACTTAATTTGGTGAGCGATTTGGTTTTTAACCAGGTGATTCCCGCAATGGCCAATGTCATGCTGCCACCAAATACTACTGACGGGACCGTACGCATGAGTTTGGCGGTTAAACCCGATTCAAATGCCCCAATTTCGTTTGATGAACCAATGAACATGCTATTTACGGCCGATACTCTTCCGCGCATTTCATCAGGAGTTAGTAGTTGCATAATAGTTGAGCGGATGATTACACTCACACTATCGAACGAGCCTTCTAAAAATAAAAAGAATAGTGTTAAGTAAAAATTGGTTGATAAGCTCCAGCAAATAATGCTGATACCGAAACCGGTTACGGCTATGAGTAAGTTGCGCCAAGGTTTGTTCATAGGCGAAAAACGGGTCATGGCAAGCATGGTAAGTACTGAACCGGCTGAAACCGTGGCACGCATAATCCCTAAGCCTTCGGCCCCTACTTTTAAAATATCGTTGGCAAATACCGGAAGAATGGCCACCGCACCACCAAAAAATACCGAGAATAAATCGAGGCTCATGGCCCAAACCATCATTTTTGTTTTAAACACAAAGTTAATTCCTTTAAGTAAACTTTCTTTGATGTTCTCTTTAGGCACAAATTGCGGAGGATGAACTTTTAAAAAGAAAATGCAAACTAAGGAAACAAATATGAAGGAAATAATAACGGCATAGGTTACTGTGATACCAAAGAAGCCGTATATTAAACCTCCAGATGCAGGGCCTAAAATAGAAGCTAACTGCCAGCTTGAACTGCTCCATGTGGAGGCATTTGGATAAAGGTCTTTTGGTAGAATTTGCGCCATTAGTGAAAATGTAGCCGGACCAAAGAAGCCCCGTGCAATACCCACACCAAAAATGAGGAAATACATGATCAGTGCAATTAAGTTTACCTTAAAGTTAAACAGGGTAAAAATGATGCTGTACTGGTGTAAATTAAATTGTGGAAGGGTTACGAAAAACATAATGATGGTACATAAAAATACCCCGCTAAATATTTTTAGTAGTAAGCCTCGTTTTTCACTTTTATCGGCAACGTAGCCACCGTAAAGGGCAATGCCTATTGCCGGGATGGCTTCGCACAAACCAACAAAACCCAACGCTAGTGGGTCTTTAGTTATATGATAAATGTATATGCCTAACACTACCGCTTGCATTTGATAGGCAAAGGTGAAGAAGAAGCGCATGCCTAAATAGGAACGAAATTCTGAGTACCTTAGCGATGCATAAGGATCGGGTTTGGCGATTGTGGGATTGGAATCTGAATCTGTCACTGGAAGTTATTTGTTTACAAATCTACATTTTGAAACGTAAAAAAATAAACACAATTAATTTTGACTAAAATACTGACACGCAGATTAGATTAAGAGATTTTATCGAAGGAAATTCCTTGTTCGGTTTTTTGTAAATACGCTTTTAAAAGCTCGTTTTGGGGTTTGCTTAAATTTGGGTCATCTGCAAAAATCTCAATGACCGTGTTGCGCGCTTCATGCAGTATTTTCTGATCGGTAGCTAAATCGGCCAGTTTCAAATCCAATACACCGCTTTGTTGAGTGCCGGTAATATCACCGGGGCCTCGTAATTCTAAATCAATTTCTGAAATTTCGAAACCATTGTTGGTTTTAACCATGGTTTCGAGTCTGATTTTTCCCTCTCTACTTAATTTATTGCCACTCATTAGAATACAGAACGATTGTTCTGCACCACGGCCCACACGGCCTCTTAATTGGTGTAATTGCGATAATCCAAAACGTTCCGCATTTTCGATAACCATTACAGAAGCATTCGGTACATTTACACCTACTTCAATTACGGTTGTGGCAACCATAATTTGACTTTTGCCTTCAATAAACTGTTGCATTTCAAATTGCTTGTCGGCATTTGCCATTTTACCGTGTACAATGCTTATTTGATAATTAGGTCTTTGAAATTGATAGCTTAATTGCTCAATTCCGGCCTCGAGGTGCATGAGGTCGAGTTTTTCGCTCTCTTTAATGAGTGGATAAACAATGTACACTTGCCTGCCTTTGGCAATTTCCTGTTTCATAAAGCCAAACATGCGTAAGCGTTGGCTTTCGAATAAATGGCGGGTTTCAATGGGTTTTCTTCCGGCAGGCAATTCATCAATAATAGAAACATCCAAATCTCCATAAAGCGTCATAGCCAACGTTCGCGGAATAGGTGTGGCAGTCATAACCAAAATATGTGGCGGTATGATGTTTTTTCGCCACAGTTTTGCCCGTTGTTCCACACCAAAGCGGTGTTGTTCATCAATAACAACTAAGCCCAAATTTTTGAATTGTACCTTATCTTCAATGAGCGCATGGGTGCCAATTAAGATGTCAATTTCGCCATTTTCTAATTGTTGGTGTAAAAGCGCACGCTCTTTCTTCCTGGTGTTTCCCGTTAGTATGGCAACTTTTACAAAATTGTTAGGCACCAAAGAAACAATGGAAGCAAAATGCTGTCTAGCCAAAATTTCTGTTGGAGCCATCATACAGGCTTGATAACCGTTATCGTTAGCAAGCAGCATACTCATTAAGGCCACTGCGGTTTTTCCACTACCAACGTCCCCTTGTACCAATCGGTTCATTTGAACACCCCGTTGCGTGTCGATTCTAATTTCTTTGATGACTCTTTTTTGAGCGTTTGTTAATTGGAATGGTAAGAGCTCGTTGTAAAACCGATTTACTTTGTCGCCAACGGTACTGAACAGAACGCCTTTAAATTTTTGTTGCCGTAATTGTTTATTATTTAACAATTGAAGTTGAATAAAGAATAGTTCTTCGAACTTTAATCGTCTTTCGGCAGCGTTTAATTCCTGCTGCGTTTTGGGGAAATGGATATTTAAACAGGCTCGATTTTTGGCCGGAAGCTGGTATTTATCCAATAGGTATGCGGGCAATGTTTCGGGTATTTGGGCTGCAACCTGATCCAAAAGGCCTGCTACTAATCGTTGAATTCCTTTAGAATCTAAATTAAATTTTTTTAATTTCTCTGTGGAGTTATAAACGGGCTGTAAGGTTAGATTCCCTCTTGCAGTCGGTTGATTCTTGTATAGTTCTATTTCAGGATGAGAAATACTAAAAGTATGACTAAACAATGTAGGCTTGCCAAATACAACATAGGCCATTCCTACCATAATATTTTGATCCACCCATTTTAAGCTTTGAAACCAAACCAGTTCCATTGTTCCGGTATCGTCTTTAAAAACGGCCACAATACGTTTTGCCCGTTTATCGCCAATCGTTTTTTTACTTATTACCCGACCAATGATTTGAACATAGGGAGCGTTTGGATTGAGCTGATTTATTTTGACGTATTGTGTTCGATCTATGTATCTAAAAGGGTAATGTTGAAGCAAATCCAGATAGGTAAATATCTGAAGATCTTTTTTTAAAACATCAGCTTTGGTTGGGCCAACGCCTTTAATAAACTCAACAGGTGTATTTAAGATAGAATTAAACAAGGTAATTATTGCTTCTTGTAAACAATGCTTTTGAGCAATTGTAAGTTAAAAAAAACGATCGATAAGAGCAAAAGCAAATAGGCGAAAAGCTGATGCAAATCGATTTTCTCATTAAAATAGAAAAATGCAACAGCAAAAGCAACAATAGGGTTTAAATAAATCAATATACCCAAAGCCGATGAGGGCATGCCTAGTAAAGCATAGGAGTTTAAAAATAAAGGGATAATCGTAAAAACGGTGGCAATAAGAAAAATATGACTCCAAAAATAACCGTCTGTTGGGAAAGGAGCAGCGTTGCTAAAATACATAGGCAACATGAATATTCCGGATAGAATAAGCTGTACACCTAAGAAATTGAATTTATCTACATCTTTAATAACTTTTAAAATAATCACATAGAAGGCGTAAAACGCTGCAATTAAGATTGCCCAGATTACTTCGTAAAATGATCCTGTGGCTAATAATGCAATGCTTATAAAGGCAATTAAGAGTGCAATGATTTTTGCCCTGCTAAGCTGCTCTTTTAAAATAATAAAGCCGCAAAGTGCGGTTAACAAGGGACAAACCATGTACGCAAAAGCAGCGGATTTTAAGCTTACATTGTTTACTGCTGATATGTATGTAAACCAATTACCGGTAATTAAAAATGCTGCAGCAATGGTTAAAAGAAATAGCTTTGTTTTTTGCTTTGTATCAAGTGTTTTTAGATAGGAAAAATCTTTTTTTAAGGCTTTTCTTCTAAATAGAAAAATAGTACTCCAAACAAGTACAATGGATAGTAAAATTCGATAATATAAAATTTCCTGTGGGAGAAAATACTTAATGTTGCGTAAAGGAATAGACATTGTTCCCCAGATAATGTAGGGAACAATGCCTGCTAAAAAATAGTTACTTTTATTGGTTGTCAATATTATTCGGTTATCGCTATTACAGAGATTTCTACGTTTACATTTTTAGGTAACACGGATACTTGAACGGTTTCTCGTGCCGGGAAATCAGATGTGAAATAACTTCCGTAAATCTCATTTACCTGAGCAAAGGTTCCCATATCACTTAAAAAGATGGTTGATTTTACCACGTTGTCAAAAGTAAGATCTGCTTCTAAGAGGATTGCTTTAAGATTTCTCATTACCTGATGCGTTTCTTCTTCGATAGAATCGAGAATAAGTGCCCCGTTTTCTGGATTAATAGCTACTTGTCCTGATACGAATAAAAAGTTACCCGCTTTTACAGCTTGGTTGTACGGGCCAATAGGTGCCGGAGCATTTGTTGTATTAATAATTTGTTTCATAAAGTTTACTGGTGATTATCATGCAAGCCACTGAATTAGCTTATAAATTAAACCGAATAGAAAAATAGTAATAGCCAATGCATTAATAAAATGCATGATTTTTAGGTTTATATTATTTGGCCTATTTGAATCTTTTTTTCTGAAGAAATACATATACCCAAATGTATGAAATAAAAAAAAGGGGTTCGAATGAACGAACCCCTTTTTTTAACTTTTATATTGAAATACTAGTTTCTAGTAGTTTCAACACGACGGTTTTGGATACGACCTTCTTCAGTATCGTTAGAAGCAATTGGATTAGCTTCGCCTAAACCTTTAGTAGCAACTTGACTAGCGTTAACGCCAGAGTTTACTAAATAAGTTTTTACAGAGTTAGCTCTGTCTTTTGATAATTTAGTGTTATATGCAGCAGTACCTTCGCTAGAAGCATAACCAGTTACAGTTACTTTACCACCGTTTTCACGTAACACTGAAGATAATTTATCTAAAGTTGGGTAAGAATCAGTTTTTAATACTGAAGAGTTGAAATCGAAACCGATTTTCTCGAAACCAGTAACGCTTGAAGCTTCAACTGGAGCAGCAGCAGCTACTTTAGGTAGAGGACAACCTGAACCATCAACAGCGGTACCAGCAGGAGTTCCTGGGCATTTGTCGAATTGATCAGCAACACCGTCACCGTCAGTATCTTTTTTCAATGCATCAACTGAAGATTCAACAGCAGCAACGCGAGCTTTTAAAGCTTCAACGTCAGCTTTTAATGAAGGATCTTTTAACTCATCATACATAGTAGCTAATGGGTTAGTCCATTCTAAGCTAGGTTTAGCAGAAGAACCTAAAGAGAATTCTAAACCAGCATAACCGTAAGAGAATTTATCTTTAGTAGTACCTTTAGCATAAACTCCATCTAAGTTATCAGCATCAACAAAGTTCATCGTGTAACCTAAGTTAAAGTTAACACGCTCAGAAACTTTGAATTTGATACCAGCACCAACTGGAATATAATAACCTTTTACGTAATCTTTAGCATCGTGTCTGTCAGAAGCAGGACCTACAGCTTTACCTTTCCAGTCAAGAACTGAACCGTTGTTCATTGTTACTTTTGGAGCATAAGCCATGTAACCAGCACCCGCAGTAAGGAAGAAACCAACTGAATTTTCGCGACGTAAGAAGTCGATTGAACCGATGTTTACAACACCACGTAAATCAACAGCATACTGTAATTGAGTTTCGAATTCTTTAGCAGCAGTTGCACCACCTACAGCAGGATCGTTAGAACCAGAAACTTTACCACGCATACCGTTTAATTCTAAACCGAAAGAGTGGCTTAATTGTTTACGGATGTTTAAACCGTAACCTAAATTAGCATCCCATTTGTTAAAATCGTCAGAACCACCAATTGCAATAACAGGAGCTAAAACACCACCGTTAATACCAATTGACCACGTTCTGTACTGATGTCTTCCACCAAATACCTTGGCTGAAGAAGTTGTTGCCGGAGCGTCCTGAGCGACAGCAAGAGTAGCTACTCCTGTTAATGCCACTAAAGAAAGCGCAACACTTTTCTTTAAAGTAGAATAATTCATAATCTTTTTCTTTTTTAAGGGTTAAACAAATTAATTGATTAATTTTTTAGTTAAAGCAAAATTAAACAAAATTTTAAATTTTCAAACTTTTATACAAACTCCGTTCCAAAGTTCTCCATGATTAATGATTTTCTTACATTTGGGCCAACATAAGCGTAAAATAGTGTATATATGAAATACCCAACAATTAATCAGTCGCTCTTCATTTTAAATAGGAAAAACTTTATTAAACATCTAAAAAGCAATTCGTTAGCTATTTTTCAGTCTAGCGATGAATTTCCGAGAAGTGGTGATCAGAATTTTATTTTTAAGCAAAATCCAGATTTGTTTTATTTATCGGGTATAGACCAAGAACAATCTATTTTGCTTCTCTTCCCCGATTGTCCTAATCCGTTGTACAAAGAAGTCCTGTTTTTAAGACAGACGAATGACTATATAAAGGTATGGGAAGGCTATAAATATACAAAAGAACAGGCGAAACAAGCATCAGGAATCTCAAGTATCTTTTGGCTAGAGGATTTTGATTCAATTTTACATAGCATTGTACATTATGCAGATTCAATTTATTTAAATACAAATGAAAATGATCGGTATGCCCATACAGTTCCATATCGTGAGATTCGTTTTATCGATCAAATGAAGGCCAGGTATCCGCTTCATCATTATGAAAGATCAGCTCCTATCATGCGTGCTTTGCGGCCAATTAAGTCTGAAATTGAGGTTGAATTAACCAAAAAAGCATGTGGAATTACACGTGATGCCTTTGTTCGCGTATTGAAATTTACCAAACCCGGTGTAAAGGAATATGAGATTGAAGCTGAAATTATACACGAATTTATTCGTCAGGGAGGCACGGGGCATGCATATACCCCAATTATTGCATCAGGACATAACGCAAATATTTTGCATTACAATGATAATAATCAGGTGTGTAAAGATGGGGATGTGATTTTGTTCGATTTTGGGGCAGAATATGCAAATTATAATGCAGATATGAGTCGCTCTATACCCGTAAGTGGTCGTTTTACCCCAAGACAACGGGCTGTGTACAATGCGGTTTTATCGGTTATGAAACAGGCAACTAAACTACTTGTAGATGGAACTGTATGGAATACCTACCATGAGGAAGTGGGAAAAATCATGGAGCAGGAGCTAGTAAATCTCGGACTATTAACGGCTGAAGAAATAAAAAATCAAAACCCAAATATGCCGGCTTATAAGAAATATTTTATGCATGGAACATCGCACCATTTAGGCATAGATGTACACGATTTTGCTGGAAGATATACGCCTTTTGCGGTAGGTAATATTTTAACAGTTGAACCGGGTATTTATATTCCTGAAGAAGGTTTAGGTATTCGTTTAGAAAATAATATCCTAATTACTCCAACAGGAAATTTAGATTTAATGGCCGATATTCCATTAGAAGCTGAAGAAATTGAAGATATTATGAACAGTTAATAAAGCTATTCTTCTTTTAGAAAATTAGCTACAAAACGATAAAGATTAAAGTTTTTATCTTGCAAAGCTTCGCATATTTGAGTGCGAAGCTTTGTTTTATCGATGCTTTGCATTTTGTGTTCCTGAATAAGCCTCCATGCTTTTTCTGCGAAGAGAATTTCTTTTCGTTCGGTGTTTTGGGAGGGTTGCAGAATCCATTCATAAACTGCGTCAATACCTTCTTCTTTATCGGCAATGGTTTTAAAAATAGGAGTAGCTTTAACATTATCATGAACCATTTTTTCAAGGTTGTTGGCAAAAGCATCTGCTCCTTCTCGGTCAGCTTTGTTCAGCACAAAACAATCTGCAATTTCCATTAAACCAGACTTTATGTTTTGAATTTCATCACCGGATTCGGGAACCAGAACAACAATTGTTTTGTCGGCTAAACCTGCAATTTCAACTTCCGACTGTCCAACCCCGACCGTTTCTACTAAAATTAAATCAAAATTAGACGCTTTCAATAAATCGGTCATTTCAATGGTTTTTGCAGAGATTCCGCCTAAAGCACCCCTGCTTGCTACAGATCGGATATATACATTTGGATTGTTAAACTGTTTACTCATCCGTATGCGATCTCCCAGTAATGAACCAAAATTAAAGGGCGAGGTAGGGTCGATAGCCAGAATCGCTACGCGCATGTTTTTGTTAGTAAAACTGGAGATAAGACCATTAACCAGCGTGCTTTTTCCAGCACCCGGAGGACCCGTAATACCAATAACGGGAGGTGGATTGGTGGTGGTTAAGTTTCTTAAAATTTGTTTGTTGGAATCGATATTATTCTCTACCAAGCTCAATGCTCTCGCCAAGGAGCTAAAGTTTCCAAGTTTAATTTTGCTTAAAAGAGTTGTAATATCTTCCATTTTGTATACAAAGAAACTATTTTAAATGGTAAAATTAAACTTACAAAGGATGAATTAGTCTTAGCTTTTTATGAACTTTGCCGATAAATTATAGGTTAAAGTTTTTGTAATTATGGCCATCCCAAAAATAATTCATCAAACATACAAAACGAAACAACTGCCTTGGATCACCCGTTGGCAGATAAAAAGATTTTGTAAAAAAAACCCAGAATATAAATATGAGTTTTATGATGATGCACGGGTAGATGAATTCATAAGAAATGAATTTAACAACGAAACGTATCAGTTGTACAAAAAAATAAACATTGGCGCAGCCAAAGCTGATTTTTTTCGGTATGCCGTTTTATATAAGCAAGGTGGGGTGTATTTAGATATTGATAGTGCCATTAAAGGGAAATTAAGTAACTTTATCCATCCGGAGGATGTGGCTGTTATTTCAAAAGAGCGTAATCCAGATATGTATGTTCAATGGGGATTGGTGTATGAACCCGGTCATCCTTTCTTGGAAAAAACACTTGAACTGATATGTGAAAATATTGAGTCGAATAAATTTCCGCACGATGTACATAAAATGACTGGCCCTTTTGTGTATTCTGAAGCAATTGAAAACTGCATTAAAAACAACCCAAACATACCACACAGATTATTAGGAGTTGATTATAACGGAAATATGAAGTTTCGTTATCCTTTGGCTAAGGTTTTGTTGAACAAAAATGGCAGTCACTGGCGCAACGTTCAGCAAACAAATCCTGTTCTGCTTGCGTTATAATTTTTTGAATACTTGTTCCTTAAATTAGGCTTCTTACACAATTAATATATCTTTGTGACTTTGAAATGAAAAAATGAGAGTTACCGGTTTTACCTTTATAAGAAATGCAATAGAGAATGATTATCCGGTGAAAGAAGCAATTCTATCTGTTTTGCCTCTGTGTGATGACTTCGTTGTTGCACTTGGAAATTCGACAGATGAAACGGCTGATTTGATAAAAAGCATCGATCCTGCTAAAATAAAAATTGTTAATACAGTTTGGAATGATGATTTAAAAGAAGGTGGAGTTGTTTTTGCTGATGAAACCAATAAGGCTTTGGCAGCTATTTCGGCCGATACCGATTGGATGATTTATATTCAAGGTGATGAAGCAATCCACGAAGACTATTTGCCCTTAATTAAGCAAGAAATGCTGCAAGAGCTAAACAATGAAAATGTTGAAGCTTTGTTGTTAAAATACAAACATTTTTATGCATCATACGATTATTTGGCCGAATCGAGGAGATGGTACCGTCGCGAAGTGAGGATAATTAAAAATTTACCTGGAGTTCATTCCTATCGTGATGCACAAGGTTTTCGGATTAATGATCGAAAGCTAAGGGTTAAATTAATAGACGCTTATATTTATCATTACGGATGGGTTAAGCCACCAAAAGGATTGCAAGGAAAAGTTAGAAATTTTAACAAATTTTATCAAACAGAAGCCTGGATAGAGCAAAATTTTCCAGTGCAAAACACATTTGATATGCATAATGCGGATCGATTGGTGCACTTTAATGGGAAGCATCCAAAAGTAATGCAAGCACGTATTGCATCTGCTAATTGGAAGTTTGAGGAAGATTTAACGACGCTCCCTTCAAAAATGAATTTTAGAAGAAGAATACTGCAAAAAATAGAAGATTTAACAGGTGCTCGTTTGTTTGAGTACCGAAATTATAAAATTGTTAAGTAAATGCAGAAGAGCGTTTCAATTATAATTCCTAACTATAACGGCAAGAATCTGCTAGAAAAGTATTTACCTTCAGTTTTTGAAGCAGCAGAAAAAGCAAATACTTTGTTCGAAGTAATTATTGTTGATGATGGCTCGAAAGATGACAGTATCAAATTTATAAAGACGAATTATTCAAAAGTAAAGCTCCTTATAAACGATCAAAATAGAGGGTTTTCTTATACTTGTAATCACGGTATTCGAGAATCGCAATACGAGCTAATCTTATTACTCAACTCCGATGTTAAATTAACACCCAATTATTTTGAGCATCAATGGAAATATTTTGAGCGTGCTGATACTTTTGGCGTAATGTCGAAAATTATGAGTTTCGACCAAAGCAAAATCGAAGATGCTGCTCGATTATTAGGTTACAGTGGATGTAGAATAACCGCGAACAAGTTCTATTACAGTGAGAACTCGGTGGATGAGGAGGTTTATACGGCTTATCTTTCTGGGGCTAATGCATTAGTAGATGCAAAAAAGCTTAAAGAACTTGGCGGCTTTGATGAAATTTATTCGCCCTTTAGTTATGAAGACTTTGATTTAAGTATTCGAGCATGGCAAGTTGGATGGAAATGCTATTATGAACATCAAGCAACTTGTTATCATCACATTAGTGGGAGTACAAAAACACAAATTAAGGCAACTTTTATAAAGAAAATATATTATCGAAATAGATATATTTTTCAGCACATCCATTTACATGGAATTAGAAGAGTATTATGGCCTTTGCAACGATTTTTTACAGAGCTTTTACCTAAATTAATCGTTGGGAAATTTTGGGTAATGGAGAGCTTTGAGGCATATAAAATGCAAAAGGAAGCTATTTTAGCGAGTGAAGAAAAGCTAAAAATGCTTAAACAAAAATACCAATCAACATTAACCATTTGCGATATTATTCAGTTAATTAATAAATCGATAGAAAATAAAAAAATTAAGCGATTGTAATTTTAATTAGGCTCTATCCTCAATACCATTCAGATTCCCCCGAAAACCGTACATTTGAGTAATTTTAAGATTTTTACTTCATAGGTATAAAGTTTAATAGGTACCTTATTATACATAGAAAATGAAAACTTATTTTCGTTTATTATCTTTTGCTAAACCGATAGAGAAGTTTGCTATACCGTATGTTATTGCAACACTTTTTGCTATTATTTTTAATACCTTTCTATTTACCCTTTTAGGGCCTTTAATGCAGGCCTTATTTCTTGGTAAAGCTGTTACATCAATCAGTTCAGAAAAGGAAGCCAGCTCTTTCGATGTTTTGGAGCGATTTAATAATTACATGGATGCGCTAATTTTACATGATAAAGTTTATGCTCTTCAAATTATTTGTATAGTAATCGTTGCTACTGTATTCCTTTCAAATTTTTTTCGCTATTTTTCTCAGCGTTTTATGGAAGATTTGCGTGTTCATACTCTTTTGAACATGAGAAGAACGGTATTTGATAATGTAATGAATTTACATGTTGGTTATTTTAATAACGAACGTAAAGGCGACATCATTTCAAAGGTAGCTTCTGATGTGCAAGTGGTTCAGTTTACCGTGACTAATACACTACAGGTAGTTTTTAAAGAACCTTTACAGCTGCTTTTTTTTGTGGGTGTTTTACTTTCTATATCCGTTAAACTTACTTTGTTTTCATTGCTTGTAATTCCGATATCGGGTTTCATCATTAGTAAAATTGTTAAACGTTTAAGGCAGCAAGCAGCGCAATCGCATGAATCTTTCGCCAAGATGATAGGTTTTTTAGATGAGTCTTTGGGCGGAATTAAAATTATAAAAGCGTTCAACGCAACGGAAAATACGAAGAAAAAATTTGGTGAAGAAAATAAATTCTATTCTTACTTGAACAGAAAAATGGCAAGAAGACAGCAGCTAGCTTCGCCTGTTTCACAAACTTTGGGCGTTCTTGTTGTGGTTTTTATTCTTTTATATGGAGGGACTTTAATTTTAAGCGGCAAAGGCGATTTAGGAGCTGCTGATTTTGTCGTTTACCTAGCCACATTTTCACAAGTAATGCAACCAATTAAAGCATTAACAGATTCTTTTAGTGGAATACACTCAGGAATAGCTGCCGGAGAACGTGTATTGGATTTAATTGACACAAAACCAGAATTAATAAATACCCCTAATGCCAAAACACTATCAAATTTTGATCAATCATTAATGTTCAATAATGTTTCCTTCTTTTATGGTGATAAACAAGTATTAAAGAATATTAATCTCGAGGTAAAAAAAGGAGAAACGGTAGCTTTGGTTGGTCCTTCAGGAGGAGGAAAAAGTACCTTGATGGATTTAATTCCTCGCTTTCATGACCCAAAAACAGGAAGCATTCTGATGGATGGCATCGATTACAAAGACCTTACGGTTGAAAGTATTCGTGCCCAAATGGGGACGGTAAATCAAGAGTCTTTTCTGTTTAATGATACAATCTTTAACAACATTGCCTTTGCAAAACCCGATGCAACAGAGGAGGAGGTAATTGCTGCAGCTAAAATTGCTAATGCGCATGAGTTTATTTTAAATACTGAAAACGGATATCAATCGACCGTTGGTGATCGAGGGAATAAGTTATCCGGTGGTCAAAAACAACGTGTATGTATTGCACGTGCGGTTTTGGCCAATCCGCCGATTATGTTGTTAGATGAAGCGACTTCAGCCTTGGATACAGAATCGGAAAAACTGGTACAGGAAGCTTTAAATAACTTGATGAAAAATCGTACTTCAATTGTAATTGCTCATCGATTGAGCACGATACAGCATGCGGATAAAATTGTGGTGATTGATAAGGGACAAGTAGTTGAAAATGGAAGCCATACTGAATTACTTAGCCAAAATGGGCTTTATAAGCGTTTAATCGATATGCAGGCTTTTAATGATTAAGCATGGATAATTTCTTAACTATAGCCCAACCAATTAGCCGTCTGGAGTATTCATTTGAATTTTCAGTTTGTACTTTAGTTACCCGAAAAGACGAATATGAAGAAATGCTTCAGTCGTTTAATTCAAAAGGCTTTACAAAAGAAAAGTGCGAATTTTTGTTCGCTGATAATACCCAAAGCAATCATTTTGATGCTTTTGAAGCTATAAACCTATTCTTAAGACAAGCAAAAGGCAAATATTTAATTATCTGCCATCAGGATGTTTTAGTTAATAAGGATGGCTATAAAGAGCTAAAATCATGCATTACAGAATTAAATGGTATAGATAGTACTTGGGGAGTTTGTGGAAACGCAGGTGCACCTGGGCCAAATCATATTGTATATCATATTTCGTACCCCAATGGTACATTTATGAACAAGGGTAACTTTCCTTTAAAAGTATCTGCTTTGGATGAGAACTTTTTACTTATTAAAAACGAAGCGCAGTTAAAAGTGTCCAATAATTTAAAAGGTTTCCATCTGTATGCTACAGATTTAGTTTTGCAAGCAGAGTTAAATGGATTTTCATCTTATGTAATTCCTTTTAACTTAACGCATAAAAGTCGTGGAAGTAAAGACGCCTCATTTTATATCCTCCGTAAAGAATTCATAAAAAAATACAATCATTTTTTTAGGCCAAGATGGATACAAACAAACTCTACCGTATTTCATTTAGCCGGATCATTTATTGATAAATTATTAGGGAACCCAATCTCATTGTTTTTTGTTAGAATGTGGAATGGATTAAAAAAACGGAGAAAATAATGGAGTCAAAAATAAATTTGATTTCGATTGCTTTATGCACCTACAACGGCGAAAGGTATTTGAGTGAACAACTTAAGTCAATACTAAGTCAAGACTATCCATTTCTTGAAATAGTGATTGTTGATGATGCCTCTAAAGATGGAACCCAAAATATATTAAAATCCTTTAAAGAAAGATTTCCCCAAATCAAACTTCATTTTAATGAATCAAATTTGGGCTTTAATAGTAATTTTAATAAGGCTATGAGTTTATGCAGTGGTGATTTTATTTCGATTGCAGATCAAGACGATATTTGGCTTCCTAATAAAATTTCTAAAATGATTACAAATATTGGAAGTGACTTACTATTATATCACGATTCTGAATATATTGATAAAAAAGGAGGAAAAACAGGAAAAAGTACAAGTTCACATCATCGCTTTGTAAAGGGCTATTGTGCTGAAAATTTACTTTATTTCAATTGCGTATCCGGACATACCGTTTTGTTAAGAAGGGAACTTTTGGATATAACTCCTCCATTTGATAATAATTTATATTATGATTGGATACTTGCATATACTGCGGCATGCACAGGAAGGTTGAATTTCATAATTGACAAACTTGTCTTGCATCGAAAGCATCCTGAAAGTTCAACAGGAAAGGATAAGACAGATGCAAAAAAAAAACGAATCCAAGATTTAACCTTTTTTTTGAATCATCCCTTAACATCAATTTCAGACAAGAAAATAATAAGTTCCTTATTAGTATGTTATAAGGAATTAAACACCAAAAAATTCTCATTTAATCTCTTTTGTAAATTAATGATTAATATGAGAACTCTTTTTTTTATAAGGAAAAAGTCACTTGTTGCAAGAATTAAATTAATCTATAGAGAGTCTTCACAATAGCATTTCTCTGCTGTATAGATAAATATCATATTTTTGCTATTAATAAAAGCCAACTAATGAATGCTATTTTGTCGAAAATCAAATCTTGGGTTGTTAATACAAAGGCCTTAGGTGTCGATTTAAAATTCCTAGATACAGAAAAGAAAACAATTTTGATCATAGATGATGACCTACCTCAATATGATAAATCTTCAGGTTCTAGAAGACTTTTTGAACTTTTAAAGCTATTCAAACAATTGAATCTGAATGTTGTATTTTTTCCGAGTGATGGAAAAAAAGTAGAGCCTTATTATAGTGAGCTTATTGGGTTAGGGATTGATGTTTTATTAAATGAAGAAGGTTCAAAAAATAATACTCACATTTTAAAAAGCATCAGAGGGAAAGTTGATTATGCCTGGATTTCTAGGCCCATGCTAAACATTAAATTTAGAAAGTTACTAAAGGCAAATAGAAAAATAAAAATTATTTTCGATACAGTTGATTTGCATTTTGTTAGAATGCTTAGACAAGCAGAGAATGAAAAAAATGAAAGGTTGGTGAAAAAAGCACAGAAGTTTAAAAAAATTGAACTTATGTTGGCAGAGAATGCAGATGTAACTTTAACAGTAACCAATTCAGAAAAGACTTTACTTGAAAATGAAGGTATAAAAAATGTATATGTTATACCAAATATCCATGCTTTAAATGTTCCTAAGATTGAAACTCCTTTTATTGAAAGAAAAGGAATTGTATTTATAGGTGGATATAAGCATGAACCGAATGTTGATGCAGTAAAATGGTTAATTCAAGACATTATGCCAATTGTTTGGGATAAATTAGGCCGTGTTCCTATCCACTTACTAGGTAGCTTTCCTACAACTGAGGTTAAGGCATTGGTAGGGCCGGATGTGTATGTCCCCGGCTTTTTAGAAAATGTAGACCCTTATTTTTTGAATGCAAGAGTTTTCGTTGCACCATTACGATATGGAGCTGGTATGAAAGGTAAAATAGGGCAAAGCTTAGAATTAGGACTGCCAATTGTATCTACAACTATTGGTGTGGAAGGAATGGACTTAATTCACGATAAAAATGTTTTATTGGGGGATGATACAATTGATTTTGCTAGACAGATTATAAATTTGTATGAAGATAGTGAACTTTGGACTAGAATCAAGGAAAATGCTTATTCATCAATTATAAATTATGCTCCGACTTCCGTTTTACAAAAGTTAAAGGGATTACTTGAAGAATTAGAGCTAGATTAATCTGTAACCATGGCTGATAAAATTTCCATTATTACTGTAAATTATAATAATAGACAGGGTTTATTAAAGACTATAGATAGTGTTAAAAGGCAAACCATAAAGGATTTTGAATTTATAATAATAGATGGGGGTAGTACCGATGGAAGTGAAGAAATTATTCGTAGTGAATTTTCATTGTTTAATTATGCTGTTATAGAATCAGACAATGGTGTTTATCATGCAATGAATAAGGGAATAAAAGCTTCCAAAGGAAGTTATTTGTTGTTTTTAAATAGTGGCGACTCATTGTTTAATGATCACACTCTTGAAAAAATCAGTCCTGAGTTAAATGATATAAACTCTATCGTGTATGGTGATGCAGCTTACCAGGAAAACACAGGAGAGGTTATCAGGACATATCCAGATAAGCTTTCTTTTAGTTATTTTATGGAGCATAGCCTTTCGCACCAAGCAAGTTTTATAAAACGTAGTTTGTTTGAAGATTTTTTTTATTACAATGAGAATTATAAAATAGTGTCGGATTGGGAGTTCTTTATTTATACTATCTGTAAGGAAAATGTTGTTTATAAACACGTTAATCAAACTATTTGTAATTACGATACTCAAGGGATATCCTCTATATTAGAAAATCATAAACTAATGCATCAAGAGAGAAATGCGGTCATTTCCCAGCATTTTGCGTTATTTGTTGATGATTATGCAAGTATTAAAGAGTTAAAATCAAAGAGAATTAGGCAGTATTTTTACATAAGAGAATATAAATTGGCCTATAAATTATTAAAAGCTTTTATGAATTTTATACTTGTGTTCTTACCTAAACAATATTAAAATTCTCTAAATATGAAGGTATTATTTGATCATCAGATTTTCTCACTACAACGCTTTGGAGGAATTTCACGTTATTTCGCTAACATATTTTATGGGTTAAAGCAATCAAGTAAAGAACAGTCATCAATAAGTGTATTGTATAGCCAAAATCACTATATAAAAGATAATCCTGGTTTTTTTGGAGAAGCTATTGGTAAATTACTATTTAAAACTCAGAAAAAAATTTATAAGTGGAATAAAAAGTTTTCTAAGTACAAAATTCGTAAAAATAATTTCGATGTTTTTCATCCGACATACTATGAACCTTATTTTTTGAAATATCTTAAAAAGCCATTTGTTATTACAGTTCATGATATGATTCATGAGAGGTTTCCTCATTATTATAGTGCAGACGATGTACTTGCCTCACATAAGAAAATCTGCATTGAAAATGCAGATCATATTATAGCAATTTCACATGCCACCAAGAATGATATTTTGGAGTACTTTGATATTCCAGAGAATAAAATAACAGTAATTCACCATGGGTTTCAGCCTTTTGCCGCCCGTAAGCAAGATGTCGTAATTGTAGAAGAGCAATACCTATTGTTCGTTGGAGAACGTGGACTGTATAAGAACTTTAATAATTTTATAAAAGCAGTAACCCCAAGCTTAATTAAAAACAAGAATTTAATTGTTTTTTGTGCTGGAGGAGGTGCTTTTTCGGGGAAAGAAATGATGTTTTTAATAGAAAGTGGTGTTCAACATCAGGTTATACAAAAAAGTGTAAATGATGAGATCTTACTTTCTTTATATAGAAATGCAATTGCATTCGTCTTTCCTTCCCTTTATGAGGGATTTGGTTTACCCTTGCTAGAAGCATTTTATTACGATTGTCCAGTTGTAGCAAGTAATACAAGTTGTTTTGAGGAGGTTTGCGGTAATGCAGCACTTTATTTTGACCCAAATAGTGTTGAATCTATGCGTATTCAGCTTGAAAAAATAATAAATGATGAATCATTAGCGGATGATTTACGTTTGAAAGGTAAATTGAGGTTAAATTTTTTCTCAATTGAGAAATCTGTAAGTAGTACGATTAATGTTTATCGTAAATTTGCTAATTATGAGTATGTATCAAGTTAAATCTTCAATATTATTTCTTGTTTTTAATCGACCAGACATCACTTCAAGAGTTTTTGAAGCGATTAGAGAGGTTAAGCCAACTAAATTATACGTTGCCGCCGATGGGCCACGTGATAGCTATGAATCTGATTTTCTTCTATGTAAAGAAACAAGAGATAGTATAAAAGTAGACTGGCCCTGTGAGTTAATAACGTTATATCGAGACAAAAATCACGGATGCAAGGAAGCTGTATCATCGGCAATAGGTTGGTTTTTTGAGCAAGAAGACGAGGGAATAATTTTAGAAGATGATTGTTTACCTGCGGTAGAATTTTTTAGCTTTTGCGATGAATTGCTTGAAAAATATCGCTTCGATACAAGGATAAGACACATTGCTGGAAGTGATCATCAGTTAGGTAAGAAATGGGGGAATAGCAGCTATTATTTCGCTAATCAAACGCATGTTTGGGGTTGGGCAAGTTGGAAGAGGGTATGGAAGGATTATGACAAAGAGCTTTCACTCTATACCGAAGATGAAGCTTACGTTCACTTTGATAATATTTTTACAGATAGGTTTGTTAATGAAGATTGGAAAAGAATTTTTACAAATCTGAAAAATGGGAAAATTGATACCTGGGATTATCAGATGGCATTGATAAATTATTTTAACAATGGATTAAGCATTAATCCTAATGGAAATCTTATTAGTAATATTGGTTTTAGAACAGACGGCACTCATACAACCAGTTCAAACAGCCCATATGCTAACTTACCTTTTGAGGCTATAGGCACATTAATGCATCCACTTTATATTTTACCTGAAAAGGATGCAGATTATGCTGTTTTTAACAGAGATTTTAGTTTAGAAATTAGATGGAAAAAATATAATTTGTTAAGAAGAAAAATAAAACGTTGGTTAAAAAGTAAATTATCAGCTAAGTAATTTATGCATTAAATACTTTTTCTCCATACGTTCCTTGAATTGCTATAATACCCAACCTCTTTAAAAGATAGTTTCTATTTTTATTTTTTAAGAAATCTTTCACACCCCATTCAATAGGGTCTAGGTTTGTTTTAGAAAAATTTAAAGAATTGATGGTTTCTAAAAACCGGTTTTTCTTCATGGCGTATAAAAATGTATGATAGCCTTTACCCTCATAAATATCTGAATCATCTTTAAAGAAACTGTCATAAAAATCAGTTAATAATATTACTTTATTAATGAAGGTACTATCCTCTAATAAATATCTTCCTGTTAGCTTAATAATAGTATCAGTTGAATTAATTGAAGACTGCTCGATAAAGCTTTTTAGATGCTGCATTTCATTTAATCCCTTTTCAGGAAATTTATTTCCAATTTTACTATAATACGTATTGTATGAGTTAAGATAATCTTCATGATAGGAGCTACATTCAAGGATAGTATAACTATCAAGTAAATAATTAAATTTTAGAGCCTGATTAATAGACTTTAAGTATTGTTCTTTACGTAGCGCATAATTTTCTTGTATGTTTGCTGTAGTTATTATAAGATGTATCATTGTTGATGATTTAAGAGATGCCTACTGACCATTTAAATTTAGTACGTCGAATTAACATAACTATTAAGACACTTAGCAAGTATGTAATTACAAATCTTAATACTGTATAAATTGTTGCTTGTAATAAAGTGATTTTATTTATATCAATATTAAATGGCCTAAATATTTCTGTTAAAACATGGAAAATTATAATATGGTGTACTAAGTATATACCAAACGTTGTATTTCTAGGGTCGAGATACTTATTAACAAAATTAATTGAACCTATTTTAAATAATACTAGGAAAAAACTAAGGGAATAAAGAATATTCGAAATGCGTAGCGTGTTGTAGATATCGTCTATTTTGAGTGATTTTAGATAGATTGATTCTAGGTCGGCTATAAAGAAAAAGATAACTGTTATAGTAATAAACCACCAAATGGATGTTTTTCTCATAAAGAACAACAGTTGGTCATAATATTTATTTGCATATACACCAAGCCATAAATAGAAAACAAAACCAAAAAGTGCAGTTGTATGGCTTGTTATAATCCAATCCTGATAAAGGTTTATGCTATAAAAGAGGGATACACAGCCTAAAACTATTCCGAACCATATATTGTAGATATGTTTTTTGAAAATTAACAATATAGATATGCAAATTAAAAAGTTTAGTATGAACCAAAAGCTTGAAAAAAAAATTATTTGATAGTACTGCTCCAGGATGTATAACCCAAAATTATTTGGAATTGGATAATCTCCATGATATTTAAGAAACTTAAAAAAAAGCTCAGATATATTCCAAATGAGTAAGATATGAAGCCAAAACGCCCATGGTTTTATGGTGTTTTTAAATCTATTTTTTAGGTATTGTGTTGGCGTATATTCTGTGAATTTATAGTTAATAAGGAATCCTGCAATTAAAAAAAAAGCTATTGTAGCAAATTTGAAAAATTGCATTACTGATACGTGGAGTATACTTAAATATAAATCTTTAATTTTTGGATCTCCCACTATGGCACTGTGCTCCCACACTATCCCCATCATAGAAATACAGCGTATAGTATCAACAAAGTCAAAATTCTTTTTTTCTAGAGCAGCGGTTTTCTTTACTTCAATATCCATTAATCAATGTGGTAAATATTCGGCGAATATCGATAAAAAAAGCCCCTCAATAAAAAATTAAGGAGCTTTTAACATTTGTGTATAGAGAATATTACAGATTAATTTTGAGGTATGAACCCTATATTTCCTTCATATATCCATCCATCTTTTCTTTGGCTATTTTATTAAATTTAATGTAATGGTTGATATTTAAGGCAAACACCAAGCAGAGTGCTTTAAGTTTATAAAGGCACATTAAACACAACACCTTCATTTAAAAAGGTGCCATTCCCGATAGTTGGCGAGTTATTTGGAGTTATATAATGGTCACTATCTTTCGAATTGTAGTACATATAAACAGGTGCTGTATTAGGGGTGTTCTTAGGGTAGGCATAGAAGGCAATTCCTTGATTCCTAAAAGTCCCATTGCCAATTGTTGGAGAGTTGCCCAAGCCATAGTAATGATCGGCAGAACCTGAATTGTAATATACGTAAACCGGAACACATCCTGCAGTAGGCTTATTAAAAGCATAAAAAACAATTCCTTCATTTTTAAAGTAACCATTTCCGAGATTCGGCTGGTTGTTTAAACTAAAATAATGATCTTTACCTTCTGAGCTATAGTATACATAAACAGGCATCTCCCCTAATTCCTTTACCTGCCTATCCGCTATATATCTCTCAATAGCATCTTTTACCTGTTGTTTTTTCACAGGATCAGCAATTAAATCTTGCAACGGAATAAAGCCTTCTTTACCTATTTTAATTAGTGCTGCATTATCTTTTGTACATGTACTTTGCCATTCGGCGATACTTAATTTAATGGCTGTGTTATCTAGTGTTATTGTACCCACTAAAGGTTTAGTGCCATCTCCTCCTACTGTATTGTAATACAGTGTTTGATTAAAATTAGAACTAGCATATGAGTTATTTGTAGAAATGTCGGCTTTTACAGAGAAAATTTTCGCAGCAGAAAGCACGGCACCTGCTTTTGCGGCTTCTTCTTTTTGGCTGCTGTTTGTTTGTGCTTCGTAGTTCATATCCAGTCTAGCCCCTAATTCAATGTCAGTTAGTACGTGGGTTCCGTATCTAAATATTAAATCAGATGGAGATAGTGTGTTCAAATCTGATCTAAATTGATCTGTTAAATAATTAGTAATTAAATTATCAGTAGTATAATAAATTTTTAAATTTTTTTGCTTTATCATTTTTCTAACAGAAGCATAAGAATACTTTGAAGAGTATGAGCTTTTTTTGTCAAAAGATGCATTTAGTTCAGCTTTAAATAATTTTAAAAAACTAGCCGTTGCACTGTATTTTTGAGCCATGCTAGTGGAATAACTTTCGGCATTTTCACCGCTTGAATAGTCAAAAGATTCATAAACATCATCATTGTAACGATATAATGAACTGTTTTCATCAACATATTTTTTTATATTAATTACTTGCAATCTTGATGATTCTGCATTTGCTAATCTGCCCGTCACGTCATAGCCGTATCCTAATAAATTATATTGAGGATCACCACCCCAGGCCAAATTCTTCTTATTCCCATTCAACCCTTTTTCGTCACTCACGACATCATTTTTCTTACATCCACTTATCGTTGCAGTTAGCGCAAACAATAAGCAGAAAATCTTCAGTTTGTGATTGTTTTTCATATAAAATTAATTTTTCACAAATGAGCGAATAAAGAATTTTGCTTATGATAACCAGTAGTTATCAAAATTTTGAAAAAGACTGATATTAAATTATTGCTTAAGCTTTAAGCGCGTTTCGAGAAGGCTGTTTTCAGAAGAAAAGATTTCGCTCTTGTCTGTTACCATGGGATTAGATTTTTTATACAAAAGTTTTCCCTTGTTTTCAGCGGTCTTGATATTGCCATTTATAAGCGATATGGCGGTATTAAAGCATACTTCATTTATGTCACCTAAAGCCGGGTTATTAGGGTTCTCAATAAATACATCTGGTCCCATGCCTGTAAAATAGTCGGACCAACCCTGTGCATTTTTTAATAAGAAGCTACTGAGGTAAACAGTGTATTGGTCAATGTTAATTCCAAAGAAACCTACTGGTTTGCCATACGTTTTTTCACCAATCAATTTGACATCAAAGTATGGTTTTAAACAACTAATCAATAATTCACTGGCCGAGGCAGTAACATTAGAAGTGATAACATAAATCTCTTGGATGCTTTCTAAATTACCTTTTTTCTTAAATAAGTATGTGTTACCACTTTCCGTGTAATCAACATCGGCCAATGTTGCTGCTCGGCCCTTATAAAGAACAGTTTTCCCGTTTTCATCTAAATAAGGTTGATAACGGAGGATTTTTGCATTTCCGCTTTGCAGGGTTGAATTATATAGTTCGGAGTACATTATTTTGCCGTTTAAAGTGCTAGGAACAATTAAGTTAGCAACATATTCAGCGGTCTCAATATATCCCCCTCGATTAGTCCGTAAATCTAAAATTAAGTATTTAGGATTTTCGGCAGCAAATTCATTGAATACTTGGTTTAACTTTGATTGGGCGCTGCTTAAATTGGGGAAGGAGCCTAATGCTAAATAGGCAATGGTTTTAGTGTTGTTACGAATTATTCGTTGTGCTAAAATGGTTTCAGTAGTATTAATTCCAGCTTTTGAAGCGCTGCTTTTAGAAGAGCTATATTCTAAGTAAGAGTATTTAGGGCTGAGCGAATTATTGCGTTCAAAAGGTTGAGCGGTAACCGGATTTATTTTAAAATTAGAAATATCAAAAAGCTCCTTTTTATAAACGGTTAAATCTGATGGTAAATCACGGTATTTTTCTCTAGGATTAAATGCTGCATAACTGGGTAAAGCATCGTTCCATAAATAGATTTGCTTCGCATATAAATAGATGGAATCTAACGTAAATTCTTTTCGTGTGCCTACTGTGGGCGATATAATTTCTTGCTCCTCGCTATTACGCACTGGCTCTTTTTTGCAGGATAATATTATAAAAGAAAAACCTATCCATGTAAACCTTTTTAAATACCTCATTTTAATTTTGCTGATGGAGTGAAAGGTGTGCAATTTCTAGTATTATTATTTTTATTTTGATAATCTACGGTTATCATTTTGTTGTGTTTAACTATTTTTTTGGTTGTTTAACCGAGGCTTTTAAGGGTTTAAGACCTTACAGGCATATTTTTAGTCAATGCCTAATTATTTTTCTCTTTCTGATAAAATCGGGTTTTGCAAAGATAACACGTTTGTGTATTATTAATTTTACTTCTTGTTTGATTTGTGATTTAGTTTGTTGGTTTACAGATGGTTGAGTTTGAATATTTTGCCTCAAAGTTTTAAATTTGGGAATCCTATTGTTCTGTTGCCTATTCCTAATGGTATGTAAACTAACCAAATGTAGGATGATTGATATAGGACTAACCCTCAGAAAATTAAGAGACAAGAATAAGTTCACACAACAACATGTCGCTAATTGTGTAGAAATAAGTAGAGTAAGTTATCGCAAATGGGAAAATAACGAAGTTGATTTTTGTATATCCCAACTGAGCAAAATCGCTAAGCTTTATGAGGTTCCTATACATGAAATTTTCATTCAGTCAGACTTTAATAAGTAAATGTCAATTGGGTAATAGCGTAAATTGCCAATAATGCTATAGATATGGATAGGTCTATGCTTTTAAATAAAAAAAGGCCTCAAATTTTTGAGGCCTTTATATTGTTCAAGCATTCTTAATGCTTATAGTTTTCTTACTTTTTCTACTTGTTCGTACGCTTCTACAATATCACCAACTTCGATGTTGTTAAAATTCTGGATATTTAAACCGCACTCGTAACCTTTAGAAACCTCTTTAACATCATCTTTATAACGTTTTAGAGAAGCTAATTCACCGGTGTAAATTACAACACCTTCGCGAATGATACGGATTTTGCTGTTGCGCGTAATTTTACCATCTAATACCATACAACCTGCAATGGTACCCACTTTTGTAATTTTAAAGGTTTCACGAATTTCAACATTGGCAACAATTTTCTCTTCAAACTCAGGATCCAACATGCCTTCCATTGCCGATTTAATCTCGTTGATTGCGTCGTAAATGATCGAATATAAACGGATGTCGATTTGCTCTTGCTCTGCTAATTTACGTGCACCTGTTGATGGACGAACTTGAAAACCGATAATAATCGCATCCGAAGCTGAAGCTAACAATACATCCGACTCTGAAATCTGACCAACACCTTTACTGATGATGTTGATTTGAATTTGCTCGGTTGATAATTTAAGCAATGAATCGGCTAATGCTTCAATTGAACCATCCACGTCACCTTTAACAATGATATTAAGTTCTTTAAAGTTACCAATCGCTAAACGACGGCCAATTTCATCTAGAGTAATGTGTTTTTGCGTACGTAAACCTTGCTCACGTTGTAATTGCATACGTTTGTTTGCAATATCACGTGCTTCCGATTCGCTTTCTAAGGCATTGAAACGATCACCTGCTGTAGGTGCTCCTTGCATACCCAATACTTGTACTGGTTGCGATGGGCCTGCCGAATCAACTTTTGCTCCACGTTCGTTGAAAAGTGCCTTAACACGACCGCTGTAACTACCTGCTAAAATAGGATCTCCAACTTTTAACGTACCACCTTGAACCAAAATGGTTGTTACAATACCACGTCCTTTATCTAAGGCCGCTTCAATTACAGTACCTGTAGCGCGTTTATCAGGGTTTGCTTTTAGTTCTAATAATTCAGCTTCTAACAAGACTTTATCTAAAAGTAAATCAACGTTTAAGCCACTTTTACTCGATATTTCTTGTGATTGGTATTTACCACCCCAGTCTTCAACTAAGATATTCATAACAGATAGCTGCTCACGTACTTTATCTGCATTGGCACCTGGTTTATCTACTTTAGTGAAAGCAAATACCAATGGAACACCAGCCGCTTGTGCGTGATTAATTGCTTCTTTTGTTTGAGGCATCACCGCATCGTCTGCTGCGATTACAATGATAGCAATATCTGCTGCTTTAGCACCACGAGCACGCATTGCGGTAAAAGCTTCGTGACCCGGAGTATCTAAGAAAGTTACTTTTTTACCTGAAGGCGTAGTTACCATGTAGGCACCAATGTGCTGCGTAATACCACCCGCTTCACCGGCAACTACATTGGCCTTACGGATATAATCCAATAAAGATGTTTTACCGTGGTCAACGTGACCCATAATGGTTACAACCGGAGCTCTTTCAATTAAATCCTCATCGTTATCTTCCTCTTCAATTAAATTGTCCTCTTCTTCATCTGGTTTTACGAATTGGATTTCGTAACCAAACTCGTCGGCAACAATGGTTAAAGTTTCGGCATCTAAACGCTGATTAATTGAAACGAACATACCCAAGCTCATACACGTTCCAATAATTTTGGTAACGGGCACGTCCATCATGTTGGCTAACTCATTAGCAGTAACAAATTCTGTTACTTTTAATATTTTCGATTGTGATTCAAGTTCGTTTGCTGCTTCTTCTGCTGACGATGCTACATCATCACGTTTTTGACGACGTAATTTAGCACGTTGTGCAAATTTACCAGATTTACCTGCTCCACTTAAACGAGCAAGTGTTGCCTTAATTTGATCTTGAATTTCTTTCTCTGTAGGTTCTTCTTTAGGGCCGCTAGCTGCAGCATTTCTATTTTGGAAACCTGGTTTGTTTCTATTGCCTTGGTAGTTATTTCCACCTTGACCTGCCGGACGGTTACCTTGGTAGTTATTTCCACCCTGACCTGCCGGACGGTTACCTTGATAAGGTTGACGAGGCTGCTGACCTTGTCCCTGCCCTTGGCCTTGACCACCTTGGTTTTGTTGCCCACCGTGCTGACCAGGTTGTCCTGGTCCTCCAGGAGTTTTCTTGCGTTTACGTTTACGCTTAGCGGCTTCACTATCGTTCGATGAAGCAACAGGATTGTTTCTCCTGTCAGGCGTAGTTGGTAAAACAATTTTACCAATAATGTTTGGCCCCGTTAATTTAACGGTACGCGCTTTAATAACCTCTGGCTCTGCATTTGCAGCAGGTTCTTCTTTTTTAGGTTCAACCGGTTTTGTTTCCACTTTAGGCTGCTCAATTGGTTTAGTAGGTTCAACCACTTTTGCAACAGGTGCTGCCACAGGGGTTTCTACTTTTTTAGGTTCAACCGGTTTCGCTTCCTCCTTAGGTTGTTCAACTGGTTTTGCTGGCTCTTCTACCTTAGCAACAGGTGTTGCAGGAGCAGGCGTATCTTCTTTTTTAGCAGGGCGTGTTTTTGGATTCAGATCATTTAAATCAATCTTACCTACAATTTTAACACCTGGTAATCCAGCTTCTTCTGATTTCTCTTCAGTTTTTGCTTCTGCTTTTACTTCTTTTGCGAGCTCTGCTGCCGCAGGAGCAGGGCTTTCTGCCTCTGGTTTTTCTACAACCTTTGGTTTTTCAGCCGGAGGCGTAAACGATTGCGCATTTTTAATCAAAATCTCATCATTTCGCTCGAAATCGGCGGTTTTCTTCGGCGCTTCTACTGGCTTTTCAGTCTCAGGCTCGTCACGACGTATTTTACCAATCACTATTTGTTTGGCTTCTTCTCTTACGATCTTATCTCCCTGATACTCTTTTAATAAGGCGTTGTACATCTCACCCGTAAGTTTAAACATAGGGCTTTTCTCGGCAGAGAATCCCTTTTTGTTTAAAAACTCAACGGCCGTACCCATGCCAATATTAAGTTCTTTAATAGCTTTAATTAAAATGATTGGTTTGTCGTCTGACATTTAGCTCCTATTATTTTTTTTATTTAATACAAAAGTAGTGTTTATTTACCAATTCCACCACTTATTCAAATTCTGACTTTAGAATCTGAATTATTTCGTTAATTGTTTCTTCTTCAAGATCGGTGCGTTTTACTAAGTCTTCTACGCTAAGCGCTAAAACACTTTTTGCGGTATCGCAACCAATTGACTTTAATTCGTCAATGATCCAGCTATCAATCTCGTCTGAGAATTCTTCTAAATCCACATCTTCGTCGTTCTCTTCATCCGCTTCGCGGTATACATCAATTTCATAGCCTGTTAATTTACCGGCTAATTTGATGTTGTGTCCACCACGACCAATTGCTAATGAAACTTGATCTGGTTTTAAGTAAACCGATGCATGTTTGGTTTCATCATCTAATTTAATTGAGGTGATTTTTGCCGGACTTAATGCACGTGTGATGTAAAGCGAGATGTTATTGGTAAAGTTAATTACATCAATATTCTCGTTTTTCAACTCACGAACAATACCGTGAATACGTGAACCTTTCATACCCACACATGCTCCAACTGGATCAATGCGGTCATCGTATGATTCTACCGCTACTTTAGCGCGCTCTCCTGGTTCACGAACGATTTTTTTAATGGTGATTAAGCCGTCAAAAATCTCAGGAACTTCTAGTTCGAATAAGCGTTGTAAAAATTCTGGGGCTGTTCTAGAGATAATGATTTTAGGGTTAGCATTAATCATTTCTACTTTAGAAATTACCGCACGTACCGAATCTCCTTTTTTAAAGTAATCTGCAGGAATCTGCTCTGTTTTAGGCATTAAAAGCTCATTGCCTTCATCATCTAAAACCAACGTTTCTTTTTTCCAAACTTGGTAAACTTCGCCGGTGATAATTTCGCCAACTCTGTCTTTATATTTTTTGAAGATTTCGTCTTTTTCTAATTCCAATACTTTAGAAACCAATGTTTGACGTGCAGCTAAAATTGCTCTACGTCCGAAACTTTCTAAGGTAATTTGCTCCACATAATCGTCGCCAACTTCTAGTGTATTGTCGTATTTAGAAACCTCAGCAAGCTCTATTTCTAAATCATCATCTTCAGAAAAACCGTCTTCCATAACTCTTCTGGTTCTCCAGATTTCCAAATCCCCGTTATCCGGGTTTACAATAACATCACAGTTTTCGTCTGTTCCGTATTTTTTACGCAACATACTACGAAAAACTTCTTCCAACACACTGATCACGGTAGGGCGATCTATATTTTTGAAATCTTTAAACTCCTGAAAAGAGTCGATTAAATTGATTGTTGTAGTACTCATTTTTATTTAAATGAAATTAACACACTTGTTTCTAATATATCTGTAAACGCAATGCTGGTTTGCACCAATACCGCTTTTTTCCCTTTTTCTTTAACCGATTCTTCGATTAGTAAATTGTTGTCTGCAACTTCTAAAAGCTTTCCCTCTTTCTTTTGGCCCTCTTTTAATTTGATGCTAATGGTACGTCCAATGTTTTTTACATATTGACGATTTAGCTTTAAAGGTTCGCCAACGCCAGGTGAAGAAACTTCTAAATTGTAGGCTTGTTCAATTGCGTTTTCTTCTTCTAAATGAAAACCAACATGGCGGCTAATCGCTACGCAATCTTGAATGCTTATTCCTTGATCACCATCTACATGAATAATCAGTTTGTTGTTAGGCAGCATTCTCACTTCAACCAAAAACAGCTCTGGTCTGTCTGCAATTTTTTCTTCAACGAGTTCTTTTACTCTCTTTTCTATCTGCATATTTCAACCTAATTTCACAGAAAAAGGGGACAATGTCCCCTTCTCTTTTCTTCGATTACGATGCAAATGTAGTAATTTTTTGCAAGAAATCAAACACTTAGCTTAAAATCTATCTTACAAGTAGCTGTTTTTGTCTTTGTACACTCGATTTTAATTTGCCTGTCAGAATTTTTTTACTGTTGGCGAAATCCATTCCTATAACGGTTTCAACCAAATAGGTTTTTCCTTTTTCAAATGGTTGTTTGGGATAAAACATAAGCGAATCGCCTTCCAATTTTATATTTCCGTCAATTCTATGCTCCATCGTTAAACTGTCGTTTTCGCCCGGTGTTAAATAAACCGAAATTAAATACGTAGAGTCGAGGTTTTCTTTAAAACTATTTTTAACTTGTAGTAAATTAACTGCTTGAATGTTTTTGATAACGATTTTTGAACTGTCTGATGTGAAGGCGATAACAGAGCCTGTATTTTCCGATTGGCATGAAAATAGCAGCGAGCTGAATAAACTAAAAACAAATAAAAATATACGGTTTAACATTTCACTAAAATAAGCATTATGAAAATAATCATCGAAATTTTATTAACAGGTTTGGCTTTTTTCTTAGGCGCTAAATTGGTGCCCGGGGTATCGATAGACGGTTATGGCAATGCCATTATCGCTTCTGTATTAATAGCTTTGGTAAACGCTACAATTGGTTTTGTGTTGCGTGTATTTACCTTCCCTATTAACTTTTTAACGCTGGGTTTGGTATCATTCATCATTACGGTTTTAATGATTTTATTGGTTGATAACATGATGACCTCTTTTCACACCAGCGGATTTTTAGCTGCAGCTGTTTTAGCTATTGTGGTAGCCATCATTAAAGCGTTGTTAAATACCATCGCCGGAAACGAAGAATAAAAGAAATGGGGTTATGTTGATTATAGCCCCATTTTTTATTGTTAGCGAATAATTTCTCTCGAAATAACCATTTTTTGTATTTCAGTTGTCCCCTCATAAATCTGGGTAATCTTAGCATCGCGCATGAGGCGTTCAACATGGTATTCTTTTACAAAGCCGTATCCGCCATGTACTTGCACGGCCTCCACAGTCACATCCATGGCAACTTTAGATGCGTATAATTTGGCCATTGAGCCGGCTTTTACGTAAGGTAATCCCTGATCTTTTAACCAAGCGGCCTTGTATACCAATAAACGAGCGGCTTCAATTTGCGTAGCCATATCGGCCAGTTTAAATGCAATGGCTTGATGTTCGGCAATAGGCTTGCCAAACGATTTACGCTGTTTAGCATATTCTGTTGCTAGTTCGAAGGCTCCTTGTGCAATTCCCAATGCTTGCGCTGCAATACCAATGCGGCCACCTTCCAATGTTTTCATCGCAAAAGTAAAACCAAATCCATCCGCTCCAATTCTATTTTCTTTAGGCACTTTAACATCGTTAAAAAGCAACGAATGTGTGTCGGAACCGCGTATGCCCAATTTGTTTTCTTTTGGGCCAATGGTAAAACCTTCCGCACCTTTTTCTACAATAAAAACATTAATGCCTTTGTGCTTTAATTCGGGATGGGTTTGTGCAATAACCAAATAAATGGATGCAGTACTTCCATTGGTAATCCAGTTTTTGGTACCATTTAATAGGTAATAGTCGCCCATGTCTTCGGCAGTGGTGTGCTGCGAGGTGGCATCAGACCCGGCTTCGGGTTCTGATAAACAAAAGGCTCCAATTTTTTCTCCTGAAGCAAGTGGTTTTAAATATTTTTCTTTTTGGGCTTCGGTACCATAAGCTTCTAAGCCGTAACAAACCAATGAATTGTTAACCGAAACAACTACTGATGCCGAAGCATCAATTTTAGAAAGTTCTTCCATTACCAATACGTACGAAAGGGCATCTAAGCCTGCACCATTGTATTTTTCATCAACCATCATTCCTAAGAATCCGAGTTCGCCCAGTTTTTTCACTTGTTCGGCCGGAAATTTTTGGTGTTCGTCTCGTTCAATTACGCCTGGTTTTAAATCATGCTGAGCAAAGTCGCGCGCAGCCTGCTGTATCATTAATTGTTCTTCACTTAATTCGAAATGCATAACAAATTGTATAGGTGATTCAATCAAATGTAACATTTTCAACTTAAAAATACTATGGTTGCATAGTATTTTTTTGTATAAAGGATATTTATTTACGCATTTTTTTTGAAAATGTTCGGTAGATGGTTTTGGCAATTGTAACCCTGCTGTACACTTTACTCGCCCGAAAAGGGCTTCGTGTTCGTTGCCATCAGGTTTAGGTATTCATGGTGAGGCGCTTTGTAGGGGGGATGTTCGTTGCCTGTAGGTGCCTGCGTTACATAAACCGGATAGAGCTAAATAGCCCGCATTCCGATTTTTATCGGGAGAGGACTATAAGCGATAGCCGGACGAACATGTATTGAAATGCTGTTATTGCTTTTCTGAAAAAGCGGTGTTTGTTTTTTTAAGAAGGACACAAAGCATGCTGATGCAGCCTAATAGTAACACTAATAGTATTTGCATGGAATGAATAATGGTCGCATAAGCTAGTGCATCTTTAAAATTAACCGCGTATAAAACAAGGGCTTGAGCAACCATCCAATGAAAAACGCCAATGCCGCCTTGAATGGGCGCAACCATGGCAAAGCCCGAAAAGACGAAGGCTGTGTAGGCGGCATCGAGACCTAAGTGAGTGGTAGAACTAATTGCCGAAAAGGCAAAATACATGGATATGTAGTACAAAAACCAAATAGCAGTCGTGTAAAACAAGAAAAGACCTTTGTTTTTTAATTTGGTGTATGAGCTAAAACCTTGTCTGAGCGAGACCAGTATTTTTAAAAATTTTTTGTTAAAAAACTTGCGAAGGAAATAAATTGCGACCGTTATGAGTGCGATGCCTGCAATTAACAGGAATATAATCCATAAAATATTGATGGCTGCAAATTTTTGGCTAAGGTTTACATAAATGGTTTGGTAAAGGAAATGGGCAACTACTGGATATTGAAAAAGCAACATGCCTAATCCCATTAATAGGAGTACGATTACATCAAAAAGGCGATCGGTAATAACAGTACCTATTGATGAAAGCATGGGGACTTTTTGTGTTTTGTAGATGACCGAGCAGCGCGCAATCTCGCCAAAACGAGGCAGGGCTAAATTGGCTAAATACCCAATAATAACGGCATGGTACGCGTTCCAGAAATGAACATTATACTGGATTGATTGGTAGAGCATTTGCCAACGGCGTGCACGAACAATGTGTGCAAGTAACACCGTGCTGGCCGAAATAAAAATCCATAAAAATTTGGCAGTTTTAATTTCCTGCCAAATTTTTGAAATATTTTGTCCTTTAAAAGCGAAGTATAAAAGGCCCACTCCTATTACTAAGAGGATGAGATATTTAATAATCGCTTTTAGTTTATGGGCCAATGGGTTATTTTAAGAGGTGATTATTGTCGTCAGGGAAAACTAATATCGGATTGTATTTTTTTGCTTCTTCCATTGGTAATGAACCGTATGACATGATAATTAAAATGTCGCCTAATTGAGCTAAACGAGCAGTTGCTCCGTTTAAACAGATTGTTCCGGTACCTCTTTCGCCTCTAATTACATAAGTTTCGAAACGAGCTCCGTTATTGTTGTTTACTATTTGCACCTTCTCATTCGCAATGATATTGGCTGCATCCATTAAATCTTCATCAATCGTAATACTGCCAACGTAGTTTAGTTCAGCTTGCGTTACGCGAACGCGGTGTATTTTCGATTTTAATATTGTGATAACCATGAGGCAAAGTTAGTAATCCGTTTGGAGTTTTTAGTCATTGCAATGGAGTTTCGCAATTTGATGACGATTAGGTTTTAATGAATGAGCATGTTATCGATTAAACGGGTGTGGCCAACTTTTGCGGCAACCAATGCTACCAAATTAGTTTCGGTTTTTGTTTTGGCTGGCTCAAGGGTTTCGCCATTGGCAATGGTAAAATAATCGAGTTCTACACCAGGTAGGTTTTGATAAAATTCCTGTGCTTTGTTTTCTAACGTTTCAAGGCTGTATTCGTTAAAGTGATCAACCACAAATTGAAGCGATTGGCTTAAAACAAGGGAATTTTCTCTGTCAATTGGAGATAAATGAATATTTCTACTGCTCATGGCAAGTCCATCCTCTTCACGAATAATAGGACAAGTTATAATTTGAATAGGCAAATTAAAATGCTTTAGCATGTTCTTAATCATTAAAACTTGCTGAAAATCTTTTTGGCCAAAAAGCGCTATGTCGGGTTGAACGTAATCGAATAATTTTTTTACAATCTGCGTAACGCCTTGATAATGTCCTTTTCTAAATTCTCCTTCTAAAAGAAACTCTGCTTTTCCTAAATCGATGTGCCAGTTTTCATCTTGACCGTTTGGATACATTTCGGCGGCTGAAGGCATAAATACCGCATTGCATCCAGCGTCAACCAGCATGGCTAAATCGTGCTCTATCGGGCGAGGATATTTTTCAAGGTCTTTTGGGTCGGTAAATTGCGTTGGGTTAACAAATATGCTACAAATGATGATATCTGCACTTAGTTGTGCTTGTTTAATGAGCGAAATATGGCCATTGTGTAAGGCACCCATTGTTGGTACAAGTGCAATTTTAAGCCCGGAAGCTTTAATAGGGTTTACGAATGCTTGAAGTGCTATTTTCGTTTTAAGTATTTCCAATTTAGGTAATTTAAATTAAAGCCGTAAAGGTGTAAATTAATCTAACCGAAACCAAACAAATGCTTGTTATATTGATAAATAGTATTATTATATGTATCTTTGCAGCTCATTATCTTTTATTTAACATACATTTTACTAAAATATGGAGATGGCCAAAACGAAGCTGCTGATTGTTACACACGAGATGTCGCCTTTCCTCGAGCTTACTAAAATTTCTGAAATTACGCGTCAATTACCTCAAGCAATGCAAGACAAAGGATTCGAAATACGTATCCTAATGCCAAAATTCGGGAATATAAACGAAAGAAGAAATCGTTTACATGAAGTAATTCGCCTGTCTGGAATGAACATTATTATCGACGACAATGATAATCCTTTAATTATAAAGGTAGCTTCAATACCGGCAGCACGCATGCAAGTATATTTCTTAGATAATGAAGAATATTTCCAACGTAAACAAGTATTTAGAGATGCGAGTGGAAAATTCTTTGACGACAATGACGAGCGTGCAATTTTCTTCTGTAAAGGAGCGTTGGAGACCGTTAAAAAATTAGGATGGGCACCTGATATTGTGCATTGTCACGGATGGATGAGTGCATTGGTTCCGGCTTATATTAAAACGACTTATAAGAACGATCCAACGTTTAAAAATTCTAAAGTAGTTTATTCGATTTTTGAGAGCGACTTTACTGAAAAATTAAATGCGAATTTGCATAAGAAAGCCATTATGGCCAATATGACTGAAGCAGATACAAAGGCTTTTGAAAATGGTGATAGTGATAGCATGTATATTGGTGCTGTAACGCATTCAGATGCAGTGGTTTTAGCAGATGAAAACATCAGTGATGATGTGTTAAAATTTGTTAAAGATTCCAATAAGCCAACTTTAGCATTTAACTTAACCGAAAATTTTGAAAATTTCTATACTTTTTATGAAGAAATTTCAAATGATGAATTGGTTTCGGTTGCTTAATTAGGTATTATTATTTTAAATATGAAATTTATAAAACAAGACTTATTAACCCTGTTGATAGGTCTTTTTCTTTTTGCATCATGTAAAGATGATGTAGGTAACATTGGTTTAGATCCTGATGGAAATGCTCAAATTCAAGGGACGATGGTAAATAGTCCTGTGACTTCGCAAACCATTCGCGAAACCGATGTGAATACGTATAACATGAGCCGCTATCCTTTAGGGTATATGGTTGATCCTGAGTTTGGTACTACCCAGTCAAATATCGCGCTAACACCTGTGCCTTCAACATTGAGCATTGATTTTACCAGTGCAGTGCTTGATTCGGCTGTATTGGTATTGGGTATAGATTCAGTAAGTTCGCAAGTAAATTTCTATGGCGATACAACCAATTCGGTTTACAACATTGATGTTTTTCAATTAAAAAACCGTATTACAAAATATAAATCGGCAGATGTACAAGAGGCTAATACTACCCGTTTGGGGAATTTTAGAAGTAGAATTTTTCCAAATACACCCATTAGAATTACAGATGTTGTAGCGGGTAAAGTGGATACCATGCGTACGGTAAAATCACAAATTCGTATTCCCTTGGATAAAGCGACCATGCAGAGTTTGATTTTAAATCAACCGCCAACAACTTTTGTTACGAATGCAACTTTTGCTGAATATTTTAAAGGATTAAAAGCGGTTGCTACTTTAGCTTCGGGTAATCCTGGCGGTATTGTGTATGTGAGTTTAACCGGAGCCAGATCGAGCATTGAGTTGACTTATAAAAAGCCAAATGCTACTACTGCAACAAATACAGATACTTTAAGAGTGAATTTCCCAATCAGTATTGCTAGTAGCCCGCACACGGCGAATGTAATTCACAATTATGCTGGTACCGAAATTGAGAAGCAGCTAAACGGAACAAGTACACGAAATATCACCGCCACACAAGGTTTAGTGGGTGTGCGTACTAAAATTTCATTTCCTGAGTTGACTAATTTTAATACCGCTTACGGTAAATCAATTATCAATAGAGCAGAATTGGTTGTTAATTTAAGTGCAGGCACATATGCATATCCTTACTTACCGGCAAGTAGGTTGGCACTTTATCGATTAGATATTGCAGAACAGCCCAGGAATGTCCCAGATCATAATTTAGCAACAAGTATTGCCACGGGAGATTTTAGAGCGTTGAGCGATGCCGTTTTTGGTGGGTATTACGATTCTGTCAATAACCGATATGTATTTGTGGTAACGAGTTATGTACAAGATTTAATCGACGGTAAATTAACGGATTATGGTACGTTTATTGGCCCAGCGGATTTATTGAGTTCAGATGTTGCATCCTATCCAATAACTACTTTGTCAACTGCTGAACGTAGTTTAATTGGTAAAGCGGCAAATGCCAATACGATTAAACTAAATATTTTTTATACAAAAATTAATTAAGCCATTCAGGTTATAGTGCCATAGCCCGTAATTTTTCATTACGGGCTTTTTTATTGCCTGACTTTTTCTTTAACTGTGAAGGATGGTACAGAAACCTTTCACGTATGCAATTTCTGCCATGCATGGATACATGAGGTGTTTCTCCGTATCCATTTTCATATAGGCATTTATTCCTGAATGTTTAGGAATTAAAGGGAGAAGTTACCTATTTCGTAGCTAGTTGTTCTGCACTATTTTGAAGGAATATAAAAGGAGGTGAATGCATGCAACTGAAAACTTAAACCGCTTTGATGCGTATACGTTTATAGAAATATTTTATTTCAAATACGTTTGAGCTAAACGTAAATGGCCTCATGTAGCTTTGCTGCATGAGGCCATTTAACCTGAAAGGAAATTGTATATTTCTTAAAAGGTTCCTAAGTTCATAGCATAGGTTCCTGTTTGTTGAATAAAATCGCCCATTACTTTAAGTGCTTCGTCTTCAATAAAATCGAAGGCATCTTGTTTGGTCAATTTTGAATCTTTTTTAATAGGAGGCAAACCTCTTAAGGCACGTAATTCGTTTTGTTTTGCTAACGATTTAGCCTCTTGTGTATCGCGTTCTGCTTTAAGTTTTACTTCATTTAACGTAACCGATGTTTCGTTGTCACGTTTTTTAAGTTCGGCCATGTTTTCCTTTAAGTATTTAAAATCTAAAGAGCCAGAAACACGTTGTTCGCTGTTTTTAGTTAGAACTGCCTTAACCGCTTTTAAGTCTGCTACAGGCTTATAATTTGAACTTGGAATAATATCCCAAGGTAAAGCAGAAGGTTCTGTATCTTCGCCAATTTTATCCATTGGATAAATAGAAGGGAAAACAATATCAGGAATTACCCCTTTATGCTGCGTGCTGCTGCCTGCTACTCTATAAAATTTAGCCATGGTAAGGTTAATCTGTCCAAGGTTAATATCTTCAGGGTTTGTTTCTGAAGGCGAAGTACCTACTGTTTTGTTTTTAGTGATAACGCTTGCCAGTTTTTGTAAAATGGAAGGATTAATTAACTTGTTTAAATCTATAGAAGACTGAACCGTACCTTTTCCATAAGTTTGGCTTCCCATGATAATTCCTCGGCCGTAATCTTGGATAGCTCCTGAGAAAATTTCCGAAGCAGATGCGCTTAATCGATCCACGATAACACCTACAGGGCCATCCCAAGCAACTCCTGCATTCTCATCTTCATCTACCTCAATCTTATTGCGCAAATCTTTTACTTGTACTACAGGGCCTTTATCGATGAATAAACCCGTTAAATTAATGGCTTCAACCAATGAACCTCCGCCATTTCCACGTAAGTCCATTACAATGGCGTCTACTTTATCTTGATTCTTTAAAGTATCGATCAAAAGTTTAACATCACGGGTGGTACTTTTATAATTTTTATCTCCAGCGTTAGCGGCTTTAAAATCAGCGTAAAATGCCGGTAGAGCAATTACACCTATTTTATAGGTTTTGCCATTTGACTTAATGGTTTTTACTTTTTTGCTTGCCGATTGATCTTGCAGAATGATTTTCTCACGCGTTAATTCTACAATTACCGGTTTGGTTGACATCTCTTTCCCTACCGGAATAACTTTTAGACGTACTTTTGTTCCTGCAGGCCCTTTTATTTTAGATACAGTTTTGTCTAATCGCCAGCCTACTACATCTACAAAATCGTCGTTTCCTTGCGCTACGGCAATAATTCTATCTCCTGCGCTTAATTGTTTATCTTTAAATGCAGGGCCTCCGGCAATAATTTCAGAAATTTTAACTACTTCATTTTCTAATTGTAAGCGAGCTCCAATACCTTCAAATGAACGCGCCATTTCTTCGTTAAATGCAACGGTGTTGGTCGGGTTAAAATAATTGGTATGCGGATCGATTGATTCTGTAAAAGAGTCCATCAAGATTTGAAATACATCTTGATTGTTTGTTTTTTGTGTTTGCGATTGAAGATCTTTATAGCGTTTTTCTAAAGTAACGATATTTTTAGATTCAGCGGTACCCGTTAAGTTTAGGTTCACTAACTCGTATTTAACACGTTTTTTCCATGTATCGTTTAAGGTGGTGATAGAAGCAGCCCAAGGCAGTTTTTCTCGGTCGTATACGTAAGACTCATCTTTAGTGAAATCAAATTTTGTTTTAATTTGACCTAAAGAGTAAGTGAAATATTCATTTAATCGCTTGGCGTAAACATTGTAGATGTAAAATGGAGCGCTTAAATCGCCATTTTTGAAATCATCGTCAAGGGTATATCTGTATTTTTCAAACTCTTTAATGTCCGAAGCCAAAAAATAATTTCTTCCCTGATCAAGAGATTTAATGTATTTGTCCAGTATCAGTGAAGAAATGGAATCGTTTATCTGAATTTTTTTATAGTTATAGCTCTCAATGAGGTTAACTACTTCGCGAATAACAAGCTGTTGTTGCTCATCGGGTTTAATGTTGGTAACACCATCTACAATGGGTTGTTCCTTTGGCGAGGCATGACATGCTAATACGGCAGCGGTAAAAATTACAAAAAATATTCTCTTTAACATCTCTTTAAACGATTTAAAATCCATCTTCAAATTTATCATACCAATATGATACCATTTTATCAAAAAAACAAAAAAGAGACAGCAATATTACCGTCTCTTGTTAAAAACTATCAAATCTACTCAAATCCAGTGTATAAAACAATGAATTTAATAGGAGTTGTAAATTATTTTTTTGCTTTTTGTTTGCTCGCAATAGTTTCACGAGATTCTTTTATTTCGCCCTGATATTGCGTCGTTTTCAGGTTGTTGGCTAATAATTCTGCATTATTTAGGTCTTTGAGCGCCAAAGTAAAGTCTTTTTTTCTGATTTTAACTTGCGCAATGCCTAAGATTGACTCGATATATGCATAGTCACTTTTTAATTGCTTGGCTAAAATTCCTTGTTGGGTGTAAAACCACATGGATTGTGTGTATTTGTTATTGGCTAAGTACACTTTGCCCAGTAAACTGTACGTATTCATAACTCCATTTCTTGAGCCAAGTTTCGAGTAATTTTTTAAAGCAACATTGAGTAGTATTTGCTCCGCGTCTGTAAAGCGACCCAATTGGTAGTGCAAGTTGCTCATTTTTATAATGGCATCTCCGTACCTGTTGAAGTTCTTTGCAACGTTGTATTCAAATGCCGCTTTTCCGAATAAGGTTAGCGCTTCGTTGTAATTTCCACTTTTTTCGCTTGTATTTGCTTGTTCGAAATAATTATCGCCGGAAGGCAAATCTATTTTGGAAATCGCAATACGAATTGCACTGCCACCCGTGCCAGGCTCTTGACTGTCTTGTTTAACAATGTTTTGAGCATTCAACTGAATACTTGCTAAAAGACTTACCAGAATACACACATATCTAATCATTCCGCAAAAATAATATTTTTAATTGTTATTTTAATTAATCAATTGAAAATTAAGGAGAAGCAGTGTTTTTTAAGATTTTATTTTACTGAATTATAAAAAAAACCGGCCCATGAAGGTAGGCCGGTTTGAATTTCATTTCAGAAGGTTATTACTTCGTTTTTTTATCGCCCAATAACGATTCTAATTCTGCAAGTAATTTCTCACCTCTTAAGCTTTTTCCAACGATTTTTCCACTTGGATCAATTAAATAGTTTGCAGGGATTCCACGAACGCCATACATTTTTGCTGCTTCATTGTTCCATCCTTGTAAGTCTGAAACATGTGTCCACGTTAAACCATCAGCTGCAATCGCTTTTTGCCATTGTTCTTTTGTTGTTTTGGTATTGCCACCATCTAAAGAAACGCCTAAAACAGTGAAGCCTTTGTCTTTAAATTTGTTATAAGCAGCTACAACGTTAGGGTTTTCTGCACGGCAAGGACCACACCACGATGCCCAGAAATCAACCAATACGTATTTACCTTTAAAGTCTGATAATTTTACAGGTTTTCCATCCACATCGTTTTGCGTAAAATCCATAGCCATTACGCCAACTGCTGTTTTTTTGTTTGATTCAAATGTCGAAGTCAAAGATTTTCCTAGCGAAGTGGCTTTTAAACCAGGACTTAAGCCATTAAATAATTTTTCAGCTGTTGCCATCTGACTATCATCGCCCGAAAGGGTTTTAATCGTCGTTAAGCTGATGTATGATTTTGGATTATTCTTTGCAAAATCAATATAAATAGGGTTTAGGTCTGCTGATATCGTTTCATAACGATTGCCTAATTCTTGCACCAAAGCTTTATCCTTCTTTTGTTCAGGAGTAAATGCACTATACTCTGCATCAATAGCGGCTAGTTTATTGTTAATTGGTTTCGTTAATGCTTTTAATTTATTCGCATCAGCATTTATTGGTGAACCTGTGATTACTCCGTTCTTCAATGAATCTGCAGCAGTTAAATTAATCGTTCCAGATTCTAGATATAAAGAAGCGTTATCTAATTTAGTTCCCGGTTTTGGGCGGTTCACAAATGGGTTTGTGTTTAAGTATAAACTTGCTTGCGATGGATCGCTTATTGAGCCTTTAAATGAGAAGGCGCCGTTTGTAACTGTTGCAGAATCTGTTACTCTACTATTAGCTGCGGCATAGAATAGGTAAACTTTGTCACCTGTTTTTAGACCTTTAACGTTTCCATTAAGGGTAAAAGGTTTTTGAGCAAATGCAGCAAATGGTAAAAGCGCAATTGCTGATAAAATGGTTTTTTTCATGTGTTAGTCTTTTTTGCTACTTTTTGACAGTAGATTTACTTCAAATGTAGTAATAATTTGATTTATAACGTTTAAAGCAATGTAAAATTATGATAGCTTTTGATAGGTTCTCCACCATAAATCGGGCATATCTCCATTAACCGCGGTTTGATAATCGCTGTAACGGCAAGGAACGAGGTGATAGCGTTCATTTTGTGACTGGCCCGAAGGGTAAGGGACCTGCATCCACCAACGGTCCGATTTTTTACTTTTCACAAATGTCATTTCGCCTGACCCGTCTTGCATGCTTGTTCGGTAAATGATGAATTGCGATTTTGGGGTAAGCGGGAAATCTTTCTTGCGGGCGTAAAATCCATCCAAAAAGTACCAAACCATTTGTGCCAAAAGCAGGGCTGTTTGCCCATTATTATCGTAGGCGGGGTTAAACTCGTAAAAACCAATCGAGGTTAGTTTGTCATTCATGCCTGCATAGCGGATGATTCGGCAAGCTTCTTCCCCATCAAAACCATTTGGGGTAGTATTGGCATTTGCCCCAGCATCAGCCGAACGAATGGCCCCCATATCAAAACTAATCATGTTGGCATTTCGAATGATGGGTTCTGTTAAGGTAATGTCTTGTGCAAATTCGCCTAAGCGATGTACGTCAAAATAGAGTTTATCCATGACGGTTAAACTTTCTTGATTAACAAAATATGTTTGATAACCTACGTTGCTGAAATTGAAAAGGTAATTTGGCTGATGGAGGAAAATTTTATTTAAGTAACAATCAGAACGGGTGGCAATTCCTTCATGACCATCGTCGTCTATGTCGAATCGATTGTCGATAACCACTAAATCAACTTTTTGCTCTAAATCTTCATATCCCAAGTATTGGGCATATGTTAAGTCTTGTCCTCCGCCGATAATTACTGGTATAATATCTTTTTTTATCAATTCCGATACGGCCATTTTGATGGCAATGTAGGTATCCGCAACAGTTGCTCCGTGCTTAATATTACCTAAATCGACTACGCGCGATGTAAAAGCGCCTTCGTTTAATTGATAGAATTTTTCTCTAAAATAATCGGGGGCTAGGGCGCAACCTTCATTATTGACGGCATTACGGCCATCTAACACGCCAAAAATTGCGATATCGAATTTATTTTCCTCTAAATCAGGAAACGACTCGGTATAAAAGGTTGTTTTTAATCCCAGCTGACTGGTAAAAAAACCATTTTTTGGAGTTAGAGAATCAAGGTTTAAAGGGGAAAAAAAATCGCTTAATGACATATGTTTAAAACTATCGGTTCAAATATCTATTTTTGAAAGCATATTTTGCATAAAAATAAAATTTCTATCGAAATTCTTTTTCGGCTGAAAGGTTATTTAGCATTCATTTTAATGTAATAATAGCGGGGTTTTATCGCTTTGCATCAACATAAAGACCACATAAACGCATGATACTGGTAACGGGTGGAACAGGATTTTTAGGATCGGAATTAATTAATCAACTCACCGCAAAGGGCATGGCTGTTCGAGCTATCAAGCGCGATAAATCGATTATTCCCGCTCTATTACATCATAATTCGCTCGTTGATTGGCAAATAGCCGATATTAATGAACCCGCGCGATTGGAGGAAGTTTTTGACGGGGTTACCCACGTGTACCATTGTGCGGCGTTTGTGTCCTTTAATCCAAAAGATAAAAAGAAGCTTTTTCATATAAATATTGAAGGAACGGCAAACGTGGTAAACCTTTGCTTAGAAAAGGGCTGTAGATTGCTGCATGTTAGTTCGGTAGCGGCTTTAGGAGATGCCAAAAAGGGACAAAAAATAACAGAAAAAGACTTTTGGGAATACGATACAAAAGCGCATGCTTACGGATTGTCGAAGTATGAAGGTGAAATGGAAGTTTGGCGCGGGATAAGCGAAGGTTTGGATGCTGTAATCGTCAATCCATCCGTTATCATTGGAAGAAATGCAGGATTTGACGGGAGCGGCGCTATTTTTAAATTGGTAAAGCAAAACTTCCCATTTTATACCAATGGGGCTACAGGCTTGGTCGACGTGGAAGATGTGGCGAAAGGTATGATTTTATTGATGGAAGGTCAAGCTACAGCGGAACGATTTATTCTGTCGTCAGAAGATTTTCATTACAAAGATTTGTTTGCCAAAATTGCTGAAGGATTTGGTGTGAAAGCCCCCGCAATAGAAGCAAAACCCTGGATGTTGTCTATTGCTTGGCGTGCTTTGAAATTTATTTCGATTTTTACGAGAAAAGAACCCTCTATAACAAAGGATGCTGCAAAAAGTAGCTTAACTTTGAGTTATTATTCAAATGATAAAATTATCCAGCAAACTGGGATTTCATTTAAACCCCTTGCATTAACTATAACCGAAATTACCCAACATTTAAAAGATGTCTAAACAGAAAGCCTATTACATTATCGATTTTGATAGCACCTTTACCCAAGTAGAAGCGCTTGATGAACTTGCCAGAATTTCCTTACTAAAACATCCCGAAAAGGAAGCAATTTTTCAAAAGATAGAAGATTACACCAACCTTGCCATGGAAGGGAAGCTTTCGTTTTCTGAAAGTTTAGCGCAACGTGTAAAATTACTGGAGGCAAATGAAGAGCATTTAAAGCTTTTAATTAAACATTTAAAGAAAAAAGTATCCACTTCTTTTTCGCGTAATGCCGAATTTTTTAAAAAGCATGCGGATGAGGTTTTAATTGTTTCGGGCGGATTTAAAGAATTTATTACGCCGGTAGTGAGCCAGTATCACATTAAAAAAGAAAATATTTATGCCAATACATTTGTAACCACTGGCGATGGAAAAATTATCGACTACGATCACGCCAATCCTTTAAGCGAAGAAGGTGGAAAGGTTAAGCTTTTAAAACACCTGAAATTGGAAGGTGAATTGTTCGGTATTGGCGATGGATATTCGGATTTTCAATTGCGCGAAAGTGGGATTATCAATAAATTTTTTGCTTTTACGGAGAATATTGCAAGACAAACCATTATCGAAAAGGCAGATCACGTAACGCCAAGTTTTGATGAATTTTTATATGTAAACGATTTACCGCGAGCAATTTCGTATCCAAAAAACAGAATTTTATGTTTGGTTATTGGTGATGTGAGTCCACTAAGCATTTCGATTTTAAAGAACGATGGATTGTCTATTCGTCATAAAACGTCGTTTGAAGATAAATATGTGAAAGACGTAGGCCTTATTCTTCTTGCCGATGGCGAAAAGTTAGATCCTAAACAGTTAAAAAATGCAGTTAAATTAAAAACGATTGGCTATTTAGGTAACTCCAAAGGTAAACTGGATTTAGATATTTGTACCAAAATGGGTATTGTGGTATTCGATGATCCGAAAGGTAATCCGCGTAACATCGATTTTATTCCAAAGAGAGTGATTGATTTTATGAATACAGGTGCAACCTATTTAAGTAGTAACTTTCCAAATTTACAATTGCCTAAGATTGATAAATCGCATAGATTAATCCATATTCATAAAAATGTTCCGGGTATCATGGCTAAAATTAATACGGTTTTTGCTAAGCATGATATCAATATCGTAGGGCAGTTTTTGATGACAAACTCCGAAATCGGCTATGCCATTACCGATATCAATGCTCAATATGATAAGCAATTGTTTAAGTCGTTAAAGAAAATAGAACATACCATCAAGTTTAGAGTACTATACTAGCATGGGAAAATCCCGGATAGATTCACAGAAATTATCTGGGATTTTTTTAAAAAATGTAGGTCCTGATGACAATTTAGTTGTTTTTGAAAAAAAGCAATTTATTGAAGCTGTCTAAATACGAATTCAACTAAGGTTTTTTACCTTTGCACATGGATTTTACACCCGAAATAAAAGAAAAGCTTAACCTTTTGCAGGAAAAGTATACTGCAATGGGGCAGGATATGGCTTCTTATCTGGATGGCTTATTGTATGCAGACTTTTTAACCTATTGGGATTATATACATTTAGACACCCTTTTAAGTTTACAAAGTCCAAAAACTCCTTTTCCTGATGAGGAGATTTTTATCATGTATCATCAGATTACGGAGCTTTACTTTAAGCTAACTTTACATGAGTGCAAGCAAATTGCAGAGCATGAAAATTTAACAGTTGAATTTTTTACCACGCGCATTAAAAGAATTAATGCATATTTCAATGCCTTAACTTCGTCTTTTGAGGTGATGGTAGATGGAATGGACAAAGACCAGTTCTTAAAGTTTCGCATGTCGCTTTTGCCAGCTAGTGGCTTTCAATCGGGGCAGTATCGCATGATTGAAATTAGTGCGACCGATTTTAACTGTTTGGTTGATAAAAGTAAACGCAGTGAATTAAAGGGAGCCAGCATAGAGGAACAATTTGAACATATTTATTGGAAGTTTGGTGCTACAGAATTAGCTTCAGGAAAACAAACATTAACCTTAAAGCAATTTATTCGTAAATACGCAGCGCAATTCTTGCAATTAGCAAAAGACAGAATTGATACTAATTTTACCGCTTTGTATCATAAACTGGAAGGCCAAGGACATGATGTTTCGGTGCTAGCCGATGAATTACGTAAACTGGATTTATTTGTAAATGTGGAATGGCCATTGTCGCATTACAAGTCAGCAGTACGTTATTTAGAGAAAGATCCGGTAGATATCGCAGCAACGGGCGGAACAAATTGGCAAAAATATTTACCTCCCCGTTTTCAAAAGAGAATTTTTTATCCATTCTTGTGGACAGAGGAACAAATGGAAGAATGGGGAAAAGGATGGGTACTTAGTGTACTCAAGACATTCAAAAACAAGGATTAAAACTGAAAAAAGCTCATATTGTATGAGCTTTTTTAGTATTTTTGCTTTTAATAAAGTGCCCGTTGAAAATTAGTCAATTAGATTTTCAATAAGCCTTAAAATGAATAATTATGACCGAGACATTAGAGATTAAAATCACGAAAGCAAATGCAAGCCGTTTGACTGTAACTGATTTTTCGGAATTACCTTTTGGAAAAGTATTTACCGATCACATGTTTACCGCCGATTTTGAAGACGGTGAATGGAAAAATTTGCAAATTTTACCTTATGGTCCAATTTTAACAAGTCCAGCAATTTCAGCATTGCATTATGGACAAGCTATTTTTGAAGGATTAAAGGCCTATCGTCAACCAGATGGGAAAATAAGTGTCTTTCGCGCGAATAAAAACTTCGAGCGTTTTAATAAATCTGCTGCCAGAATGTCGATGGCAACTATTCCTGAAGAGATTTTTATGCAAGGTTTAGCTGCTCTAATTAATATTGATGAAAAATGGGTGCCATCTCAAGATGATTATGCTTTGTATATTCGTCCGGTTATGTATGCAACTGATCCTTATTTGGGCGTAAAAGCTTCGGATAGCTATAAATTTGTATTGCTAACCACCCCAACGGGTCCTTATTATAGCAAAGCTTTAAAAGTTAAAATTGAGACGGAATATACCCGTGCAGATGAAGGTGGTGTAGGTTTTGCTAAAACTGCAGGTAATTATGCGCGTTCTTTGTTCCCTTTTGAGGAGGCAAGAAAAGAAGGCTTCGACCAATTAATTTGGACAGATGCGGTGAGTCATGAATTTATTGAAGAAGCTGGTACAGCGAACTTAATTTTTGTAATTAACGGTAAATTGGTTACTCCATCGGTTCGTAATACCGTATTGGACGGCGTTACACGCGATACCATTATCCAATTAGCAAAAAGTGAAGGTGTGGAAGTGGAAGAAAGAAGGGTGTCTATTAAGGAAGTAATCGAAGGCATTGAAAACGGAACGTTAACCGAGGCTTTTGCTGCAGGAACGGCTGCAACCGTAACGCATATTGGTGAAATTGGATACCAAGGTAAGTTGTATACGTTAACAGATCCTTCAACACGAAATATTTCAAATGGAATTGCAAAGAAATTGAATGATATCCGCTATGGATTGGCTGAAGATACCTTTGGCTGGAATTCTATCGTTTAAGCAATATTGATCTTTAATAAAAAAGCGTCTTTCCTAGCGGGAAGACGCTTTTTTGATTTGACGCAAAATAAAATCAAAAGAGAGAGCGGGCTATTTTAGTAAGCTCCTATATAACGGTGCCCAGTTCCGTTTGTCAATTTGGCTCCTTTTGTTAAGGTTCCGGTTTTCCAATTATAAACAAATACGTTTCCAGCTAAACTTACCGGTGTTAAAGGAACATAAACGTAATCGCCTTGAACCGCAATGCTTTGGTGTTGGTCGAAATTTAATTGCGATTCATACTCAGTAGCAATTTTAGTTGCTGTTTTGGTATTTAAATCTATCAAAGCAAGATATCCGCCTTGTTTATCAATATCATAAAGTACAAAACCTTTGTTGTTTCCAAGGTATTTCCAAGCTTTAATTCCTGCTACACCCGTAACGTTTAAAGCTTTGCTTAAATCAAACAGGTACGTGTTGTCGTAATCGTTCGTGTTTTTATCAATTCGTAAAATGTGCGGATAGCCTGTTGTATTTACACCAGTGGCTTGATACACATTATCGTCATCGCCAATGTATTGAATCATGTTACGGTATCCGTTGTTACCATACTTACTTTGTGTAGACCAAATTAACTTTGGATTTTTTAATGTTGGGTAATCCAATACAATTGTAACCGTTCCAGCAATGTTAGCTGCATCACTAGGCCATGATATCACACCACTTGTAGCATTTTGAGTAGGTGTGCCTGAAGGGTTTACTTTAGAAATATTGCATCCAATATAAACTTTATTCTTTGCTTTATTGATAATTGGCACATCAATACGGCCAATTGAATAACCTGCCGCTAACTGTTCTGGGGTAAAAGGAACTTGAAAAGAAGCGGTGTTTAAAATACTAGGATTGTCGAGGTTTAGTGAGGCTACAGCCGCAGTAGATACGATGCTACCAAAGTTTACTGCTGGAAATGTTCCTGTAAATTTTGTTTCGGTAGAAATGCTCACGCCAATGCCAACGTCTTCTGCCGATTTTACCCAACGCGGTGAGGTTCCTAAAATGATTGCGGTATTCACCTCTGAACCTTCTTTTACAAATTTATTCTCACCGTTTACTTTGAATTTTTGGAAAATACCACCATCTGTTCCGGTGTACTGAATGTCGTATAAGTATTTTCCATCAGCTGATGCTTGTACACGAGAGGTACGCGGCGACTCTAATTTTAAAGCTTTTCCAGCTGGAAAGATATCAAGTTCGAATGAAGGGTTTATTGCTTGTTCGTGTGTAATGGCGTAAGCCAAGGTTCCACCATTTCCATCTCCATCATTGGTTTGCTTTAACGCAGCTGTAAGTGTAATCCATCGGGTGTCACTCTCAGAAGGGTCAACAACAGGAGTTGTTGGTGAATCTTTTGTGCAGCTACCCAACGCTAACGAGGCAAGCGCAAGACCAAAAATGGCAGTTTTAAATACATTGTTTTTCATATATCATTAATTTTAATTCGTTGCTATTTTAAAAATTTCCCAATGTGTAATTGAGTTTTAAGTAAATCCCACGGCCAGGCTTTTGAACCCCAAAATTGTCATATAAGGCGGTGTTTAATACGTTTTTTACATCTAAACTGGCGATAAGTTTGTTCTTTGGAAACCGATAACTTAAGCCTAAATCGTGCGAAAGTTGTGCTGGGGTTAAACTTCCTTCTGAAGGATACCAGGCAATATCATAGGCGGCCACATATCCTAAGTTGTAATAAAAGTTCGTGCTTGATTGACGTTGTAAAAAGTTGTTTAGGCGGTATTGAATGTTTGCATTAATTGTGAAAAAAGGTTCGTTTGGTATTTGACGATTGTAACGTTCATCACTCATCCCGTTTTCATCGCTTTCGCGTTTGTAAAGCGCATTAAACTTTGAGAAATTTAAGGAGGTATTTAATTTATTGTTGAAAACATAGATAATTTCTGCTTCCACTCCTCTTGATTGCGTTCTGCCTAAATTGATGAAGGATGTTGCTTGTATGTCTAAGTCAGAATCCGTAACCACGCTGTCTACGGTTTGACGTGTAATTTTGTCGTATCCGTTACGCCAAAAAGCATTGGCATAGAAAGAGAACTTGTGCTTGCCATTGGTTAGATTACCAAGTCGGAAACCTAGGTTGTAATTGATGTTTTGTTCAGGGCGTAAAGTGGGATTGGCTAAAATATTGATCGCTGGATTACCATACATTTGCTCCTCAGTAGGCATAATGTAACTGTTTTCCATGGAGGCAATTAGAACCCATTTGGGATGGATGGAATAGGATACGGTTGCTCCGTAACCAATATTGTCGTTAAAAGTATTTGTTATTTGCGTATTTAATTGATAGCTGCCATCTGGCTTATAGCTTGGGTTCGGGTTTGTTTGTTGGGTGTTGTTGGCTGTATATTTTAACATAATGTTTGTTAACAACTTGCCTTTGAAGGTTTGCGCTTCGTAATTGGTTGATACAATGTTTTTGGTTAGTTGTGTCAAAATAATAAGATCCTTATTTACCGGCCTAAGCAAGTTGGTATCGTCTCTATCGGTTCGTTCAATTTTGTGATTGATAGATATTTTATGATTCGGAGCAAGGGTATATGCTAGATTGGTGCGTGCGTTGAGTATTTTGCGATCCACTTGGCTAATGGTGGGTATTCCTTGTTGTGCTCCGGTAGGCGACTGGATTATTTTAGGTGATTCGCCTGCTTGTATCATGTAATCGGTATATAGAATAACGGGGTTTCCATCCCAATTATAGCGTGTTTTTACCGTGTCTTGTAGATAAGTGCTACGGTTGCTGTACACAGCGTTAACATTTAAAGCCAATCCTTTAGCTATAAAATTGCGTTTCGTATAATTTAAGCTAAAAACATTGGCGTTAAATTCTGTAAAACGCCCTACATAAGGTTGTGCAGTTGTTGTGCCGTGAGGTATTTCATTATAGGTGTCTGAGATGTTGTAACCCAAAAAAAATTGATCTGCCCATTTTGTATCGGTAAAACCCAATTCAAAACGCCCACCAATTGATTTATAAGTATTGTTGAACCTTTTTGCTCTAAAGTCACGAATTAGTATGCCATTTCGATCGGTATATTTTGCGAATTTCCCCCACATTTCATAGCTGTTATCCGTATAGGTATAAAAACCAGATCCCCTAAATGAAAGGCCTGTCTTCTTTTCGCGTAAGGTTAGACTCGCGTCGGCGTTATACGTATTAAAAGACCCGTATGAAATTGCTGCGGTAGCGTTATTTCGCGCTACATCTTTCTTAAGTACCACATTGATAGCGCCACCAACATAATCTCCTGTAAGGTGTGAGGGCAAAACTCCTTTGTAAACTTCTATGCGCTCTATCATAGATGGCGGAATGTTATTCAAATTAAAAGAAGATCCGTAAGTAGATACTTCAATTCCATCCAAGAATATCCCAATGGTACTGCCTGACATTCCGTTTAAGTTGTATTCAATTGGTGCTCCTAAACCCCCATTTTGACGAACTCTTACCCCAACCGCTCGATTCAGCAATTCATTTGTGGTTAGGTTTCGGGTGGAAGCTTCTTTCGTGTCAATGACAGCAACGGCAAATCCTGAGGTTTCCATTTTTCTTTTTTCATTTTTGCCGTTAATCATTACGTCATTTAATTCTTTGTGGCCTGCAGGAGCTGCTTGAATATTGAGAAAGTTTTGTTCCTTACTTATATGCGCTTCAACTTTTTTCGATTTAATTTCAATCGATCTAATTTCCAATGCGTACTTCCCATAGGGGATGTTTTTGAGCGAGTAGTAACCGTTGGCATCTGTAGCTGTTTTTCTATTTAGTTGTTTTAGTTCAACCGCTACTCCAACAAGCGGCTCGTGGTTCGTTGTGCTTACCTTTCCAGAAATACTACCTGTTTGTGCCTTTGCTAGTGAGTTAAAAAAAATGATCAAGAATAATGTGGCAAATAAATATTTCATCGAAGGCCGCTGTACTGTTATTATTAAAAATTCTAATACTTTTATTCGTAATTAGTCTAAATAAAAGTATTTTGCGACAAAAATATATAATTGCATTTTTTGATATATGACCGATTCCGAAATTTTACTGACGCAAAAAGAAATTTTAATTAAAGACGATACTATTTTTGAAATCAATGAATTCGGCGTTGCTGGTACTGTTTTTCAACAACATATTTGTTTTTCCACGTATGCTATTCAAGAATATTCGGGTGATAAGTTAAAACAAATTACCATTTCAAATAATAAAAGAGGAGTTCTGTTACACTTTTGCAAACAAGGGAAGAGTAGGTTAAGGCTAGCCTCTCAGGATAGTAGTTTTCAAATTGTGGCTGGAGAATACAATGTTTTTGCGTTGAATAACGGCCAAACAATTCTTACTCTTGGCAAGTCTAACTGTTCTGTTTTACATATTTATCTCAGCGACGATTTCTTTTCAATGAATACGCCAGAGGCCTATACATTTACTACGCTTAAAATGCGTACTTATGGAAGATTATCTAAGAAAAATCTCTGTATTCTGCGCGATATGAAAGCTCTTCTACTGGAAATGACACATTGCGATTTAAACAATGATTTGAAGAAGTTTTACACAAAGGCAAAAATTATCGAATTACTATGTCTTCAGATTGCTCAAGTTCAACAAGAAAAACAATCAAGTTTGTCTGGTTTAACGGAGGTTGAGATTGAAAAAATGAGAACGGTAAAAATGTTGATTGAGACCAATTTAAGCGAGAATCAAACTATTTCATCATTAGCTAAAGCGGTTAGTACGAATGAGCAATATTTGAAAAAGCATTTCAAGCAAGTCTATGGCAACACGATATTGAGGCATGCGATAGCATGTAAAATGGAAAAAGCCAAAAAACTGATTTTATCCAATAGATATAGGATTGCTGAAGTAGCTGAAAAAGTGGGATATAAATACGCCACTCATTTTACCAATGCATTCAAAAAATATTTTGGCTATGTGCCACAAGATTTAAAAACCTTCTTTATTGGAAGTTTTTATATGGGCTTAGAATTTGATATTTTGGAACTATTGGTTGTTGCTTAAAACTTATTTTTCTAAAATAACTACTCCTTTGGCTTCAAAAGTTATTTCTTTTTTCGGCTTTGTTATTTTGGCAATTTCTGCTTCCGATTTATGCGCATCTTCCGCGTAATGTTGCAAATCGTCTACTGATGTAATTTCTTTTGTGGCGATGCCGTCTAGCACAACTTTTTTCCCAACAATATCCATTGGCATGAAAAAGGCATAATCTTTAAAGGTAACACGCATCGGTTCAGCACCAGGAACCTCTAAGGTCATCCAACACCCTTTCTTTTTGCAAACGTCGAGCACTTTGCCTTCAATCTTTAAATCACCTTTTTTGTTTTCACCTAATGCGCTCTCAATTTTTGAGGTAGTAAGCACATTCCCTGGATGAATGACTTCGCCAAATTTTTGACCTTTAAATTCGTCTTGTCCAAATGCAATACCAGCAATTAAGCAGAAGCTTAGGGATAAAATTAATTTTCTCATGTCTTTATTTCGAAGGGTTTTAAATGTTGAATACTCAAATTTAATTAATATTTATGACTAATAAGTAAGCCTTTGATCATTTGGTAATGAGCGCAATGAAAATTAACTATTTGTATTCAACTAGCTGTCAACCTAGATTCTAGAGAAAGCGTTTGGTTGCAGGTTTCATTAGGAGATTGTATGCAGGAATACCTGGGATTAAATCCTTTTCAATTGGTTATGGATCTTAATTTAACAAAAAAATCCTCGCTAGCTCTCACTAACGAGGAAAATCATCCCTATTGTCATTTATCACATCCCATGATAGATAACATAATACTTTAGGCAAACTGCAGACCATATTCTTTTTTTGTTAAATTTTATTTTTATTTCGCTTAAAATCAGTTTGTTGTGTATTTTTTAGTGGTGATTTATAGTGTTTGTCAAGCGTATTTTGGGTAATTTTTTCGTCACAATGGGATTTTTTGTTGAAAAAAATTCTCGTTTTTTAAAATATACTTTCATATTTGTTATGGCTAATGAGGAAGATCATCCCGATCCCTTGCGTGAATTATTGGTTTTTGCTTATGTTAATTGGCTAGAGGTGGCCATGTAAACTGAGCTGTTGCTGAAAAGATAGCACAAAAAAAATCCTCGCTAGCTCTCACTAACGAGGAAAATCATCCCTATTGTCATATATCACATCCCATGATAGATAACATAATATGTTAGGCAAACAGTGCGCCGTTTTGTTTTTTATTGCGTCTTAGTTTGTAATGCGTTAGTGGTCAGTTATTTAGGTTTTATGCGTAAGTTATTATCCCTAAAGTTTGAATAAATTGTGGGTAATTTTTTCATCAAAATAGGGTGTTTTGTTGATAAGTGTTCCCTATGATGAAATTGAGTTTTCGTTTTTGCAATGATTGCTGAGGAGGATTATCCCAATCTTTAAAGTGATTTATTGTTTGTTACCTCATTTAAAGAAGTTGAATGCTCGGTTTGGTTAGATGAGTTGTTAAAAATGAGCACAAAAAAATCCTCGCTAGCTCTCACTAACGAGGAAAATCATCCCTATTGTCATGTATCACATCCCATGATAGATAACATAATACCTTAGGCAAAGCTGAGTCCAAGTTTTGGGTTTTACGCCGTTATTGTTTAATTATCTTATAATCAACTATTTATGATTATTTTTTCTTTTTATTGATAATTGTTTGTGTGTGTAAAATGAGTATTTTGATTCTCGGTTTGGGGTTTTGTGCGGAAGATTATCCCCTTTTATCCAAAAATTAAGCTGAACACTTCTTCAATTTTGCTAACAGCTACAATTTCTAGTTGATACTTTTCTATTGATAAACCTTTCAAATTGTATTTTGAAATATAAATGGTTTCGAATCCTAATTTATCTGCTTCTGCAATGCGTTGTTCAATACGGTTAACAGCTCTAATTTCTCCTGAAAGACCAACCTCTGCTGCGAAACAATTTTTAGATGAAACGGGAATGTCTTGATGGGAAGAAATAATGGAAATAAGTACAGCCAAATCAATTGCTGGATCTTCTACGCGTATGCCGCCCGCAATGTTTAGAAAAACATCTTGCGCGCTTAAGCGAAAACCACATCGTTTTTCTAATACGGCCAAAAGCATATTCATACGTTTTGTATCAAACCCAGTGGCCGATCGTTGTGGCGTTCCATAAGCTGCTGTACTAACCAGGGCTTGAGTTTCAATGAGCATCGGTCGTGCTCCTTCTAGCATGGCGGCTATGGCAATGCCGGTTAGTTCCTCATCGCGTTGCGACAATAAGATTTCGGAAGGGTTTGAAACTTCGCGCAGTCCACTGCCCTGCATTTCGTAAATTCCTAGCTCCGCTGCGGCTCCAAATCTATTTTTAATCGAGCGTAAAATTCGGTAAATATGGTGTCTATCGCCTTCAAACTGCAAAACGGTATCCACCATGTGTTCTAAAATTTTTGGACCGGCAATCGCACCATCTTTGGTAATGTGGCCAATCAAAAACACAGGCGTTCCCGTTTCTTTCGCAAAACGCAAGAGTTCGGCGGTGCATTCCCGCACTTGCGATACACTTCCCGGAGTGGAATCAATGTGTGCAGAGTGCAAGGTTTGAATAGAATCGACCACTAAAATTTCGGGTTCAAGACTTTCTATTTGCTTAAAAATATTTTGTGTAGAAGTTTCTGTTAAAATATAGCAATCGTTCGATGGTCTTTCCCTAATCCGTTCGGCACGCATTTTTATTTGCTGCTCACTTTCTTCGCCCGATACGTATAGGACTTTTTTCCCTTGTAAATTCAAGGCCAATTGCAACATCAAGGTCGATTTACCAATGCCCGGTTCCCCGCCAATTAGCACCATCGAACCTTCCACCAATCCACCACCTAAAACACGGTCCAGCTCCTTGTCGCCTGTAAAAATCCTACGTTCCGTAGAGGCTTGTATATCATCAACTTTGTTCGGTTTGCTTAATTTTCGCGTGCCCGTATCGCTCTTCCAAGTAGGAACCGAAGTAGGCGTTTTTTCGATAATTTCTTCTACAAAGGTGTTCCATTGATTACACGAAGGGCATTTCCCGAGCCATTTTGCTGATTCATGTCCGCAACTTTGACAGAAATAAGCAGTTTTTGATTTAGCCAATTGATTTTGAATTTAGAGTACGAATTTAACCTTTCCTTAACGAAAACGGTTTATAATTTTTTGCACAAAATGGAAGAGTCTTATTTTTTATGAGGTAACAAAAAAGCCCTGAAAAATCAGGGCTTTAAGTTATTTTATTTCTTCGTATTCTACGAAATCGCCAAGTTTATCCGTTTTATTTTGTGACGGTTTTGGCGGCATATAATCAATTGATATGGAACCTTCGGGCTTTGATCTTCTTTGAGATTGTTGGTTGCCTCCTTGTTGTTGCATCTTATTTACCACATTGGCGAAAAGCATTGGAAGTACGGCACGAATCAATAACCTGATCAACCATAAAACCATAATTGCAATGAAAATAAACTTTATTAATCCCCCCATTTTTTATTAAGTGTTTTACAAATATAGACGAAATGAGCCTTTTTTTGTTACTTTTTGGGCGTTTAATTGCATTTTCATTACAATTAATCTTCTTGAACAATTTCCGTTACGCGACCAATTTGTCCATCTTCTAGCCTAACTTTTATACCTCTAGAATGGAACGAAGCAGAGGTAAGCAAGTTTTTTACCACACCGTAAGTAACGTTGCCATTGCGTTGATCTTTTTTGAGGATAATTCCTACTTCAAGGCCGGGATAAATGTCTTTTCTGTTCTGTCCGTTCATGTATATTCGTTTTATGTTATGGCAATTTTGTAAAATCAATTACAGGTTGCTTTCCACTTGCTGGGCGATAAAAAATTGTTCCAGGTTTGGTAAAAGTATTGAAAAATCCACCATCTTTCATAAAAAATGAACCATTATCTACACCTCCAGCATAATCCATTCGGTATCCTTTTGCTCCGGTTTCATCGGTTGTAAAGCGAGCTCTTGTTAATTCCATCCAGTTACCTTTATCATCACAAATCCATTGGTTGTTGTATAATCCCTTTCTAGATTTATCACCTTGTTCTGGCGAGAAGTTTTCTAAGAATGAGTGAAAACGTTTTAAATATGTTTTTGTTAAAGGTCTTTTAAAGCTTGCAATTAATTGCCACGATTTGTTTTCTGGCGAAAAAAAGTATGCCGTATACGTTGTTGTGCTATCTGTATCAGGTTTTCCATGCAATAAAAATTTGTATGTGTTTCCGGCTTTCCAAGTATACTTTAAAAAGCTTTGTCCACCAGAGCCTTCTCCGCCAAAGTCTTTTGCATTTACATTTTCTCCTTTTTTAAGCAGCTTAATTTTGTGCGAATCAGGTATACTTTTAGGGTCATTCGTTGTAAAGGGACTCCACACCGAAAAAAGGACACGGCGTTCGGTAGGGCTGTTTACTTGCATGCCAAAATAACCTTCGCCAAAGCCGCAGGCCATAAAATACGAACCTATTTTATCTTCGTTGGTTGGCACTGTTATCTCTGTATAAAACCATTCGGCATTGACAGTATTGGGTTGCAAATAATTTAGATGCACGGATGGGCCTCTGCGTCCCCAATGGAAGAAATTGCCTTCGTTATTTGGTACGAAGGCGGTTTTGCTATCGATGGCTGTTCCACTGATTTTTAAGCTTTTAAATGAAGGGAAATAATTACTTGATTTTTTAATTCCTTTTATGGTTAAACAAACGTAACCCGTATCTTTTATATTCCATTCACCAATAGCTTGATTGTATTCTTTCGTTTCGGTTAAGGTAATTTTTGTTCCTTTTTGAAGGATACTAAAGCTTATGGTTGACTCGCCTTCTACGATGGGTTTGTCATCGAACGCGATGTTGATGGTTCCCGGTTTTGCTATTCTAAAGTAGGCTGAAATACTTTCGCTAGCATCTGTCCAATTGCGAATACCGTTATTGGTAATAATGCGTGGTGCATTTTCCAAAATTGATTTCGAACTGTAAAAATTGCCACCAACAGGCAAAGAAATTGTATTTTGTGCATTTGTGGTGATGCCAAAATAAAGTGTCCCCACAATCAGGAGGAAGCTGCGTTTCAAGAGATTCATACAATAAGGATATTTAAAGCAATATTAGCCATAAAATTTATAAAATGAATATATAAATCAGGGCTATTGATGGCTATTTGCTAAATTTTTCCTTGAAAATCTTTTCTAAGGCAAACATTTCGTCGCGGAGCTTGGCTGCGGTTAAAAAGTCCATTTCTTTAGCGGCTTTTTGCATGTCTTTTTTAGCGGTATCAATCGCTCTTTGTAACTCGGCTTTGCCCATGTATTGAACGATAGGGTCTGCGGCGATGCTTATTTCTGCATTTTCTATATATGCTCTGGCTAGGTTGTCGCTTGCTTTTTGTGAGAAATCAAGGACAGCGGTTTGTTCCAGAATTGCTTCACGTGATTTTCCAACCGTTCTTGGGGTAATACCGTGTTCTTCGTTGTAGGCAATTTGTAGTGCTCTCCGGCGGTTGGTTTCCGAAATCGTTTTGTCCATGCTGTCGGTCATGCCATCTGCGTACATAATTACACGGCCACGGTCGTTTCGCGCAGCTCTACCAATGGTTTGAATGAGCGATTTTTCTGAGCGCAAGAAACCTTCTTTGTCCGCATCTAAAATGGCAACTAAGGTTACTTCAGGTAAATCTAATCCTTCGCGAAGGAGGTTAATCCCCACTAAAACATCAAATTCACCTAAACGTAAACCGCGTAAAATCTCTACACGTTCTAAGGTTTTAATCTCGGAGTGGATGTAACGGGTTTTAATGTTTAGGCGGTCAAGATATTTGGTGAGCTCTTCTGCCATGCGTTTGGTTAAAGTGGTTACCAAAACGCGTCCTCCTTCTTTAATGGTTAAATCAATTTCATCTAGCAAGTCATCAACCTGATTAATTGCAGGTCTAACTTCGATAATGGGGTCGAGTAATCCGGTAGGGCGAATCACTTGTTCAACCACTACTCCTTCCGATTTTTGCAATTCGTAATCGGCGGGCGTGGCGCTTACGTAAATGGTTTGAGGGGCCAACGCTTCAAATTCGGTGAAATTTAAAGGTCTGTTATCCAGCGCAGCGGGTAAGCGAAATCCATATTCGACCAAGGATAATTTTCGCGATCGATCGCCTCCATACATGGCTCTGATTTGCGGTACGGTTACATGGCTTTCGTCGATAACCATCAAATAGTCGTCGGGAAAATAATCGAGTAAACAGAAGGGGCGTGCTCCTGGTTGCCGTCCATCAAAAAAGCGCGAGTAATTTTCAATTCCTGAGCAGTAGCCCAATTCTTTCATCATTTCGATATCAAAATTGGTTCGCTCTTCTAGGCGTTTTGCTTCAACAATATGGCCATCGCCTATTAATTGGTTTTTTCTTGCTTCTAGTTCCTCTTGTATTCCCCAAATGGATTCATTGAAACGATCTTTAGGGGTTACAAATAGGTTTGCAGGATAAATAGATATGTCATCTAATTTTTCAATTGTTTTTGCTGAAACGGGATCAATAACCGAAAGTTCTTCAATGTCATCGCCGAAGAACGAAATTCTGTAGGCATTGTCCAGATAGGCTGGGAATATATCTACCGTATCGCCTTTAACTCGAAAGGTTCCGCGTTTAAAATCGGTGGTGGTACGCGAGTATAAAATTTCTACTAGGCTATGTAAAAAAGCATTTCGCGAAATTCGAAGGCCCACTGCAATACGAAATACCATTCTTGAAAAATCTTCGGGATTTCCCATACCATAAATGCAGGAAATAGAAGATACCACAATGATATCGCGACGGCCACTCATTAAAGAGGAGGTGGTGCGGAGGCGCAGTTTTTCTATTTCTTCATTGATACTTAAATCTTTCTCAATGTATGTATTGCTGGAGGCGATAAAAGCTTCGGGCTGGTAATAATCGTAATAAGACACGAAATAGTTAACCGAATTTTCGGGGAAAAACTGCTTAAATTCACCATAAAGTTGCGCCGCTAAGGTTTTATTATGGCTTAAAATTAAGGTTGGTTTCTGTGTTTGCTCGATAATATTGGCAACAGTAAAGGTTTTGCCAGATCCGGTAACTCCTAAAAGTGTTTGATAATGTTCGTTTGAATTTACGCCTTCAACCAATTGTTTAATGGCACCTGGTTGGTCTCCTGTGGGTTGATATTCGGATGTGAGTTTGAATTTCATGGGTAAAATCAAATATACTCTTTTCGCATGAAAGATGAAAAAATGTCTGTTGAAACTATTTAATTGGGTATAAAAAATGCCGCAGAAGCGAGGGGTTTAAAACGAAAACCCTCATCGATTCGGAAAAAGATGAGGGTTTCGATGAGGTATGTGGCCGTTATTTTCCTCCGGCTTTTTGCATCGGGTTTGTTCCAACAGATTGGCCGCGTACAGCGCCACTTACTTTGGTTTTGAAAACAGCAAATTTGCTTTGTGGAGCATTTCCACCCCATGTATTGTTAGCGGTGTTAATATCAGCTGTTTCACGTAAAGGATCAATTAGAATAGATGCTACTTCTTTGTCTTTTGCGTAAAATTTAGCTGTTTTTTGTTCGTTATGTCTCCAGATTTGCGCCGGAATGCGGTCGATTTCTTTTGTGCCATCGGTATAAGTAAATTCAACAATGATAGGCATTACCAAGCCGCCTTTGTTACTAAAGTTAAGTTCATAGAAAAACTTGCCTGCGTACTTTTGCTGCTCGCTGCTAGGCATGGCTTCACCAGGAAATGGAACTTCCAATTTTGATTGCCCTGTTGTGTCGATGGTTATTAAACCTCTGTCGTATTTGTAATAAAAATCTTGGGCTGCTGGTGTTTTATCGACATAAAAGTTGATTTTTTTATCTTCTTTATTTCTGATTTTTGAAATGTCTTCAAAGGCATTTACCAAAGGTTTATCAATTTTAACCATTCTGATATTTCCTTTTGGTGCATTGGGGAAAGTAGCTTTGGCAAACTTCACACTATCCAATGCAATATCGCAAGGGTCTGTTCCATAAAACCAGCCTCTCCAAAACCAGTCTAAATCTTCGCCACTGGCATCTTCCATAGTTCGGAAAAGATCGGCAGGTTCTGGGTGTTTAAATGCCCATCTTCTTGAATATTCTTTAAAAGCATAATCAAATAATTCTCTTCCCATGATGGTTTCGCGCAGAATGTTTAATCCAGTTGCCGGTTTTGAGTAGGCATTTGGTCCAAATCGGGCAATGTTTTCTGAATTTGTCATGATGGGTTCAAGTTCGTTTTTAGGCAACTTCATGTAGTCGACAATAGTGTAGGCAGGCCCTTTTTTACTTGGGAATTTATTGTCCCATAATTCTTCTGTTAGGTATTCCACAAACGAGTTTAAGCCTTCATCCATCCAGGTCCATTGGCGTTCGTCGCTGTTGATGATCATCGGAAAGAAGTTGTGACCTACTTCGTGGATAATTACACCTAACATTCCATTTTTAGTGCTTTCGCTGTAGGTTCCGTCAGCATCGGTACGGCCATAATTAAAGCAAATCATGGGATATTCCATTCCGTTTGCTGCTTCAATGCTTTGTGCTACGGGGTATGGATAAGGAATGGTGAAATCTGAATAGGTTTTAATGGTATGTGCCACTGCGCGTGTAGAGAATTTGCTGTATAAATTATACGCTTCTTTACCGTAAAAACTCATGCACATAACGGTATTGTTATTGGCTTCAATTTTTTGTGGCATGGCATCCCAAACAAATTTGCGCGAAGAAGTCCAGGCGAAATCGCGAACATTGTTTGCTTGGAAAACCCATGTTTTTTGGGAGGTAGCTTTTTTGCTTTCTGCTACTTTTGCTTCGTCAAGGGTTTGAATTTTTACCGGAGCCGTTGCTGTTTTCGCTTTATTGTAGCGGTTTAATTGGGTCGGATTTAACACGGCGCTGTAATTGATACATTCGCCAGTGGCACCTACTAAATGATCAGCAGGAACGGTCATTTGCACTTTAAAATCACCAAAAGTAAGCGCAAATTCACCTCTTCCAGTAAATTGGTGGTTTTGCCATCCTTGAAAATCACTATACACGCATAAACGTGGATACCACTGAGTCATGGTAAATAAGTAATTTCCATCTGCTGGGAAATATTCATATCCTCCACGTCCGCCTATGCTCATGCGATCCGTAATTTTATAATCCCAACTGATGTTTAAGATAAATTTCTGCCCCGATTTAAGCGTTGTAGGAAGATCAACACGCATCATGGTTTTATTGATTACATAATGCAGGTTTTTCCCTGTTTCGTCGGTAAGTTTTGTGATGTTTACCCCTCCTTCACTATTTTTTGAAAGTAATTGATCCACGTTTTTGCTCATCCCAAAATTTGGCATCTGTGTTGCATCTTGATAGTTGGCGTTTTTATCTTTGCTGTGTTCATTTTCATCCAGCTGAAGCCAAATATAAGTAAGTGGATCGGGCGAATTGTTGGTGTAGCTAATGGTTTCTGATCCGGTAAGGAGCAGATTTTTTTCATCCAAGGTACATTTTATATTGTAATCGGCACGTTGCTGCCAATATTTTACTCCTGGAGCTCCGCTTGCTGTGCGTTGTTCATTTGGGGTAGGCAAGATGGTCCCTAATTGTTCAAATTTATTTCCGTGATTGCTTCCCGGGTTGTTTTGAATGTTTTGTGCCAATGTTAAGCCACTAGCTATTAGTAGTATTCCGGTTAGTGTGAATAGTTTGTTCATGTTAGTTAATGGGTATTCGTTCTAAAGCCATTTTTAAAGCCAGGCTAAATACGGCTGCCGATATAAATAGCACCCAATTTGGGCGTTTAATCTTTGTATGATTGAAAAGTAGCCAAGTAATCATCAGGATGATAGCGACCATAAAAACCTGGCCAGCTTCTAACCCAACGTTAAAGCCAAATAGACCCCAGGCTATATTCTGATCACTTGCTAACATCACGCGGATGGAGTTTGCAAAACCCATTCCATGAATTAAACCAAAGCCTAACGCCAAAAAGTAATTTATTTTTAGCGATTTTTGGGTGTAATTTTTTCTAAATAGATTACTAATTGCCGTAAAAACAATCGTGCAAGGAATTAAAAATTCAATCCATTTAGTGTCAAAGCGAATGATATCTAAAGTGCTCAACAATAACGTTGCAGAATGCCCGATGGTAAACGCTGTTACTAAGATAAGCACTTGTTTTATATTTTTATAGCTGTAGATGGCAACCAACGCCAGAATAAAGAGTTGATGGTCAAGTGCGTCAGCGCTAATGATATGTTCCCATCCCAATTTAAAATAAAAAACAAAGTCTTGAAATCCCATTAATTTAATTCGCTTTCTGTATTTTCGAAGCTAAAATTAAAATTTTTATAACTAAAAGAGGAATCTAGATGTTTAATCATCTTCTACATACTAAACTTGTTACCTTATTTTTGCTTTTATTCTTAGGGAATTTGTCTTTTTCTGAAAAACACCCCTTGCATGTGAGTACAACAGAGGTAAATTATAACGAGCGTACAAAATCGCTTGAAATTAGTGCACGTGTTTTTACGGATGATTTTGAAGCCATTCTTGTCAAGCTATATAAGCAGAAAACGGATCTTTTAAATGAACAGTTAAAAGATGAAATGAATGAATTGGTGCGTAAATACATGTTAACACATTTACAAATTAAGATCAATAATAAAGTTACAGCTTTTAAATACATCGGATTTGAAGTAGATCATGAAGCGGTAAATGTTTATTTAGAAGCAGAGAAAGTGCCTACCCCAAAATCATTAAGCATTGCTAGCACCATTCTGTACGATTTGTACAACGATCAAATGAGTATTTTGCATGTAGTCAATAACGGAACCCGTAAAAGTACCAAATTGGTATATCCCGAGAAAGTTTTTGTGGTTAATTTTTAATGCGGGATATCAAACTGCGGTATTAAATTGGTTTTGCAGTAGACGATACTGCTTTTTGATGAATGTAAAATATTCCGTAATTTAAAGTGTTCAAACTTCTTTAGACTGCTTGATTATGATAGTTGATGTAAGTAAAACCAAGTCGATAGCGAATACCTTTGTTGCCGAGCTTCGAGATGAAGAAATTCAGAAAGACAGCATGCGCTTTCGTAAAAATATGGAGCGGCTTGGGGCCTATTTTGCTTATGAAATTAGTAAAACACTTCCCTACAAACCTATTGAAGTAAGCACGCCCTTGGGAATTGCTCAATGCGAGGCTATAGCCCAACAACCAGTTTTGGCAACGGTTTTACGGGCAGGTTTACCGCTTCAACAAGGTCTTCTTTCTGTTTTTGATAAGGCAGACTGTTGTTTCATTGCAGCGTATAGAAAGGTAAAAAAGAACGGTGAATTTGTCATTCAGATGGATTATGTTTCATCTCCCGATTTGGACGGTAAAATTTTAATCATGGCGGATCCCATGTTAGCCACCGGCCAAAGCATGGTCATGTGTTGTAAAGAGTTAATTAATCGGTATAAGATTGCTGAATTACATATTGTGGCGGTTATAGCCAGTACAGAGGGTGTGGCGCATGTAAGGGCAAATTTACCAAAAGCAAAATTATGGTTGGGTGCTATTGATGATGAGATGACAAGTAGGTCGTATATTGTACCTGGTTTGGGCGATGCGGGTGATTTAGCCTATGGGAATAAAATTTAAGCCATAATTTAGACGGTAAATGAATGTTTTATTTGTGTGTAGCAGGAATAAGTGGAGAAGCCTAACCGCAGAAGAGATCTATAAACATTTCCCCCAACATCGTGTGAAATCTGTCGGAACTGCCGAATCGGCAAGAATAAAGCTGAATGAAAAACACTTAATTTGGTCTGACATTGTTTTTGTAATGGAACGAAAGCATAAGCAAATAATTAAAGAGAAATTAGGTCATTCTATAAAGGAAATGACGATCATTGTGCTCGATATTCCGGATATTTACCCTTATATGGATTCGAAATTAATAGAGGTATTGAACGATAAAGTTTCCGGATATTTGTAAGCAAACACCACACATGCATAAACATAAAAAACATATTTTTTTTGATTTGGATCATACTATCTGGGATTTTGATCGCAATGCAGAAGAAACGTTAAGAGAGTTATACATTAGCCATAAATTAGCAGATTTAGGTCTGCAATCATGCGATGATTTTATTTCGAGATATACCGAAAACAATCATCAACTGTGGATGGAGTATCATTTAGGTAAAATTACCAAAGATTTTTTACGCGCCGAGCGTTTTCATAAAACGTTCGTTCAATTGGGCTTATCTCCAGAGGTTATTCCACAAGCGTTTGAACATGATTACGTGTTAATCTCGCCGACAAAAACCAATTTATTTGATGGAGCCGAAAAAGTTTTAGCTTATCTGCAAACAAAATATACGCTGCATATCATTTCAAATGGTTTTAAAGAACCTACTCAAACTAAAATGCAGGTTTCAAATTTGAATCCGTATTTTACCAATGTGATAATTTCGGAAAATGTTGGTGTAAATAAACCCAATCCTGCGATTTTTGAATACGCTTTAACCCAAGCAAAGGCGAATAAAGAAGAATCTATCATGATAGGCGATAGCTTGGAAGCGGATATTTATGGTGCTTTAAATTTTGGAATGGATGCTATTTTCTTTAATCCTTTAGAGAAAGAAAAACCACTCGATGTAGACAAACAAATTAAACATTTAGAAGAATTGTTGCATTTGTTTTAAAACTAACCTTATGAACACAGAAAAGATAAAGGCTTCTATTCAGCAAATTGTAAATGCATATAAGGCAAAATTAGCCGTTTACGATACCGCTATTTTTTGTGAGCAACCGCCAATTGGAGGATGGAGCTATGCCGAGGTGTATTCGCATATTTTTGATGCGAGTTTACTCTCGTTGATGGCTCTAGAAAATTGTTCGAAAGGTAAAGGGGAAGATAAAAAAACGGCTTTTGCAGTGAAATTAATTTTGTTTTTTGGTAGTTTGCCTCGTGGAAAAAAGCTTAAAGTGCCAGCGCGATTGATGGATCGGGTAAAGAAAATTTCTAAGCTTGAGGCCGATACCTTTATCGCTGATTTTGAAAAGCGTTTGGCCGAAGTTTATCCATTAATTGGTAAGGCAAGTAAAAGCAGTAAAACCAAGCATCCCCGTTTGGGCTATTTGAATGCTGCGCAATGGTTGCGTTTTATCGAAATTCACCTAAACCATCATTTAAAGCAATTGCAACGCATCGAAAAGAGTTTTTAGTATCGCATTTAATTTTTACATCTTTGCGAAGATGAAATTTCCAGCCATAAAAGGGTTTAATGAAGAAGCGTTTAACAAGTATTTAAAAAATACGGGTTGGCTTATGTTGGCCCGTGTGGGTAGTTTAGCCATAAAAATACTGGTTGGGTTTGTGATAACCAATTATTTGGGAAAGACACAAAATGGGATTTTAAACTACCCCGGAGCCTTTACTACTTTTTTTATCGCTGCTGCGGCGTTAGGTTTAGATGGTTTTACCATGCGCGAATTGCTGCGAAATCCGCAAGATAGAGATCGGCTACTGGGAACAGCTTTTTGGCTGAAATTTTTAGGCGGCGTTTGCATAATGCCGATTATTTATTTCGCATACATGCTATGGAGCGATCATAAAGCTATTGAAACACCTTTATCTTTTATCCTTATTGTTGGTTTAACCGGAATTACACAAGCTTTTTATATTACAGAAAGTTATTTCCAGTCGAAAGTACAAGCAAAATATGTCATGCGGGTACAAGTTTTTGGGAATATCTTATCGGCAATGATTAAACTTACGTTTGTCCTTTTAGGATTAAACATTGAATGGTTTGTATGGGCACTTTTATTAGATACCATTATTTTAGCAATCGGGAATTTATATTTTTATCAAACAAAAGGGGGAAGCGTTTTTAAATGGACTTTTGATGGTCATTTGGCTAAATATCTGTTAAAAAATTCTTGGCCATTAGCGTTTTCAGCGGTTTTGGTTTCTGTGTATATGAAGATTGATCAATTAATGGTTGAGAATTATCTGGGCACTCCTGCTTTGGGTGTTTATTCTACGGTTGTTCAGTTAAGTGAAAGTTGGTATTTTATTCCAGTAGCCATCGTTACCTCGGTTTTCCCGGCCATTATGAATGCGAAACGCGATGACCAAGCTCGTTATATGAAGCGCCTTCAAAACATGTATGATTTAATGGTTTGGATTAGTTTATCGCTGGCTATTTTTATGACTTTTGCATCACCTTTAATTTATCGCATCGTGTATAAACCTGAATTTTGGCCTGGTGCAACCGTTTTGTCGGTTCATATTTGGGCTGGAGTTTTTGTGTTTTTGGGAAGCGCAAGTGGACAATTTTTAATTGCGGAAGGATATACGAAATTATCCATGCTTAGAACAGGTGTGGGTGCAATCATAAACATTGGTTTAAATATCTTCTGGATTCCTAAATATGGCATTATGGGAGCGGCCTTGGCAACACTTGTAGCCTATTTTTCAGCTACCTTTTTTATTATTTTTATACCCAAAACACGCGAACAAGGCATAATGATGTTAAAATCATTATTTTTGATTACCTCATTTCAAAAATTACTTAAACGTTGAGTACAATAAAAGCATTAGCAACCTTAATTTCTAAGCCAAAGAGGCTTAAAGCATTATTATCATTCGGCCATAAAGGATACCTGAATAGCATTGGATGGTTTACAGCCTTCGATAACAAACAAGCCCTTGATGCAAAAGGAGAAACACTACCTTGGGTAACGTATTCTTTCATTGATTTTATTAAAGATAGGATTAATACTTCTCAAAATATATTCGAATACGGTTCAGGTAGTTCTACCATCTTTTATGCGAACCGAGCTGCCTCTGTAACATCGGTTGAGCATGATAAAGAATGGTATGAGAAAGTGAAAAGTACGAAACCTAAAAATGCGGAGTTAATTTTTTGTGCTTTGCAAAAAGATGGTGAATATGCCCAAAAAGCGACTCTTTTAAACAAAAAGTTTGAAATCATCATTATTGATGGGCGTGATCGTGTAAATTGCTGTAAATATAGTGTGAATGCACTAACTGAAAATGGAGTAATTGTTTTGGACGATAGTGAACGCGATGTGTATTATGAAGCCAAATTTTTATTAAAACAACAAGGTTTTAAAGAAATTAGCTTCACTGGGATTTCGCCAGGCCTATTTTATGAAAAAGCTACCTCTGTTTATTATAAAGCTAATAATTGTTTAGGGATTTAATTTGCACCTATTTTGATGATAACTGAAGAGGTAAAGGAGGCCTACGATAATTTTTACACCAATAGTGATGTTGCTTGGCGAATGCTTGGTGCAAAATACAAAGCGCAAAATATTGTAGAGGTTTGTAAATCGATAAAACCTGCTAAAGTTTTAGAAGTTGGCGCCGGGGATGGAAGTATTCTACATTATTTAAATGAATGGAATTTCGCACCTGAATTGCACGCCTTAGAAATTGCTGAAAGTGGGGTTAATTTAATTAAAGAACGGAATTTGACCAAGCTGAAAAGTGCGCAAACATTTAATGGATACGAAATTCCTTTTGAGGATGATGCATTTGATTTGGTAATTTTAGCACATGTTTTGGAACATGTGGAATACGAACGGATGTTGATTCGAGAACTGAAGCGCGTAGCCAAATACATTGTGGTTGAAGTGCCGCGTGATTATCGGTTTGGCGTGGATAAAAGGATGAAACACTTTTTAGATTACGGTCATATCAATATGTATACGCCAACATCTTTGCGGTTTTTATTGCAAAGCGAAGGACTTGAAGTAATCGAAGATAAAGTGTCAATTACAGCTCCTGAAACCATAAAATTTAACGAGTTTGTCAATAAAAAACAGCCTAAAACATTTACCAAAAATCTTAAAATTGATTTAGAGTATCATATAAAGAAAATGTTGGGAAATATTTTAGGGCTTAAGAAAAGAGAAAAATTTGCGAATGCATATACGGTTTTAACAAAGAAATCGGATCAGAATTTGCAGATCTTTTAGGTGATAAATTAACCTTTATACTAAATTAGTACCATGCAAAACTTTGCCCCCATTGCACTTTTTGTTTACAATCGCCCGAAACATACGCAGCGGACCATTAAGTTTTTGCAACAAAATGAACTAGCTGCAGAAAGTAGACTGTATATTTTTTCGGATGGCGCTAAAAGTAGCTCGGACGAAGAGTTGGTTACTGAGGTTCGAGAAATTATTAGAACCGTTGAGGGTTTTAAGTCTGTTACCCTATTGGAACGAAAAGAGAACGCGGGCCTCGCAAATTCTGTAATTGCGGGAGTAACAAAATTAATTAAGGATTACGGGCAAGTGATTGTTTTGGAGGATGATTTGGTAACTTCTCCTTACACCTTAACCTATTTTAACGATGCCTTAAATCGATACAGAAATGAGGAAAAGGTGATGCATATTGGGGCATATATGTATGGCCTTAAAAATGCAAACCTGCCTGAAACCTTTTTTTATCGAGCGGCCACTAGTTGGGGTTGGGCTACTTGGGCTCGTGCTTGGGAACATTTTGAACCGAATATCGATAGCTTAATGCAGCAGTTTGATGCAAAAAAGAAGGCCGCTTTTGCTATTGATAATACGATGAACTTTTGGAAACAAATGCAAGAGTTTAAATCGGGTAAAAATAACAGCTGGGCCATCCGTTGGTATGCGTCTATTTTTTTAAAAGAGGGCTTAACGCTTAATCCAGCTATGTCGTTGGTAAACAACATTGGTCACGATGGAACCGGGGTGCATTCTGGATTAAATGATATTTATAACGTAGTTATTAACCCGAAACCCATCACTAAATTTCCCGATGTAATTCAAGAAAATGCGGAAGCATATTTTGAGATAAAAACCTTCTTGGCAAATCGAAAAGGCTCGTTTTGGGAAAGAATAAAACGATTTATGAAAGAGAAATTTCATAAATAAAACGAACTAATTTTCTTCTGGCTGCTTTTATTTTTTTAACTTGCTTCTAAATAAAACACCACATGAAGAGATTATTTTTACCATTATTGTTACTTTTTTGTGTTTCTTTTGTTTTTGCACAAGATGCCCCTGTCCCATACGGAGCAGTACCCTCTACCCGCCAACTTGCCTGGCACGATGTTGAAGTTTATGGACTTATACATTTTACCCCAACTACCTTTGAAAATAAAGAATGGGGCTATGGCGATGCCAATCCAACGGTATTTAATCCGATCGATTTTAATGCCACTCAAATTGTAAAGGCGGCGAAAGCCGGAGGTTTAAAAGGAATTATTTTGGTGGCAAAACACCATGATGGTTTTGCTTTGTGGCCAACTAAAACAACGGATTATTCCATTAGCAAAAGCCCTTTTAGAGCTGGTAAAGGAGATATGGTAAAAGAAGTGGAACAAGCAGTTCGTGCAAATGGGTTAAAATTTGGTGTTTACTGTTCTCCTTGGGATCGTAATCACCCCTTGTATGGTACAGATAAATATCTGACAATTTATCAAGCCCAGCTAAAAGAATTGTATAGCAACTATGGACAATTGTTTATGAGTTGGCACGATGGAGCAAATGGCGGTGATGGATATTATGGTGGTGCAAGGGAAAAACGATCGATTGATAATACAACATACTACGATTGGAACAATACATGGGCTATTACGCGTGAGATGCAACCGATGGCCAATATTTTTAGCGACATTGGATGGGATGTGCGTTGGGTTGGGAATGAACAGGGATTTGCAGCAGAAACCAGTTGGGCAACTTTTACACCAGAACCTGCAGCAGGTAAGAATGTAGCGGTGCCTGGGCAGGCTAATTGGCCTATAAATCCGGTTGGAACCCGTAATGGAAAATTTTGGGTGCCGGCTGAATGTGATGTTCCTTTGAGGAAGGGATGGTTTTATCACCCGAATGAAAAGCCTAAAACTCCTGAGGAATTATTTAATCTATACGTAAGAAGTGTTGGCAGGGGAGCTGGATTGGATTTGGGATTGGCGCCAGATACTAAGGGACAGTTGCATGAAGATGATGTGATTGCTTTGCGCGATTTTGGTACCTTGGTAAAAAATACATTCGCTAAAAACTTAGCAAAGGGAGCTCACATAACGGCTTCTGATAGTAGAGGTAAAGCGTATGATGCGGCCAAAGTATTGGACGGGAAAAAGGAAAGTTATTGGGCAACAAGAGATAGTGTTCATGGTGCAAATTTTGTTGTTGATCTAAAAGCGGCCAAGACTTTTGATGTGATTAGTTTACAGGAATTTATCCCCCTTGGGCAAAGAATTGAAGAATATAGCATTGAGATTTTTGAACAAAATGCTTGGAAAAAAATCTTCGATGGAACCAGTATTGGCGCAAAGCGATTAATTAAGCTAGAGAAACCTATTACGACAACGAAAGTTCGCGTAAACGTTACAAAATCGCCAGTTTGCATTACTTTAAGCGAGTTCGGATTATACAAAAAGGCATCATTATAAAATGCCTTTTTAATTTTTTATATCTTTTTTGCCTCTACGACGATGTAAGGGGAAAGATTTTTGCTTTCGATAGGAATAATTCTGGTGAATACTTTTCCACTTAACCAAATGGCTTTCTTGAACAAGCGAACGGGAAGTGATTTCTGATTTTCGTTTTCTAGCCAAACGCTAAATTTCCCGAAATAACCTGATTGAACTTCTGTAAGACCTGCTTTTTCACAAATATCTTTTAGCCAGTCAGGATTCATGCTGTTGATATTGTGTTTGTCGTAATTTTCTTTGTCGAATTTTTTTTGAAACCAGCCATTAACGGCTTTAAAGTTGGGTAACGTTATAAACAAGGTTCCGCCGGGTTTAACAAAGGCAATATGGCGGTTAATAATGTCGGCGGTATCGTTAAAATGTTCAATTAATCCACAGCTTAAAACTAAATCATATTGTTTTTCGGGGCTGTAGTTAAATAAATCGGTTTCAATAATTTGGATATCAGCTTGCGCTAAACCATTTTTTTCTAAAAGTTCTTTTACCACCGGAGGATGAACAAAATAATCCAATAGTGTTACATCCAACTTAAAATACTTTTTTAAGAAAACGGCATAATATCCAGGGAAACCACCTAGTTCAATGGCTGTTTCAGTATTGTTTTTTTCAATTATCGATGCAAGTTGTTTGTGAAAAAGGTAATTCTCAGGAAGTTGAACCGCCAAGCCTTTTTTACTTTCCCAATAATTTACCCAAAATGCTCTGTCGGTTAATAAATTTGCCATGTTTTAATGAATTGCAATCCCAAAGAAACGGAAAAACCGCAGATTACAAAAGTGCTTTTAGCGATAAAATGTAAAACGGGTTAATTGTATTAAAAATTAACCCGTTTCATGAATGGATGAGGTATATTATTTTAAATCTTTTAAAATTTCGGCCACAGCTCTTTCCAATTGAGGGTCTTTATCCGTTAATCGATCTTCGAAGGTGTTTTTAACATAAATATCGGGTGTTACACCTTCTTTTTCAATATTTTTTTCGTCCATTGTGTAGCAACCCCATGACGGAAGTCGGTAAGAGGAACCATCTACTAAACCTTTTGCTGAAGTAAAGATAATCCATCGATAGGTTTCCGTTCCGATAATTTTACCCAGTTTTAATTGTTTAAAACCTTGGGCAGTCATTTCGGCATCGCTTAAGGATTGTTCATTTATTAAGAGTACAATGGGTTTTGCTGCAGGACCAAAATTACTTTGAGGTGCCATTTTTCCGCCTCTGTACTTCCATTTTAAATATGGTTTTTGCGATAAAAATCGTAAAACTGCATCGTGCACATTGCCACCTGTATTGTAACGTAAGTCTAAAATGATGGCTTCTTTATTTTCTTCTTGTTCAACCATGTCTAACAGGAAACGTTCCAATTCGCCTCCTCCCATGTTTTTCATGTAAGAATAAGCAATTCGATTATTTCCCCATTTATTTACGTTCGAACGGTTTTTGGCAATCCATTCATCGTATAAATTATTCTTTAAACTTGCCGAGTTTTGGGGGTGAATGTTAACATCGATTTCTTTACCACCACGGTTTAGGGTTAAGGTTATTTCTTTATCCAATGAAGGCTTGCTGAAATAATAATCCCGATCAATTTTTTCGTCAACTTCTATGCCGTTTACTTTTTTCAAAATATCTCCTGGGAGAAGATTTACACTGGTGTAGGCAGCATTGCTTTTTGCTACCACACCCTCAACTTTAAAGGGGTTTTGGTTATCGAAAATGATTCCTGTTTGATTGGTAATGTAACTAAGATTTTTGCGTTCTTCTACCCCAAAACTGTTGAATCCCATGTGCGATGAATTTAACTCACCCAATAAATCATTCAACAATGTTCTTAAATCATTGCGATTGTTCAGGTAAGGCAAGTAGGTCGCATAGCGGGTTTTCATTTTTTCCCAATCCACTCCATGAAAATTCTCGTCGTAAAAGTTTTCATCTAAGCCTACCCAAGTTTCATAAAACATTTGGTTAAATTCTGCATTTAAATTTCGGGTAAACTTGTACGCATGATCCACTCGGTCTAGCTTGTTGGCATCGAGGCTGTATTTATTAATTGCGCCTGCCATTAGCGTGAAAAATTTATCGCCCGTTTGAATAATGCTATAGTTTCCCCCATCGCCCACTTTTTCAGTTTTATTGGCTTCAAAAGGTTCTATGGTGGTTCTGTATAAAGCGTTTCTGCCACCTTCGTGGTTGGACGTGTAAAAAACGTAGGTTTTATCGCCTTTGGCAAAAACATCTGTGCCATATTGATTGCCAAATGCCGGACTCACCAATTCAATACGGTCTAAAATATCTTGTGTGTTAATGGTGATTACATTTGCTGGTTTTGGCGTTGCTTTTGCTTCCGTTTTTTTCTTGGCGGTATCGGTTGTTTTGGTCGTTTTTTTATCTGATGAAGGCGTCTTCGTTACCGGAGCTGCCGGAGTTTCTTTAAATAAATCAGCAAATTTATCCGAACGGAAAGGTGCATCGTAATTATTTAAAGCCATGCGATAAATATGAATATTGTCTCCTCCGGTTGGATATGAGGGCTGCGTACGCGAACTAGTAAAGAAAATGTATTTGCCATCTGGCGACCAAGCGGGTGCTGTTTCCGTAACACCTGTATTGGTTAGATTAATAGTTTTGTTGCCCTTAATGCTGTGTACCAAAATGTCTTGTTCAAAATTTCGGTAGGCCGTAAAAAGAACATATTCATCATTTGGCGAGAAACTAGGCGTTGAATTTTGAAGGGCCCAAAACTCATCAGTCACAAGTGTTTTGCTATCAAAAGTTTTTAAATCGAGCAATTTTAATTCATTTCTGCCACTTAAGTATACGCCTAAGGTTTTCGCTTTGTTTAGTGTGATGTCTCGATTGTTTGTTTTGTCTTTCGTGAGCTGTTTAATGGTTCCCTTTCCATCGCCTGTAATGGTAAATAGATTTTGATATCCATTCCAAGTTTGGGTAAATAAAATGGTTTTATTGTCTGCAAGCCATTTACATTCTAGTGCTCGCTCATCGCTATTAGATATTTTCCGGATAAATTTTCCATCTATATCGCTAACAAAAATTTCTCCTCTTGAAATAAACACGGTTTTCTTGCCATCGGTAGATACATCGAACGCACTTATATTGCCGCGAACGTCGTATTCTTGTTCTTTGCTCAATACCTGATTGCGAGAAGTGCTGATGTTAATTTTATTGCTTTTTTTTGTGGCAACATCGTACACATAAAGTTGATAATCCTTTTCAAAAACGACCTTATTTCCATTTGCAGCTACGAAAGGACGCTTAATCGATGTGTCAAAATTAGTTAGGGCCGTTTTTTTGCCGTTTAAAAACGTGTATAAGTTGTATTCTTCATTTCCCTCGTCAGATACGAAGTAAATCTTGCCTTTTTCATCAACGCTGGCCCAGAAATCTTTGCCGATGTAATTGGTGTATTGTTTATAAGCTTTTGTTTTGGGATTGTACGATTGAATATCAGGGTTGTAGGCTCCTTTGTAGTGTTTCCGATTAGCGAAACGATAGCTTTCCCAAGTATCGTTAAAAAATAATTCTCCGTTTGGTGCTTCGGCTATGAAGTGTGTGGTGTTGAAATAATTGCTAAATAGACGAATAGCGGTGCCGCCTGCTATGTTCACTTTATAACTTGAAAACGAATTAAAACGGCCTGATGTAAAATAAATTGTTTTTGAATCCCAACTCCAGTTATCTACTTCATCAGAGGCATCGTTGAAGGTAAGCTGTTTGATGTCGCCCCCAGCCATGGGCATTACATACACATCGTAATTACCAAATTGATTGGACGAAAAAGCCAGCCATTTTCCATCGGGAGAAATTTTTGGATTCATTTCTTCTCCTTGCATAGCGGTTATTCTCGATGCAATACCGCCTGTAACGGCAACTTTCCAAATATCGCCATCATAGGCAAATACAATGGTTTGTGCATCAGGTGATAATGCTGGATAGGCCGCGAAATAGGTTTGGTTTTGTCCCATCGAATGAAAAGGTAACAGGAAAGCAATCGCTGTAAGCGATTTAAATAGTTTTTTGAGCATGATTTTGTTTGGCTATGTAGGGATGAAAATACACAAGAGTTTTTATAATCGTAAACAATAAAATGTATTTTTGAGAGATTTGAAAGTTGTACACTTAAATACATACGATGGAAATGGCGGAGCAGGCCGAGCTTGCTTGCGCTTAAGCGATGCTTTGAGAGCGAATGGGATCGATTCAAAGGTTTTGGTTTATTATAAATTTGGACAAAACAAGAAGATCGACACATTTAGTAAATCGTTAATTCAAAGAGGGAGGGCAGTGTATAACATTCTGTCTGAACGATACTTTGCAAAATGGCTAAGTAAGTCGGTTAAAACGCCTTTTAGTTTACAATGGTTTGGTCGTTCGATTGTTCACCATCCAGATGTTAAAAGTGCTGATTTGATTCATTTACATTGGGTTAATCATGGGTTTTTAACCCCTAAATTTTTAGCGGAGCTGGATGAATTAGAGAAACCCATCGTTTGGACCTTTCACGATAGCAATGCCTTTACCGGCGGTTGCCATGTACGTTATGGCTGCGAGCATTTTCACAATCAATGTGGCGAATGTCCTATTTTAAAGTATAGTGGCAAGAACGATATTTCACATAAAACCTGGCTTCGAAAACAACGCGCATACGGGAAAATGAATTTTCATATTGTTGCTCCAAGTAATTGGATGGCAGATTCTGTAAAGTTTAGTAGTTTATTAGGCACCCGATCAATTTCGGTAATTCCCAATACCATCGAAACAAAAATTTTTAAGCCTTATGTTAAAGCAGACGCGAAGAAAATTTTAAAAATCAATCCCGATAAATTTGTGCTGATGAGTGGTTTTATGCCTTCTAAAAACGATAAGCACAAGGGTACTCCGTATTTAATTGAGGCCTTGGAAATCCTATCCAAAAGGAAAGGAATAAAACGTGAAAATATTGAGTTGGTTATTTTTGGAAATAAAGATAATGCAGAAATGCCAGTTTTTCCTTTTAAAACCACCTTTTTGGGCACTATCAGCAAAGATGAGCATTTGGCTAAATGCTATTCGGCCGCCGATGCTTTTATTACACCCTCTTTAGAAGATAACTTGCCCAATACCGTCATGGAAAGTTTGGCTTGTGCTACACCTGTGGTTGCATTTACTACTGGTGGTATTCCTGATATGGTTTCGCATCTTAAGAATGGCTATTTGGCCCAATATGAAAACGCTGAAGATTTGGCAAATGGTATTGAATGGCTCTACTATCACTCTAATAAAGAAGAAATTCAAAAGGAAGCACGATTAAGTATTTTATCGCATTTTTCAGAAAAAGTTATTGCAGAAAAGCATACCATTCTCTATGAGAGGCTGATTGATTTGCAGCCGAAATAGTCGTAAATTCGCCACATTCAAAACAAAATAGCTTTGCCAAAATTAACAGTCATTACCATTGTATACAACAACGTTCGAGATATTGAGCGTACCATTCAGTCGGTTATCAATCAAACGTATCAAGATATAGAATACATTGTAATTGATGGAGCTTCAACAGATGGAACATTGGCTATTGTTAATAGGTATCGAGATAAAATAAGTAAAATCGTTTCAGAACCTGATAGAGGGATATACGATGCCATGAATAAAGGCTTGGCTTTAGCCACCGGCGATTATGTTTTGTTTATGAATTCAGGTGATGAAATTTATGATGTTAAAACGGTAGAAAAGGTATTTGGCACAGCTGAAGGAGCCGATATTTACTATGGCGAAACGGAGATGTATAATGACGATTGGGAGAGCTTAGGCCGTAGAAGACACGCTGTTCCCGATGAATTCAGTTGGACCAGTTTTCGGTACGGAATGAATGTAAGTCATCAAGCCATTTACATCAAAAGAAGTCTTACTACACCTTATGACTTGAGCTACAAGTATAGTTCAGATATCGATTGGATAATAAAAGCTGCCAAAAAATCCATCAAGATTGTAAACGTAAACCAATACGTTGCAAAATATTTGGTAGGTGGAATGAGCAAGAAAAAGCACCGCGAAAGTTTAATGGAACGTTTTGCTATTTTTAGCAAACATTATGGCTTTTTCTCGAATGTATTTTGTCACCTAATTATTGCCTTCAATCTTTCCTGGTATTACCTTAAACATAAAAGAACCAACGATTAAAATTTATAATTTAACCTGCCGGATGATATTTTTGATGTTAAGCTCAATAATGTCTGTCATGGTTGCGCATGCCAAATAATTTGAATCCTTAAAATAGTCGGCCATTCCTTTTTTTAGCAGAGCGATATTTGCTGCCGAGGTTAATTCTTCTTTATTGGATACATCGCGTAAATCGGTTAAGCGATGACGTTCGCTCCTTACCCGGTGCACAATTGATGAACGTTCCTCTTGTTGATATTGTAGAACAGTTTTTTCGGTTAGCTGCTCCATACTCAGTTTCACGTACGGCAAATTTTCTTTAAAAAACTGAGGCAAATACACTTTTAAATTTCCTTCGTAAAACTGTTGATCAAAATCGATTGCTCTAATTTTGAATTGAATATCGTCGAAATCGGGTGTGATTTGCACCACAAAATTGTAGGCCCGCATATCGCCCAAAAGCATAATTAAGCAGCGTTCGTTAAACTTCACAAATTCCTTTGCTATACGGGTTGGGTTGTATTCGGGGCTGTATAATTGACCTTTGGTAAAAATATCCCCCGGAATGCCTGCAATATGTTCTTCAACTAAGGTGTCTCCATCAACTAAATAATTAACCTGATTTGGCGATAAAATTTCTTCCAACTCGAGGCCGTAAATACGCGATGCATCCGCCTTTTTGATGTAAAAATAATCGTAAACATCGTTCAATCGGTTAACTATTCGCACCCTAAAAGGATGTGTGTTGCCAAAGGTGCAATATTCAATTTTATCGATGTATTTATGCTCCACGATGCGAAGGTTTCCCGATGCTTTTAAATTGGCATATATTTCCTTTAAACCGGTGTGTATTTTTTCGAGGGTGCTTTGGTCGTAAATAGGCCCTTCCCATAAAGAATCTTTCCCATCTTTATCCATAAGGGGAAATGACTCGTTAAACTGCATTAAATCCGAATAACTGATGGGCAGTTTCGCTTCTCGCTGATATTGACGTAAATATTTTTGTAACTCGGTAGTAACCGGATAAATGGGTTTTTTTCTCGAGATTTTTACATCATTACTTTCCATAGAAGCAATTTATAAAAATTATAAAAGAAAATCGCCTGCTTTGACATCAATAAAAAAAGATGTTGTTAAAAACGCAAGTCACCAATTACATGGAAGCTTTTTGTTCGGTTGCTAACAGTCGTTCAGATTTTACAATGTGTCCTTCCCCAGGCTTGTGTTTAAATCGGCGATGGCTCCATAGCCAATAAACCGGATTTTCTTCAATCATTTTTTCTAAAAATCGCGTATGAATTTCCGTTATTTCAAATTCAGCAGTTTCTTTTGGATTTAGAACCAGTGGCACACAGTCTATTTCATAATATCCCTTTTTAATCAACGTTGTTTTTAAGTAAAAGATCGGACGATTTGTCCGCTTAGCGATTTTTTCAATCCCCAATTGAATCGATGCGGGTTGGTTAAGAAATGTTGTCCAATAATGTAAATCATCAATCATCGGGCTTTGATCGTTAGCAAATGTAAAGGCTGTTACCTCTTGTTCAAGATTTTTAATTGCACGCAAGGTATTGCGCATCGAAATCATTCTATTCCCAAAGCGGCTTCTTACTTTTTTAAAGTACGCGTCAAAAACAGGGTTTGAAAGAGGTTTATAAATGGGGCAATGTATAGCATTAACTGCGCAACTAAATGCGAGAGAACCCCACTCCCAATTTCCAAAATGTGAGGAACAAATTAAGATCGATTGTCCTTTTTTTAAAAATGACTCCATTTTCTCCATGCCTTTAAACATGCATCTCTTTTGAATACTTTCTCTAGAGATGGTCATCATTTTTATCACTTCAACCATCAAATTACTTAAATAATGGTAATAGTTACGTTCAATAAGTTTAATTTCTTCGATACTCTTTTCTGGAAACGATAAACGTAAATTCGTATTCACCACCGAACGACGGTATTTAAAAACATGGTAGAGCAAAACATATAAAATGTTTGCAAAAAAATATAAAATGGGAAGAGGGAACAGGGATAATAAACTTAAAAAAAATATTCCTAGATAGGAAAACCATCTTTTAAACATATTAAAGTAGTGTTAGAAAGCAGATTAAAAAAGCTAAGTTTAAATTAAATCTTTAGCATTTTTTGTGCCAACACAACTTTTTATGGATTAGCTACTAAAAACTCTTTATGCGTATGAAGAGCTTCAGCAGCCTCTGGGCTAATTTTTTTCTTTTCGGGTTTGTATTTCCATCTACGGTGACTCCATAACCAATATGCTGGTTCTTCTTGTATAATGCTCTCTAAAAAGCGCGTGTGGAGTTCAGTAATCTCAAACTCTGCTGAGTTTTTAGGTTCTAAACAAATGGGTACACAATCTACCTTGTAGTACCCGCGTTTAAGTGTATTAATTTTTAGATAAAAAACGGGTCTATTGGTTTTGCGTGCAATTTTTTCAACACCAAGTTGAATAGCCGATTCTTGGTTTAGTAAGGTGGTCCAATACGTAGAATCTGCAGGCGATGGCGCTTGGTCGCTTCCGAAAGTAAAAATACTTGCAAGGTCTTTATTTGCCTGTATCGCTCTCAACGTTTGGCGCATTGAAATCATTTTATTGCCAAATTTGCTGCGCATATTCAGAAACCACTTATCGTAGCTTTCGTTGCTTAAGGGCTTGTAAATAGGGAAATGTTGGGCATCGAAATTTACACCTATCGCCATACATACCCATTCGTAGTTACCATAGTGCGATGAACAGAATAGCACACTTTCATTATTTTTTAGATAATTTTTTACCAACTCATCGTTTTTAAAGGTAACACGCTTCATTAAGCTAGCTTTAGAAATACGCTTCATTTTGATGATTTCAAAAATCAGCGAGGTTAAGAATTTATAAAAACGCTTTTCGATGGTTTTTATCTCAGTAATGCTTTTTTCGGGAAAAGAATTGATTAAATTTTCTCTTACCACCTTGCGGCGATAACCAATCAATCGATAGATAATTAGGTAAAATACATCCGCAAAAAAATACAATATACCCAAAGGTAATAGCGAAATAGCTGTAATGAAGAAGATACCGATATGGGTAATAGCCTTTTTAATCACGTTGAGATAATTTGGACAAATTTAAGGTATAATTGAAAAACTTTTGCCATTTCATTGTTTTTTCAACATTTGTGAGTTTGCATTGACAGGAACGGATGCTTTTGATTAGTTTTTGAAATAGTACGCCTATAGATTCGATTTATTGTAGCCTTAACAAATTTATTCCTTTGTTATACCGCTCATTTTTTTATTTTTGACGTTCGTTAAAACTAAAACAAACCTTAATGAATAACTGGTTTAATAAAAATGGCATTCACTTAGCCATTATAGCATTTTTTGTAGTCATTTGTTTTGCCTACTTCAATCCTGTTTTGCAGGGAAAAGCACCTCAACAAGGTGATGTATTGCAAGCAAAAGCAATGCAAAAAGAAATTAATGATGTTAGAGAAGCAACAGGAAAAGGACCTCTTTGGACCGATCAGATGTTTGGAGGGATGCCTGCCTATCAAATATGGGTGCAATACCCTTTAAACATTACAACCTATGGGATTGATGTAATTAAAGGCGTTTTCCCTGATCCAGTTGGTACTGTTTTAGTGTATCTATTGGGAGCCTATTTGTTATTTTGTGTGTTAAAAGTCAATCCTTGGCTTGCAGCAGCAGGCGCTATAGCCTTTGCCTTTACCTCTTATAACTTTATTATAATCACGGCAGGACATGCGAATAAGGCCTTGGCAATAGGTTTCTTTGCCCCTATTTTGGCAGGAATCATCCTCACCTTGCGCGGGCGATACCTACTTGGAGGAAGTTTAACAGCCTTATTTATGGCCTTAGAAATTCGCTCCAATCACATCCAAATGACCTATTATTTGTTTATGGCTTTAGGTATTTTGGTAGCAATTGAATTGTATCATGCAATAAAAGCAAAACAAGTAAAAACCTTTGGTAAAGCTATCGGAGCCGTTGCTGTGGGAATGTTTGTGGCCGTTTTAATTAATGCCGGAACCCTTTGGACAACGTATGAATACAGTAAAGAAACCATTCGTGGTAAAGCTAATTTAACCAGCGATAAAGCAGCCCCAAGAAATGGCTTAGATAAAGAATATGCTTATCAATGGAGTCAAGGAGTTGGTGAATGCTTCTCATTCTTAATTCCAAATATCTATGGAGGTGCAAGTAATAATCCGGTTAATCCAGATGGGGAAGTGGTTAAAGCATTAATGAGTATTGGTGCATCACAAGATCAAGCGGTGGGCTTTGCGCAGCAATTGCCAACCTATTGGGGTGGTAAAAGTTGGACTGCCGGACCGTACTACTTCGGCGCAGTTATCTGTTTCTTGTTTGTTTTTGGGTTATTTATTGTTAAAGATAGATGGAAATGGTGGATTTTAGGAACAACCGTTTTGCTGATGTTGCTTTCTTTTGGAAGAAATTTCCCGATGATATCCGATTTGTTTTTCGATTACCTTCCGGGATATAATAAATTTAGAGCGGTAGAATCAATTTTAGCCGTTGTGGGTCTATTGGTGCCAATTTTAGCAGTATTAGCCATTAAAGAAGCGCAAGAAGGAAAATACGATCAAAAATATTTGGTGCAACGCCTTACTTGGTCGGCGGGCATTACCGGAGGATTCGCCCTTATAGTGGCTATTTTACCAACGGCATTTTTTTCGTTCACCAGTCCAGATCATCAGAAATTAATAGATGCTTTAGCACAAAATTTCCAAAATAATCGTGCATTAGCAATGCAAGTAGCCAACGGATTAGTAACCGATCGTATCGCTTTGGCACGTGCCGATGCTTTACGTACGCTATTGTTTGTGGCCATTAGTTTCGGAATTGTGTGGGCAATGATTACCAAAAAAATGAGCATGTCTGTGGCATTTGCCATGTTAACCATTGCGGTATTAATTGATATGTGGCAAGTAGATAAACGCTATTTGAATAATCAAAACTTTGTAAGTAAGGCAGATTTAGAGAGTCATTATCAACCAAGAGATGTAGATACTTTTATCGCTTCAGATAAAGATCCAAACTTTAGGGTATTCGATTTGTCATTAGGCGATCCATTTAAAGCTGCGGAAACTTCGTACTTCCATAAAACGGTTGGTGGTTTTCACTCAGCAAGATTAATGCGTTTCCAAGAGTTGGTTGATCATCAAATGACCAAAAGTATTAATCAAGATGTGTTGGATATGTTAAACACCAAGTACATCATCACGCAAGATCCACAAAATGGTTCATACAAAATGCAGCGCAATGCAACGGCATGTGGTAATGCTTGGTTTGTAGAAAGCATTCAATTTGTAAAGAATTCGGATGAAGAAATGAAAGCCATCAGTAGCTTTGATGCTAAAAAAGAAGCAATTGTTGACGAAAGTTTTAAATCGTCAATTGACACTAAGCGAGTAGGCGTAGGAACAGAAGGTTTTATTAAATTAACAAACTATACACCAGATCATTTAACCTACGAGTATACCAGTGCGAAGGATGTAATTGCTGTATTTTCAGAAATTTATTACAAAGAAGGTTGGAAAATGTACGTTGACGGAGTAGAAAAGCCATATTTTAGAGCAGACTATGTATTACGTGCTGCACAGCTTGAAGGCGGGAATCATAAAGTTGAGTTTATCTTTCATCCTACCTCATATTATGCTGGAGAGAAGATTTCATTGGTTGGCTCAATTTTATTATTAGCCGGACTAGGTTTGGGTATTTATACCGAAAACAAAAAGAAAAAGGCAGCGAAAGCTTAAGCGCTTCTTCTCTATACCTAAGGTAAGCCCACTGCATCATTCTAAGGGGAAATGATGCAGTGGGCTTTTTGCATAATACGGGCTAAATAACCTGATTTTTGTGTGCTATATGTCATTTATTATCAGCGACATAACTTTAACGCCTATTTAACATTTAGTTAATTTCGTTGGCATTATCTTTGTATAAACTTATGCAGATGATACAATCTTTCTTTGCTTTATGTTTGTTGGTGATTGTACTGTTCTTCTTTGGTCCGTTCGATTTAACGGTAGATGAGGAAGACGATATTTAGCCCAACGCTTCTAAAAGAAATCGCTTCCTTCAAAGCGGTAATGAAACCTTATCCCCCAAAAAATTTTATTTATGAGTAAAAGAGCGGTTGAAGTGGTCGTTATTTCAGATGTACATTTAGGTACGTACGGATGTCAGGCCAAAGAACTTTTAAAATACCTGAAAAGTATTAAACCAAAAACCTTAATCTTGAATGGCGATATTATCGACATATGGCAGTTCAGCAAAAGTTATTGGCCAGAAGCGCATATGAAAGTTATCCGCAAGTTAATGAAATTTGTATCCGAGGGCGTTGAGGTATATTATTTAACGGGTAATCACGATGAAATGCTTCGAAAATTTGATGGCATGGAAATGGGCAGTTTTCATCTTCAAAACAAATTAATCTTAAATTTGGATGGTAAAAAAGCATGGTTTTTTCATGGCGATGTTTTTGATGTAACCATGCAGCATTCTAAATGGTTGGCAAAATTGGGTGCTGTAGGGTACGATTCATTAATTCTGATAAACAGTTTTGTTAATTGGGTTTTAAATGCGCTAGGCAGAGAAAAAATGAGTTTTTCGAAAAAGGTAAAAGCAAAATTTAAAGATGCTGTTAAATTTATAAATAGTTTTGAGCAAACTGCCGCAGAACTGGCAATAGAAAAGGGCTATGAATATGTGGTTTGTGGCCACATTCATCAGGCAGAAAAAAGAGAGATTGGAAATGATAACGGAAAAGTTACCTATTTAAACAGTGGCGATTGGGTAGAAAGTTTAACCGCTTTAGAGTACCACGATAAAAATTGGTCGGTGTTTAAATATGATCCAAAGGATTTTAGTAAGGATGAACATGAGGATGGGATGCTTTCTGATGCCGAAGATTTAAAAAGTAAATTGGATATACATGTACTTTTACAAAGCATAAAGTATGAAATTGCCTAATATTTTTTGATATTCGGGGATTGATGAAAATATTGTACGCAATTCAGGGAACAGGAAATGGACATGTGAGCAGAGCGCGGGAAATAATTCCTTTGCTTCAAAAACATGGTGAGGTGGATATTTTAATAAGTGGCAATCAAGCCGATGTTAAATTAAACATACCAATAAAGTATCAATTACACGGTTTCAGCTTTATTTTTGGGAAAAAAGGTGGAGTAGATCATTATAAAACGTGGCTAAACATGAATCTGTTCAGGTTTAGAAAAGATATGAAGCAATTGAATTTGAAAGAGTACAATTTGATTGTGAATGATTTTGAACCCGTTTCTGCTTGGGCATGTAAACTACAAGGAATTGAAAGTGTTTCTTTAAGCCATCAAGCGGCATTTAAGTCAAAAAAGGTTCCTCGCCCACGAACCATCGATTGGGGAAAGGTAATTTTGAGCCATTATGCGCCAACCACTCATCACATCGGGTTTCATTTCGATCGGTACGATACATTTGTGCACACCCCTGTTATCCGTTCAGAAATACGCCAATTAGAAAGTGAAAATTTAGGGCATTATACCGTGTATCTTCCGGCGCTCGACGATAATCGATTGGTTAAATTGCTGAGCCAGGTACCAAATGTTGAATGGCAGGTTTTTTCTAAACACAATAAAGAAGCATTTAAGTCGGGAAATGTTCTGATACAACCTGTCAATAATGAGAAATTCAATATTAGCTTAGCTACCTGTGAAGGTTTATTAACCGGTGGTGGTTTTGAAGGGCCATCAGAGGCGCTCTATTTGGGTAAAAAGTTGTTGGTTGCCCCCATGCGTTTTCAATTCGAACAACAGTGCAATGCCTATGCTTTAAAGGAATTAGGTTTACCCGTTTTGTGGGGAAGCAATAAGAATTGGTTGCCAATTATTAAAAAATGGGTAGAAAACCCTCAGAAGCATCAGTTTAATTTTCCGGATGAAACCGAAAAAATTATAGATGACATGGTAAAGAAATATGCCAGGGTGTAAAATTGAAAAGTAGTAAATTTTGTCTAGCGATGAATCCCTTATCGCATATTCCCAAATATTTCTTTACTTTGCTCTTTGTAAAAAGCAATGATTAATCAGTTTCGTAAGCTAACTCCAGTTAACCTCCTATTTTTATTTGTGTATGCGCTTTTGATGCGTATTGCGCTGTTTAAAAATATGCCCGATAGCTTAAATTTCGAGTTTGTCGAAACCTTGACCCGCTTATTAATCAAAGGAAACTATACAAATTTAATTACGCCATTATCCAACGTAGTTTTAGCCACTCTGTTGATCTATTTACAGGCAATTATATTCAATAAAATCATCAATAACCATAATTTACTGGGTAAGCCTAGCTATTTAACGGCTTTCATGTATGTCACGGGAACGAGTTTGTTTTCGAGCTTTATGGTTTTGAGTCCTGCATTACTCTGCAATTTCTTGCTAATATGGATGATTGATCGTTTTTTGAAAATTGGTAAGAGCGGTAATTCCATGATGGCTGTTTTTGATATGGGAATGATTATCGCCATTGGAACCTTGCTGTATTTTCCTTTCATCTCTATGATTTTGATGATTTTCTTATCGCTTTTACTGTTTCGTTCTTTTAATTGGCGAGAGTGGTCGGCGGGATTAATCGGATTTTTAACCATCTTTTTCTTTTTAGCAGTCTATTACTATTGGAACGATAATTTGAGCTCCTTTTTTGAAATATGGAAGCCTTTAGCAAATAAATTCCCATCTAACTTTAAAATAAACTACAATAATTACTTGGTTCTAATACCAGTAGCAGTCATTTTAGGCTTAGCATTGCTTCAATTGCGAGAGAAATTTTTTAGAAGTTATATTAGTACGCGCAAGGGCTTTCAATTGCTGTTTTTTATGTTTATTGTTGCAGGCTTGTGTTTTTATTTAAAGCCTGAGGTAAGAACCTGGCATTTTTTGCTTTGTGTACCACCGGTCTCGGTATTAATGGCCTATTATTTTACCAATGCCAAGAAAAGATGGTTTTATGAAAGCTTATTTTTACTGTTTGTACTTTCCATACAGTATTTTTTGTTTAACCTTTTTTAACAAAATACTAGACCGAAACTAGCTAAAGATTAATAGCTTTGTGGCAGGTTTTTATTTTAGAAATTTTTCAGCGACTGAAATAATGCATAAACTTTGTATCGACATTGGAAATTCTTCAGCAAAAATAGCCGTTTTTTCTGATCGAGAAATGATACATTTTGCGCGCTTAAGCAAGGTGGAAATAAGCGATTTAACACCATTGCTTACACAATACGAGGTTGAAAAGTCAATTATAAGTAGTGTGCGTGAAAAAAATGAAACCCTCGAAGAATTTTTAGTCGCTAAAACCAACTATACCCGTTTTTCAACTAACCTGACCCAAGGTGTTGAAAGTAGGTATAAAAGTCCGCAAACCTTGGGTTTGGACAGGTGGGCAGCAGTTTTAGCTGTAGCGGCTATATACCCGAATGAGGCCTGTTTAGTAATCGATGCAGGAACATGCATCACTTATGATTTATTAAATAAGTCGAAGGTGTATGAAGGAGGAAGCATAAGTCCGGGTATTGCGATGCGCTTTAAAGCGATGCATGAATTTACCGGGAAGTTGCCGTTGATAAATTGGTCTGTGGATGAGGAAATCCCTGATGGTGTGGATACTGAAAGCGCGATGAAAAACGGCGTTTTGCAAGGGGTAGTAAATGAAATAAAAGGCTTTATTGCCATAAATAATATAGAAGAACATGCTTTAAAGGTGGTTTTAACAGGTGGCGACGCTAAATTTTTGTATAAGCAATTACAAAACAGCATCTTTGCGCCTCAAATTAGAACAGATTCCTATTTAGTATTAAAAGGATTAAATGAAGCTATTGCAGATTAAAATGTACAAAAGAATAAATTATATAACAGCCCTACTCGCATTCGTTAGTGTATTAAGTGTAAAAGCACAGGTAACAACAGAGTCACCTTACTCGAGATATGGTTTAGGAAATATTAAAGGATCGTTGTTGCCAAACTTAAGGGCAATGGGAGGTATTTCTACTGCTGTAAATAAAGTTACGGGATTTAATTATATCAATATGCAAAATCCGGCTTCCTATTCGTCTATTAATTTAACAACGGCCGATATTGGTATTGCGGGGGAGATTACCAACCTATCAAAAGGTAGCCAACAAGAATCCAGTTTTAATGGTTCATTTGGTCATATTGCTTTTGGTATACCGATTTCAAAAAGATCAGCAATGAGTTTTGGTCTTTTGCCTTATTCAGAAGTAGGTTATTCATATAGCAATCCAACCAAAGTTGATACCACCAACATAAAGGAGATTTATCAAGGCGAAGGAGGTTTAACCAAAGCATATTTCGGCTATGGAATCCGTATTGGCAACCACTTCAGAATTGGAGCGAATGCTGAGTATATTTTTGGTAATATCATTAACACCAAGGCGATAGAGTATTATGATGTAGCAGCATACAATGCAAAATTGCAAAATAAGAATAGTGTAGGAGGTTTTAGTTTCTCGTACGGGGCTCAGTATGATTTCAATATTAGCAAGAAAACCTTGGTAACATTGGGTTATTCTGGAAGCAATAAAGCAAAAGTTAATTCTTGGCAATCCTTCTATGCTACCCAATATACTTTGAACAGCAATGGAGAAGAAAATCCTGCTTTAGATACCTTGAGTGCTATCGTGAATGGGAAATCGAGTTTGGTATTACCGCTGGTACATAATTTTGGTATTGCTATTCAAGAAAACGATAAATGGTTAGTGGGAGCTGATTTTAGAATGGGGAAATGGGCCGGCACAACCATAAATGGCGTAAACCAGGGGTTGCAAGATAGTTGGGGTGTAGCGGTTGGAGCTCAATTTACACCTGATTATACGTCATATAACAACTATTTTGCACGTGTTGATTACCGTTTAGGGGTTAACTACGATAAAACCTATATTAAAATTGGAACGAATGATATAAACCAACGATCAGCATCATTTGGTTTTGGGTTCCCTTTAGCGGCCTCTCGTGGTGGCGCAACGTTCTATAAAATTAACTTTACCACCGTAATTGGTGATCGTGGTACTTTAGCGAACAACCTGGTTAAAGAAAGATTTGTTAACTTTTATTTAGGCTTTACGCTGAACGATACATGGTTCCGTAAGTATAGATTAGATTAATGAAAACGAAGCAATTTTTTTGGACTTTATCATTTGCGTTACCATTTTATTTGGTGTCGTGCGGAGGAGATGACCTAAAAAATGCAAATGCCGTAGCACCTGTTAATCCAGAGGTTACGAAAGAGCGTACTGTCGGGGTGGAAGTCATTTATAGTGATTCAGCACGTGTAAAGGCAAAGGGAAATGCTCCAATCATGGACAATGTTACACCAGCAAATGGGGCTGTCTATCAAGAAATGCCAAAAGGTGTGAAAATTTACTTTTACAATTTGAAGAATGGTGCGGTTGATGGAACATTGGTTTCCGATTACGCCATTAGACAGATGCAGGAGCAGAAAACCATTTTTAAAAAAAATGTGGTAGTTAAAAATGCGCAAGGATCCACTTTTTCATCTGAAGAGTTAATTTGGGATGAATCAAGAAAGTTATTCTTTTCAACACAAATGGTATACATTAAAACAATTGAAGGAAATGAAGTGCAAGGTATTGATTTTGAGGCTCCACAAGATTTTAGCAGTTACAAATTAAATCAAAGCTCTGGACAATTTACGATGAAAGATCAACTTGCTCCGTAATTGAAATTTCTATCTAGAGAATGAATAAATAGCAAAAAAAATAGCGGGAATATTCGCAACTATTTGCTTAAAAATTAAAGAGTTGATAAATATTATTTTGTATTTTCTTTTTTAATGCAAATTTGTATCTTGCGCCCTCTTAAAAAAACTAAATAAATTATAAAGTACAATATGGGATTAATGACATTTTTGCGTAACCGTGCGGGCTACATACTCGTTTTCGCTATTGGTTTTGCAATTGTTGCATTTTTAGTAGGTGATGCAATTAGTGTGGGTAAGCCTTTTTGGGCAGCAAACCAAAAAAACGTAGGATCAATTGATGGTAACGATATTAGCATTGATGAATTTGGTCCTAAAGTAGATCAGGCATTAAATCAAATGAAACAACAGTACGGTGGTAGTGCAAATGCACAAATGACTGCCATGGCTGTTGATCAAGTTTGGAATGCTGAATTAGCGAAAGTGTTATTAACAAAGGAATATACACGTTTAGGCTTAACGGTATCAGAAGATGAATTGATGGAGTTGTTGCAAGGTGAAAATCCAAGCCCGCTTATCAGACAGTATTTCTCAAACCAACAAACTGGACAGATTGATCGTGTTGCTTTAATGAATTTTCTTAAATCAAAGGATCCTCAAGCTTTAACACAGTCAAATATGTTGCAAGAAGAAATCATGAATCAAGCGTTACAAACAAAGTACTCTAACTTGATTCGTAATTCGGTATATGTAACTTCATTGGAAGCACAAGATGAGTATACCAATCGTAACAAATTGGCAAACTTCCAATATGTAAGCTTAGACTATACATCAGTTCCTGATGCTTCTGTTAAATTGACGGATCAAGATTACAGTGCTTATTTCGATGCAAATAAAGCACGTTTTAATAATCCTCAAGAAAGCCGTGCATTCGATTACGTATCATTCAGCATTAATCCTACTGCTGCAGATTCATTAGCCATTAAAACTCAAGTAGAAAAACTTGCAAATGAGTTTAAAACTGCTAAAAACGATTCGTTGTTTGCCGCAATTAACTCCGATGTTAAGGTTCCATTTACATATATCACCAAAGGTAAATTAGATCCAGTAGTTGATTCGGCTGTTTTTGCTTTACCAGCAGGAAGCTTTTACGGGCCAAAATTAAGTGGTAATTCATACAAATTGGTTAAAGTGGTAAATGCGCGTTTTTCTCCAGATTCAGTAAAGGCGAGTCACATTTTAATCAATCCTGCTGCAGTTGGCGGTGAAGATAAAGCGATGAAATTAGCCGATTCATTAAAAGGATTGGTGTTGAAAGGATCAAGTTTTGCTGAATTGGCTAAAACATACAGTGTAGACGGATCGAAAGATAAAGGTGGCGATTTAGGAACATTTGCGCACGGACAAATGGTGCCTGAGTTTGAAGACGCAGCTTTCAATGGTCAAGTAGGCGATCTTAAGATAGTTAAATCGCAATACGGTGTGCATGTAATCAAAATCGAAAAACAAGTGGGTTCTTCGAAAGTTGTTAAATTGGCTTACATTGAGAAAGCTGTAAATGCAAGTAGCAAAACGCAAGATGCAGCTTACAAAGCGGCAAGTAATTTCTTAGCAGATGTTAAAGGAAAAGATTTTTCTAAATATGCTGCAGAAAAAGGATTAAAAGTAACAGTAGCAGATGGTATTACTGCAACTCAAGGTTTTGCTCCAGGTTTAGATGATCCTCGTAAATTAATTCAAGCAGCATACGCTGCAGATAAAGGTGATGTTTTCCCTGAGATTTATAAAATGTCGAATACCTATGTGGTTGCTCGTTTAACAAGCATTAAGCCAAAAGGTGCATTATCGTTAGAAGATGTTAAGAAAGAGATTGAACCAATGGTTCGCAATGCAGTAAAAGCAAAAATGTTGAAAGAGAAGTTTGCAGCTGCGGGTACAGCTAATTTGAATCAAATCGCTTCAAAAGTTGCGCGTCCAGTTACTCCTGTTCAAAACATTGTTTTTGCTAACCCAATTATTCCGGGTATTGCTCAAGAAAATAAATTGGTAGGAAGCGTATTTGGGGCGCAACCAGCAAAAGTATCAGCTCCGATAGAAGGAGAGCGTGGTGTTTATGTATTTGCAGTAGATGGATTTACGAATCCAGCTCCAATTGCAAACATGTTTAAACAAAAAGAAACCATGTTGTTAAGCGTAAGCCAACGTTCATTAGGTTCGGCTTTCCAAGCTTTACAAGATAACGCAAAAATAAAAGACAATCGCGTGAAATTCTATTAATTAGAAAATCCGTAAATTTGTAACCGTTCAGACTTTAAGTCTGAACGGTTTTTTTATTTTAAAGCCATGGAAATTCAGGAGAACATCATTAATAAAGTAGCAAACAGTGGTTTAATAACTTTAAACTTGGAAGATTACTACGATCAATCGGAGCGTTTAGTATACGATATTAAGGACAATCTTTTTCATGGGTTAATTTTGAAAGAAAAAGATTTTCGTGCATTTATTAAGGAGCACGATTGGAGTCAGTATCAAGATAAGAATATAGCCATTATCTGTTCAACGGATGCTATCGTGCCTACTTGGGCGTATATGTTGTTGGCAAATAAAATGAAGCCTTTTGCACATGAAGTTGTTTTCGGCGATTTAAATGCTTTGGAAGCTGTTTTGTTTTCTAAAGCATTAGCAAAAATTGAACTTGCAAAATATGCAAATGAACGGGTGGTGGTAAAGGGTTGTGGTGATATAGAAATCCCAGTTGCAGCATACGTAGAGATAACCAATCTGCTTACCCCTGTTGTAAAAAGCATAATGTTTGGAGAACCTTGTTCAACAGTTCCAGTTTATAAAAGAAAAGATTAGCATACATGCATCTTTTACCTGCAAATAATTGGTTTGCTTTTTGTATGTTGTTAAAAACACACATGCATGAAACAACCCTAAATTAAATGAGAACACTATTTTTACTAATAGCTGCTACCGCAATAGGTATGCTAAGCAAGGCACAGGAATTACCACTAAAGAAAGAGCCTGTATTTCAAGAAGGTGAAGTATTAAAATATAGATTGCGTTATGGTTTCGTAACAGCGGCAGAAGGCGTATTAAAAGTTACCAATTCCGATTTAAAGTTCGATAATCAGCCAACCTATAAAATAAGCGTGGATGCTGAAACATCAGGAACTTTTGATGTGTTTTATAAAATAAGAGACCACTACGATTCTTATATTGATAAAACAGATCTAACACCCTATTTTTACCAAGAAAATATTCGCGAAGCGAATTATACCCGGAAAGATAAAGCTCGATTTCATCAATCAACAAAAAAAATAGTTTCAAATAGAGGAAATTTTAACACGCCAACTACACAAACGTTCGATTTGGTTTCGGCATATTATTTCGCTAGAAGTTTAGATATCACTAAATTGAAACAAGGAGATAAATTTAAACTCAATTATTTTTTACAAGATGAAGTATCGGCATTGGAGATAGAGTACATAGGAAAAGAGACAATTAAAAGTAAACTAGGGAGTATTCGGTGTTTGAAATTTAGTCCAACTATAAAACCAGGGCGTATCTTTAAAAAGGACAGTCGTCTCTATTTGTGGGTAACGGATGATGGAAATCGGGTGCCGGTGAAAGCGCAAGTAGAAATATTAGTTGGTGCTGTTACAATGGAATTAAAATCAGCAGAAGGGTTGAAATACCCATTGGCAAAAGAATAATGATGATAGAAGTTGAACATGTACTGGTACATGAAGATGTGCTTAAAGAGAACTTTGTATGTAATTTAAACAAATGCAAAGGAATCTGTTGTGTAGAGGGTGATTCTGGAGCCCCCTTGGATGTAGAAGAAACAGCCATATTGGAAGATATATATCCGAAAATAAAGCACCTGCTAAATGAAAAGGGAATTAAAGCGATAGAAGAGCAAGGTGTGTATGTGACGGATTTGGACGGAGATTTAACAACGCCTTGCGTGGATACCAATAAAGAATGCGCCTATGTGTTATTTGAGGGCGGAATAACAAAATGTGCTATTGAAAAAGCATATGAACTAGGAATAGTAGATTGGCAAAAGCCTATATCCTGCCATTTATATCCCATTCGTATTACAAAATACCCTGAGTTTGAAGTGTTGAACTACGATAGATGGCACATTTGTCATGATGCATGTACCTTTGGAAGAGAACTAAAGGTGCCTGTATATACTTTTTTAAAAGGGCCACTTATTCGAAAATATGGAGAAGCATGGTATAAAGAACTAGAAAGTTCTGTAGAAGTGCTGTAATTAGGTAGATTTACTACTTACTTTTGATTAATCTGTTGATTTTTTTAAAGGAAATAGATTATTAAATTGGTTCTTTGTACTATCAATAGTATTTTAGCAAAATAAATACGTTATTGCTGTGAAAAAAATTTTAATTACCGGAGGAGCAGGCTTTATTGGGTCGCATGTAGTTCGTCGCTTCGTGAACAATTACCCTCAATACGAAATTGTAAATTTAGATAAGTTAACCTATGCTGGTAACTTAGCAAATTTGACCGATATTGAAAATAAGGCAAATTATCGCTTTGTTAAAGAAGATATTGCCGACGCCGCTGCAATAAATGCCTTGTTTGAGGCCGAAAACTTCGACGCAGTTATTCATCTAGCCGCCGAAAGTCACGTAGATCGTTCTATCGCAGACCCTACCGCTTTCGTAATTACCAATGTTATTGGAACGGTAAATCTTTTGAACGCTGCAAGAGCTTATTGGAAAGGTGATTACGATAAGAAAAGATTTTATCATGTAAGTACCGATGAGGTATACGGAGCCTTAGGAGAAACAGGCATGTTTACCGAAACTACAGCATACGATCCGCATAGCCCTTATTCAGCTTCGAAAGCAAGTTCAGATCATTTTGTTCGTGCATACCACGATACATATGGCTTAGATTGTGTGATTTCAAATTGCTCAAACAATTACGGATCGCACCATTTCCCCGAAAAATTAATTCCTTTAGCCATTAATAATATCAAAAATAATAAGCCAGTGCCTGTATATGGCAAAGGCGAAAATGTGCGCGATTGGCTTTGGGTTGAAGATCATGCCCGTGCTATTGACGTAATTTTTCACAATGCAAAAACTGGTGATACCTACAATATCGGTGGTCATAATGAATGGAAAAATATCGATTTAATTCATTTATTGTGTCAGATAATGGATCAAAAATTAGGTAGAGAGGCAGGTGAATCTGCAAAATTAATTACCTATGTAACCGATAGAGCAGGCCACGATTTACGTTATGCAATTGATTCGACAAAACTTCAAGAACAATTGGATTGGGTACCAAGCTTACAATTCGAAGAAGGATTAGCCAAAACGGTTGATTGGTATCTGCAAAATGAAGATTGGTTAAGCAATGTTACTTCAGGCAATTATCAAACGTATTACGAAACCCAATACAGTACTAAATAATGGAAATAGAGCAAACGGGATTAAAGGACTGTGTTATTATAAAACCACGCGTATTTGAAGATCAGAGAGGATATTTTTTCGAAAGCTTTAACCGCAATACCTTTGAAGAGAAAACGGGTTTATCAGGTAATTTTGTGCAAGATAATCAATCCTTTTCGTCATATGGAGTCATTCGCGGTTTACACGCGCAAAGTGGAGAATTTGCGCAAGCAAAACTAGTTCGTGTTTTAAAAGGTGAAGTATTGGACGTTGCCGTTGATATTCGTCCGGGTTCGCCCACATATGGTAAACATATTTCAGTAAAGTTAAGTGCTGAGAACAGATTACAATTGTATGTTCCTAGAGGATTTTTGCATGGTTTCTCCGTATTAAGTGAAACTGCGGAATTTTTTTACAAGTGCGATAATTTTTACAATAAAGCCTCTGAATTAGGTGTTTTGTATAACGATCCGACCTTAAATATTGATTGGTTGATTCCAGCGGGTAAAGAATCTATATCCGATAAAGATTTAGTTTTAAATTCTTTCTCATCTCTATAACATGACAAAAATACTCGTAATTGGTGCAGGTGGACAATTGGGGCAATGTTTAAAAACGGTGGCGCAAAGACGTACGATTGAGAATATTGTTTTTCCTTTAGAACAAGAAGCCAATATTTTAGATAAGGAAGGACTGATTTCGCTATTACAACGCGAACAGCCAAATTATGTGATTAATTGCGCCGCTTATACAGCTGTGGATAAAGCAGAGGATGAAGTTGATTTGGCGAAAGCAGTAAATGAAACGGGCGCAGCCTATTTGGCTGAAGCCTGTCAATTAAATGACGCGAAATTAATTCATATTTCTACCGATTTTGTTTTTGAAGGAAATGAGGTTAAACTATTAACCGAAAGCGATATCGCGGTGCCAATAAATGTGTACGGTGTAACAAAGTTAGACGGAGAAAAAGCCGTTGAACAGATTTTAAAAGAACATTTTATCATCCGAACAAGCTGGCTCTATTCTGAGTATGCCAACAATTTTGTAAAAACCATGCTTAAATTGGGTGCAGACAGAGATGAATTAAACATTATTGCTGATCAGGTTGGGACCCCAACGTATGCGATTGATTTAGCGAACACAATTTTTGACGTGATTGAATCTGGATCAGATGCTTATGGTGTGTATCACTACAGTAATGAAGGGGTAACTTCATGGTTTGATTTCGCGAAAGCAATATTTGATATCAGTAATACAACTGTAAACGTTCATCCTATCCCAACTTCTGCATATCCTACGAAAGCAACACGTCCACCTTTTTCGGTAATGGACAAAACCAAAATTAAACAGGCATTTAATTTATCTATCCCTTATTGGAGAGATAGTTTGATCGCTTGTATACAACAATTGAATAAACAATAACTGAATTCACCATAAATTTTAGCTTAAAATCTCAATTATGAAAGGTATAATTTTGGCCGGCGGTAGCGGTACGCGTTTGCATCCATTAACACTTGCGTGTAGCAAGCAAATGATGCCCGTTTACGATAAACCAATGATTTATTACCCGCTATCAACGTTAATGTTAGCCGGTATTAAAGAAATTTTAATTATCTCAACACCCCACGATCTTCCAAATTTTGAAAAATTATTGGGTGATGGAGCCTCGTTAGGATGTAAATTTAGCTACGCGGTGCAAGCAGAGCCAAATGGCCTTGCTCAAGCTTTTGTAATAGGAGAAGAATTTATTGGTGATGATAAGGTTGCTTTGGTTTTAGGCGATAATATTTTTTATGGCGATGGAATGGCGAAACTTTTACAAGCCAGTTCAGATCCCGAAGGAGGAGTGGTTTTTGCGTACCAGGTTTCAGATCCTGAACGATATGGTGTAGTTGAATTTGATGAACATAAAAATGTACTTTCCATCGAAGAAAAACCAGTAGCACCAAAATCGGATTATGCGGTGCCTGGGTTGTATTTTTACGATAACGAGGTGGTTGAAATTGCCAAAAATATTAAACCATCACCTCGCGGAGAATACGAAATAACAGATGTAAATAAAGTGTATCTTGAAAGAGGAAAGCTTAAAGTTGGTGTTTTGAGTAGGGGAACAGCTTGGTTAGATACAGGAACATTTACTTCTTTAATGCAAGCTGGTCAGTTTGTGCAAATTATCGAAGAGCGCCAGGGATTAAAAATTGGCTGTATTGAAGAAATTGCCTATCGAATGGGATTTATCAACGCAGAACAATTGGAAGCAATTGCAACGCCATTAGTTAAGAGTGGATATGGTAGTTATCTGCTAAAGCAAATAAAGAAATAAATGAGACCAGCGAAAGCTGGTTTTTTTGTTTGGCACCAGAAATTGGCGGTGTTTTTGCAGATGCAGAACGTTACTAAACCCGGGCGAAGCGGATAGTATTATTTTGAAAAAATAATTGCTTAGAGCAAAGCACGGGATGGGCGTTAAGATGTGCAGTGCACTTGCTTTCCAAAAAATAGCAATAGCACAAATAGATAATATTCTATATTTGCTTTTTACCTTATGAATGTGAACATGAACAAGCAAATTGCAGTTATTGGTTTAGGTTATGTTGGACTACCATTGGCGATTGAATTTGCAAAGAAATATAAAGTTGTCGGTTTCGATATTAATTCGGAACGGGTATTGGAGTTGGGAAATGGTTTGGACAGAACAAAAGAAGCAAATCTGGAAGATTTAAAGGCGGTTATCAATCAAACACCCGAAAAGGGGCTACGTTTCAGCTCAGAATTGCAAGATATCGTAGCTGCCACGATTTATATTGTTACGGTTCCAACACCCATTGATCAGCTAAAAAGACCAGATTTAGTCCCGCTGATAAAGGCATCCGAAATGTTAGGCGCAGTTTTAAAACCGGGGGATATTGTGATCTACGAATCAACGGTATATCCAGGTTGTACCGAAGAGGATTGTGTACCTGTTTTAGCACACCGTTCAGGATTGAAATACAATGAAGATTTCTTCTGTGGGTATTCGCCCGAAAGGATTAATCCTGGCGATAAAGTAAATACACTTACTAAAATTAAAAAGGTTACTTCAGGCTCCACTGCAGAAATAGCACAAGAAATTGATCAATTGTATGCCTCCATTATTACTGCGGGCACCCATTTAGCCCCAAGTATTAGAGTAGCAGAAGCATCAAAAGCAATAGAGAATGCGCAACGCGATGTGAATATTTCCTTTGTGAATGAACTGGCTTTAATATTTGATCGGATGGGGATTGATACCTCGGATGTTTTGGCCGCTGCTGCCACAAAATGGAATTTCTTGAACTATAAGCCAGGTTTAGTTGGAGGACATTGTATTGGGGTTGATCCCTATTATTTAGCGCATAAATCAGAATCGCTAGGGTATAAACCAGAAGTAATTCTTTCGGGAAGACGCGTAAACGATACGATGGGGATGTTTGTAGCAAACAAAGTTATAAAGCTGATGATTGCTAAAGATAAAACTATAAAAAATGCGCAGGTGCTCATTTTAGGGTTTGCCTTTAAAGAAAATTGTCCGGATACTCGAAATACCCGCGTAATTGATATTTATAAAGAATTAAAAGCTTTTAGTATGGATGTGGATGTTTACGACCCCTGGGCCAATGTAGAAGAAGTTGAACTGGAGTATGCTATTTCTCTTATACAAAAGCCGGCTAATAAAATTTACGATGCTATAATTTTGGCGGTAGCGCATCAGCAGTTCTTGTCGCTCGATTTTGAAAAAATAACCGATAAAAGCAGTATTATTTTCGATACCAAATCGTTTATTGATCGTGACTTGGTGGATGCACGACTGTAATTTTGGTTACGCTATTGAAAATAAGTTTTAAAGATGTCAATTCCCTTATCCTAATAATTAAGTATTTGCACAATTTCATGTCGTAAGCTTTTTTTTACTTTGCATTTATTGTGTATGTTTGTCAGATTAAAAACATGAGATTAAGTATATGAAAGTTGCACTTATTACGGGGGTTACGGGGCAGGATGGTGCCTATTTAGCGGAGTTTTTATTAAAGAAAGGCTATTTTGTACACGGTATTAAGAGGAGATCATCTTTATTTAATACAGACCGTATTGACCATTTGTATCAAGATCAACACGAGAATAATGTACGCTTTAAACTGCATTATGGAGATTTAACTGATTCAACCAACTTAATTCGGATTATTCAAGAAACGCAGCCCGATGAGATTTTCAACTTGGGGGCAATGAGCCACGTAAAAGTATCTTTCGATTCGCCAGAATATGTTGCCAATGTAGACGGCATTGGAACCCTTCGTCTTTTAGAAGCGGTACGGATTTTGGGAATGGAGAAAAAAACAAGAATTTACCAAGCATCAACCTCAGAATTGTACGGAGGGATGCCTGAAAATAAAAATGAAAAGGGTTTTTATGATGAAAACTCGCCATTTTATCCGCGTTCACCTTATGGGGTAGCAAAGATATATGGTTTTTGGATTACGAAAAATTACCGCGAAGCATATAATATGTTTGCTTGTAATGGTATTCTATTTAATCACGAAAGTCCGCTTAGAGGAGAAACGTTTGTAACCAGAAAAATTACACGTGCGGCTGCCAAGATAGCTTTAGGCTTGCAAAACTGCTTGTATTTAGGGAATTTGTCTGCAAAACGCGATTGGGGGCATGCAAAAGATTACATTGAAGCCATGTGGTTAATTTTGCAACAAGATAAACCAGAAGATTTTGTGATTGCCACTGGAATTACGACCACTGTTCGTGATTTTGTGCGCATGAGCTTTGCCCATCTAGGAATTGAAATAGAATTTTCTGGAAAGGATGAAAACGAAAAAGGTGTTATCATTGATGTTGATCCAGAAAAGGTAGTAAGCCTGGGCTTAAATAGCGAAAGCCTAAAACTTGGCACGACAGTTGTAAAAGTTGACCCACAGTATTATAGACCAACAGAAGTTGATTTGTTGTTAGGTGATCCAACAAAAGCAAAGACGCAACTGGGTTGGGAGCCTAAATACGACTTACAAGGATTGGTTGAAGATATGGTTAATTCAGATCTTCAATTGATGAAAAAAGACGAATACTTAAAACAAGGAGGGTTTGAAACCCTAAACTATTTTGAATAACAGTTAATTTTGGTTTTGATACTAGGCAACGCGTATATAAATTAAAATAAAGCATGGCAACAGATCTACTTTTGCGAGTAGATGAACGCCAAATAAACCAAATACCGATTGTATCGGCATAATATGAAACAAAGATTAGTAGCATTTTTATCCATTTTGTTTTTAGTACTTCTTGTTAGTTTATCAGCCTCAGCACAGAACTATTCGTCTGTTAAGGTTGATGAATTATCCGATACCCAAATTAGACAAATGATTCAGCGTGCTGAATCGGTGGGGTATTCAGAAGCGCAGTTGGAGCAAATGGCCGCGGCGCAGGGCATGAGGCCAGAGGAAATCCAAAAATTAAAGATTAGGGTAGAAAAACTGAAGAAACAGACCGCTACTAATTCAAATGATACTGATTCGGAAACTTCAACGGAAGATAATAGTAGAAAATATACAGACTCAAAAGCCGATTCTTTAAGAAGAAAAAGAGAAGATAACAGGATTGATATTTTTGAAGCATTAAAGCCAAAAATTTTCGGTGCTGATTTATTTAAAAATAGTAACATAACTTTTGAGCCGAATGTTCGATTAGCTACCCCGAGAGGCTATATTATTGGTCCAGACGATGAACTTTTAGTAGATATTTCTGGAGATAATGAAGCTAATTATAAATTAAAGGTCAGCCCTGATGGCACGATTCGCTTGCAGTATGTTGGGAATGTGTCGGTTGCGGGGCTTAGTATGGATCAAGCGACATCGAAAATTAAGTCTTCGATGTCAGGAACCTATCCAGCAATTAAATCAGGTCGTACTACAGTCTCTGTAAATCTTGGAAATATTCGCAGTATAAAAGTAGTATTAACCGGCAATGTCGTGAAGCCCGGCACATATACGCTTTCTTCACTATCAACGGCATTTACCGCGCTTTATGCAGCTGGAGGGCCCAACGAAAATGGTTCTTATAGAAAGATTCAGGTTATTCGAAACAATAAAGTGGTAAGTACCATTGACGCCTATGACTTTATAGCCGGCGGGATTCAAAAGGGAAATGTTCGCTTGCAAGATCAAGATGTAATTAATATTCCGGTATACGAAACACGTGTTGAAGTAAGTGGCGAGATTAAGCGCCCAGCTTTGTTCGAGGTGTTAAAAGGGGAGAGCCTTCAATCAGTGTTGCATTTTGCAGGCGGTTTTACGACACAAGCCTATACGGCGAAAATTAAGGTATTTCAAAACACGGATAAAGAGCGAAAACTAACTGATGTTGCAGCTGCTGAGTTCGGTACCTATCAACCAAAAAATGGTGATCGCTTTGTAATTGAAGGTATATTGGATCGTTTTGAGAATCGGGTAGAAATTGTAGGCGCTGTCTTTAGACCCGGACAGTATGAACTGGAAAAGGGACTTACGTTGCGCGGTTTAATTAATAAAGCGGATGGCCTAACGGAGGATGCTTTTTTAAATCGTGGATACATTAGTCGTCTCAATCCAGACAATACGCAAGCATTGATTTCCTTTGATGTGGCAAAGATTATTTCTGGCGCTGATACTGATATTAGTTTACTAAGAGAAGATAAAATCACGATTAACTCCTTGTTTGATTTAAGAGATGAATATAAAATAACTATTCAGGGAGAGATTAGAGTGCCGGGTAGCTTTGATTATGCCGATAACATGACCTTAGGTTCTGTTATTCAAATGGCTGGAGGATTTAAAGAAGGAGCAACCCCAAACAGAATTGAAGTTTCAAGACGCGTAAAAAATAGCGATGTTACCGAGAAGTCGGCCATAGCAGCCGAGGTATTCACCATTGATTTGAACCCCGATTTAAGTTTTAAAAATGAGGCATTTATTCTAAAACCATTCGACATCGTTACGGTTAGAAGTTCAGAAGGATATTCGACCCAAAAACAAGTTAAGTTAGAAGGGGAAGTTGTTTATCCGGGTATCTACACAATTACGCGAAAGGATGAAAAAATTTCTGATTTAATTAAGCGCGCAGGTGGATTAACCTATTATGCGTATCCAGACGGGGCATCGTTAAAAAGACCTGGGGCAGAAAAAATAAATCCTTCGGATAAAAATGCCATTGACACCAAAGAAGAAGAAGAGAAAAAGTATTTAGCATTAAAGAGAGCGCAAGAGGCTGGTGTGAAAGATACCTTGACGAAAGATGTAGAACAAAAATTAATAGAAAGTGATTTGGTGGGTATTAATCTGGAGAAAATTATAAAGAAACCAAACTCTAAGTACGATTTAATTGTGGAGGATGGGGACGTCATTCGGGTACCTCGTACCTTGCAAACGGTTAAAATTACGGGTGAAGTTTTAAATCCGAATAGCATCATCTATTCGAGTGGTAAGGGACTAAGGCAATACATTAATGGCGCAGGCGGTTTTACAACGAATGCACGCAGAAACGGAACCTACGTGAAATATGCCAATGGATCAGCGGCATCGGTGACCAAGTTTTTATTGTTTTTTAATAACAACCCACAAATAAAGCCAGGTGCAGAGATAATGGTACCTAAACGTGCAGAAAGAGAACGCTTAACGGCCCAAAGTTGGATTGGAATTGGAACCGCTGTGGCATCTTTGGGTGCCATTATTGTGAGTTTATTGAGGTAATGATAAAGTCATTCTGAGGAACGAAGAATCTCTATTGAATAGTTTTAAAAAAAAGAATAAAAAAACCAATGGCTGAAAGTCAGACAAAAATAAACACAAAGGACGATGAAATTTCGCTTAAGGACTTGATTCTTAAGATAAGGGAATGGGTGAAGTATCTATTGTCTAAATGGCTTATCATAGTATGCTTTGGCTTGGGGGGTGGAGTAATTGGGTTTTTCTATGCCAATTCAAAAAAGCCAGTTTATACAGCCAGTACCACTTTTGTTTTAGAAGAAGATAAGGGAAGCGGTGGAATAGGAGGCTTGGCTGGATTGGCTTCGATGGCTGGAGTTGATTTGGGTTCCGGAGGCGGCGGTATTTTTCAAGGAGATAATATTCTTGAGTTGTACAAATCGCGCAAAATGATTGAGCAAACATTGTTAACAGAGGTTGACTATGAAGGGAAAAAGCAATTGCTGATCGATCGATATATTGCATTTAATACGTTAAAAGATAAATGGAAAGAGAAACCCGAATTGTTAACGATTAATTTCTCAGAGAGACTTCCACTAAAATCTCAAATCTTAAATCTCAAATCTGAAAGATTAAGAGACAGTGTTTTAGGTACCATTGTTGCGGATATAAATAAAAACTATTTAACTGTTGCAAAGCCTGATAAGAAACTAAGCATTATCAAAGCCGAAGTGAAAGCAAGCGATGAATTTTTTGCTAAAGCATTTGACGAGCAAATTGTAAAAAATGTAAATGATTTTTATGTACAAACCAAAACCAAGAAATCGGTTGAGAACGTACAAATTTTACAGCAAAAGACGGATTCTGTTCGTGCAGTTATGAATGGGGCGATTTATACCGCTGCAGCTGTAGCAGATGCTACGCCGAATTTAAATCCAACAAGACAGGTACAGCGCATTGCTCCAGCTCAACGTTCGCAATTTTCTGCAGAGACAAATAAAGCGATATTGAGTTCTCTGGTGCAAAATTTGGAAATGGCAAAAATTTCCATGAGAAAGGACGCTCCGCTAATTCAAATTGTTGATGAACCGGTTTACCCACTGCGTAAAGATGTTTTTAGTAAGATAAAAGGAATAATTTTAGGTGGGATTATATTAGGCTTTTTATCAGTAATATATCTAATTTTCAAAATAATTTTAAAAAATATATTAAGTGAATAACCCTAAAATTGCAATTATTGGATTAGGCTATGTTGGTCTTCCTTTGGCAATAGAGTTTGCCAAAAAATATAATGTACTTGGCTTTGATATAAATCAATCCCGTATTGATGAACTTTCGAACGGTGAAGACAGAACTAAAGAGGCTGATTTGGAAACTTTGAAAGAGCTCTTACAGCGCAAGACGGAATCTGATGGTATAGTGTTCTCATCAAATACAGATTTACTTAAAGAATATAACGTTTATATTGTAACTGTACCAACGCCAATCGATCAATTTAAAGCTCCAGACCTTACTCCGATATTGAAAGCATCAGAGATGCTTGGTAAAGTATTGTCGAAGGGAGATATTGTTATATATGAGTCTACTGTATATCCTGGGTGTACGGAAGAAGATTGTGTGCCAGTACTTGAAAGATTTAGTGGGCTAAAATTTAACGAGGACTTTTATTGTGGTTATTCTCCAGAGAGAATTAATCCGGGAGATAAAGTGAATACACTTGTTAAAATTAAAAAAGTTACATCTGGCTCTACTCCTGAGATAGCTGATGTGGTTGACAATCTTTACTCTAGCATTATTTTAGCAGGAACACATAAGGCACCAAGTTTAAAGGTTGCTGAGGCTAGTAAAGCAATTGAAAATGCGCAAAGAGATGTTAACATTTCATTTGTAAATGAGTTGGCATTAATTTTTGATCGCATTGGTATAGATACAACGGATGTAATTGATGCAGCTGGTACCAAATGGAATTTCCTTAAGTATAAACCGGGTTTAGTAGGCGGGCATTGCATTGGAGTAGATCCATATTATCTGGCACATAAGGCTGAATCATTGGGTTACCACCCCCAGGTTATATTATCCGGAAGAAGGGTGAATGATAATATGGGCATGTTTGTTGCAAATAAGGTGATCAAGCTAATGATTCATAAAGGACATAAAATTCAGGGCGCAAAGGCATTGATTCTTGGTGTAACATTTAAAGAAGATTGTCCAGATATTCGAAATTCTAGAGTTATTGATATCTATACAGAATTGAAACAATTTGGTTTAGGTGTAGATGTTTACGACCCACATGCAGATGCTCAAGAAGTAAAGCATGAATATAATATCGATCTAATTCAGAATATTAACTCGAAATATGATGCTATTATATTAGCCGTAAGCCATAAAGAATTTTTAGAATTAGATTTTAGTAAAATTAAAAATGGTGAAGATTCTGTAGTTTTTGATACAAAATCTTTTCTAAATAGAGATTTGATTGATGCAAGACTTTAATTGACCATATACAATATCGACTGTGAAATATGATGTGATAGTAATTGGCGCTGGTTTGGTGGGTTTATCAACCGCCTATCATATAAAATTTGCTAATCCTAAAATTAAGGTATTAATTTTAGAAAAGGAATCTAGTGTAGCCAAACATCAATCGGGTAATAATAGTGGTGTAATTCACAGCGGTATTTATTATAAACCTAATAGTTTAAAGGCTCAAAACTGTATTTCAGGTTATCATTCTCTATTGGATTTTGCAGATAAAAATGAAATTTCTTATGATATCTGCGGAAAAATCATAGTTGCAACCTCTGCAAAGGAATTTAAGGTACTTGATAATATTTTTGAAAGAGGTAAAGAAAATGGACTTGTTGGTATAAGGAAAATCAGCGCTGAAGAAAGTAGAGAATTTGAACCACACTGTGCAGCCTTATCAGCCATACATGTGCCACAAACAGGAATTATTGATTATCCAAAGATGGCTAAAAAGCTATTGGAAATTTTTAAAACCCAGTATGGAGGTGAAGCAGTTTTCAGGCAAGAGGTAACAAATATAATTCAAAAAGACAATCAAATTATTGTCGAGACGAGGACAGAGCATTATGAAACTAATAACTTAATAAGTTGTGCTGGATTATTTTCAGATAGAGTTGCCAGTTTAAGCGAAAAAGACAACGATTTAAGAATAATACCTTTTAGGGGAGAATATTATAAGTTAAAACCAGAAAAAGAATATTTAGTTAAAAATTTGATATACCCTGTTCCTAATCCTGAATTCCCTTTTTTAGGTGTTCATTTTACCAGAATGATTCATGGAGGAGTCGAAGCAGGTCCAAATGCTGTATTAGCTTTCAAAAGAGAGGGATATAAATTCAGTGATTTTAACCTTAAGGATTTTGGGGAAAGCCTCACTTGGCCAGGTTTTTGGAAAATTGTAGGTAAATATGGTCAAACGGGTATCGGTGAAATTTATCGTTCATTGTCTAAAGCGGCCTTCACGAATGCGCTAAAAAAGTTAATCCCAGAAATAGAAGCGGATGACCTGATTGAAGGTGGTGCAGGCGTTAGGGCACAAGCATGTGATAGGAAGGGAAATCTGATTGATGATTTCAATATCCTGCAAAATAAAAACATCATACATGTGAGAAATGCACCATCTCCAGCAGCAACATCATCCTTATCAATCGGTAAATTATTGAGTGAAAAAATTTTAAATTAAAGCTATGAAAGATGCCATCCAAATGGTAGACCTGAAAGGTCAATATTTAAAAATTAAAGATGAAATAGATGCTGCAATTCAACATTGTATTGATACAACAGCATTTATTAATGGACCACAAGTAGGTGAATTCAAAAAGAGTTTAGCACGATATCTTGATGTTAAACATCTGATTCCATGCGCAAACGGAACGGATGCCTTACAAATAGCATTAATGGCTCTGGACCTTAAGCCAGGTGATGAAGTAATCGTTCCATCATTTACCTATGTTGCTACTACTGAAGTAATTGCCTTACTTGGCTTAGTACCGGTTATGGTCGATGTTGACCGTGACACTTTTAATGTGACAGCGGATATTATTAAACCTGCAATAACCAATAAAACAAAAGCGATTGTTCCGGTTCATTTGTTTGGGCAAAGTGCCAACATGGAGGAAATCATGTCAGTAGCAAATGAATATAATTTGTTTGTTATTGAAGATAATGCACAGGCAATAGGTGCAGAATATACTTTCTCGGATGGTAAAAAAGTAAAAGCCGGTACAATTGGTCACATAGGAACAACATCGTTTTTCCCTTCTAAAAATTTAGGTTGCTATGGCGATGGTGGTGCAATATGCACTAATGATGATGATTTCGGTGCTAAAATCCAGATGATTGCCAATCATGGTCAGGTTAAAAAATATGAGCATAAATATATCGGTGTAAATTCGAGGCTGGATACCATGCAAGCCGGTATTTTGAGTGTTAAATTGAATCATTTAGACGAATATTCAAATGCAAGAGGTAACGCTGCTGCATACTACGATAAACACCTAGGAACCATTGAAAATCTTCAGATTCCGGCAAGAAATCCTCAATCCACCCACGTTTTTCACCAATATACCATTTTAGTAAAAGATGGAAAAAGGGATGAATTAAAAGGCTTTTTGGCTGATAAAGGTGTTCCGGCCATGATATATTATCCAATCCCCTTGAATCAACAAGAGGCATTTAAAAATATTAGCAGAGTTGTAGGAGATTTGCCAGTTTCAACTCAACTATGTAAGTCGGTACTGTCTCTTCCAATTCATACAGAAATGCAGGAGCGTACGCAAGATTTTATTATATCATGTATTAAAGAATTTTATGGGAACTAGTAAGTATAAAGCACATGAAACCGCAGTTATTGATGAAGGCTGTGAAATAGGAGCAGGTGTTAGTATCTGGCATTTCTCTCATATTATGCCGAATTGCAAGATTGGAGATAAATGTAACATCGGACAAAATGTTGTGATTTCACCTGATGTTACACTGGGTAAAAATGTTAAGGTTCAAAATAATGTATCTATATATACCGGCGTTACTTGTGATGATGATGTTTTTTTAGGTCCATCAATGGTATTTACAAATGTGATTAACCCACGAAGCGCTATTAACAGAAGAGATCAATATACAAAAACTCATGTAGGAAAGGGCGCTTCAATTGGTGCAAATGCAACTATTGTTTGTGGCCATGACATAGGTGAATATGCATTTATAGGTGCTGGTGCTGTAGTTACAAAGGCTATTCCGGCTTATGCACTTGTTGTTGGCAATCCTGCTAAACAATTGGGCTGGGTTAGCGAATACGGACATAGGTTAAATTTTGATGCTAACGGAATTGCAACCTGTAAAGAAAGTGCTCAGGAATATAAGCTAGTTAATAATATTGTTGAAAGAATAAAATAATGGCTAATCAAAATAAAATAAAATTTGCAGTTGTAGGCTGCGGGCATATTGGTAAAAGACACGCCAGTATGATTCAGGGAAATGATGATTGCGAGCTAGTGGCGTTGTGTGATACTAAGCCAAGAAACGAATTAGGCATTGAAGCTTATACAGAGGCAACTTTATTTTCTTCCATTGACGATTTGTTCAATTCAAATTTAGAATTTGATGTGGTATCAATTGCAACACCAAATGGTTTCCATGAAGAACATGCGTTAAAGGCATTGAGTAGGAATTGCCATGTAGTAGTTGAAAAGCCAATGGCTTTAACAAAGGCAGGTTGTGAGAAGGTTATATTTAAGGCACTACATAAGCACAAGCAGGTATTTTGTGTGATGCAAAACAGATACTCTCCACCTTCAGAATGGTTAAAAGACATTTTGGAACAAGGTATTCTGGGTAAGATATATATGGTTCAAATTAATTGTTATTGGAATCGTGACGATAGATATTATAAACCTGATCCTAAAACAGGTAAGCCTAGTACTTGGCATGGTACAAAAGCATTAGATGGTGGAACCTTATTTACTCAGTTCTCGCACTTTATTGATTTGATGTATTGGTACTTTGGCGATATTAAAAATATCAATGCCCGCTTACATGATTTTAACCATCAAAATACAACCGATTTTGAAGATTCTGGGTTTGTAAGTTTTGATTTTGTTGATGGAGGTATTGGTAACCTAAACTATTCTACTGCAATTTGGAACAAAAACCTAGAAAGTTCAATAACTGTAATTGCAGAAAACGGCTCGCTTAAGGTTGGTGGACAATATATGAATGAAGTTGAGTATTGTCATATCAAAGATTATGAAATGCCAATTTTAAAAGAAAGCAATCCACCAAATGATTATGGTCCATATAAAGGATCTGCAGCAAATCATCATTATATCTATGAAAATATTGTTGATGTTATAAATGGCAAGGGTAATATTACAACCAATGCTTTAGAAGGTTTAAAAGTAGTCGATATAATAGAGAGAATATACGCTAGTGATAAATGAAAATATTAAATTTAATCGGTAGAACTCAGGAATTATTCAATCGCGACATCCAAAATAATGAGATTAGACTCAGTGAAGCTGTAGGCCAATCGAGATTCTTGGTAATTGGAGGTGCAGGCTCTATTGGGCAAGCTGTAACTAAAGAAATCTTCAAACGCAATCCAAAGAAGCTTCATGTTGTGGATATTAGTGAAAACAACATGGTAGAGTTGGTAAGAGATATCAGAAGTTCTTTTGGATATATTGATGGAGATTTCCAAACCTTTGCTTTGGATATTGGCTCAATTGAATATGATGCATTTATCGAAGCAGATGGTGAATTTGATTATGTGCTTAATTTGTCTGCTCTGAAGCATGTTCGTAGTGAAAAAGATCCTTTCACTCTGATGAGGATGATTGATGTAAATATTTTCAATACTGAAAAGACAATAAATCAATCTATTGCAAAAGGAGTAAAAAAATATTTCTGTGTATCTACAGATAAAGCAGCAAATCCTGTTAATATGATGGGGGCATCGAAGCGCATCATGGAGATGTTTTTAATGCGTAAAAGTAAAGAAATAGCGATTTCTACCGCTCGTTTTGCAAATGTTGCATTTTCAGATGGTTCACTATTACATGGCTTTAATCAACGTATTCAGAAAATGCAGCCTATTGTTGCACCAAATGATATTAAAAGATATTTTGTTATTCCTAAAGAATCAGGAGAGCTTTGTTTAATGTCCTGCATTTTCGGAGAAAATAGAGATATTTTTTTTCCAAAGTTAAGTGAAGATTTACATTTAATCACTTTTGCAGATATCGCAGAGAAATATTTAAAAGGATTAGGCTTTGAGCCATATTTGTGTAAAACGGAGGAGGAAGCCAGGGAATTGATTAAAACTTTGCCAAAAGAAAAGAAATGGCCATGTTTGTTTACCCATAGCGATACAACAGGGGAGAAAGACTTTGAGGAATTCTTTACCACGAATGAAGTATTAGATATGGAGAAATTCGAAAACTTAGGCATCATCAAGAATGAACCATCATTTGATGATGAGAAACTACAATATTTTACAAATACCATCGAAAAATATAAGGATGCAAGAAAGTGGACAAAAGAGGACATTGTAGATCTTTTCCATAACATGATTCCTGATTTCGGGCATAAGGAGACAGGTAAATATTTAGATGCTAAAATGTAAAGAGATGTCAGATAAATTTCAAAGCGTTGTAGATTTTATTAAAAACCAGTTTCCGAACAAAGACTTTATAGGTTTGCACGAGCCTGTTTTTATTGGTAACGAAAAAAGATATGTAAATGATGCAATTGATTCGACCTTTGTATCTTCAGTAGGGGCTTATGTTAACCGCTTTGAAGAGATGATGGCCGAAATCACGGGTGCAAAATATGCTATTGCTATCGTGAATGGAACAAATGCGCTCCATTTGGGCTTGTTGTTAGCAGGTGTAGAGCAAGAGAATGAAGTAATTTCACAGGCATTAACCTTCATCGCAACCGCAAACGCAATCAGCTATATTGGCGCTAAGCCGGTATTTATAGATGTTGACAGAGATACACTGGGTATGTCTCCAGCTGCACTAAAGAACTTTCTTGAATCAAATGCTGAATTAAGGGTTGATGGGAGCTATAATAAAAAGACCGGCAAACGCATTGCTGCATGCGTACCCATGCATACTTTCGGTTTTCCCTGCAAGATAGATGAAATTGCTGCAATCTGTGCTGATTGGAAAATAGAATTGGTAGAAGATGCAGCCGAATCATTGGGAAGTTATTATCAGGGAAAGCATACAGGCGTATTTGGTAAAGTCGGCATATTTAGCTTTAACGGAAATAAGACCGTTACGTCTGGTGGCGGTGGTGCATTGATTACAAATGATGAGGAAATAGCCAAAAAGGCGAAACATTTAACCACACAAGCCAAAGTACCCCATAAATGGGAATTTGTACATGATGCTATTGGATATAATTATCGCATGCCTAATTTAAATGCGGCTTTAGCTTGTGCGCAATTGGAGCAGTTGAATATGTTTATTGAAAACAAGAGGCAATTGGCTTCAGCATACAGTAAGTTTTTTGATGCGCATTCGATAACTTTTGTAAAAGAACAACAAGAATCAAAAGCTAATTATTGGCTTAATGCACTTCTACTTGAAAATCTGGAAGAGCGAAATAAGTTTTTGGACTTTACAAATACAAATGGGGTTATGACTAGGCCGATTTGGGAATTAATGAACCGTTTGCCTATGTTCACAAATTGCCAAACTGATGAGTTAACTAATAGTATCTGGATTGCAGATCGGTTGGTTAACATTCCTAGTGGTTTTAGGGTTAAGTAATTGATGAAAAATAAGCTTATTTTAATTGGAGGCGGAGGGCATTGCCAGGTTTGTATCGATATAGTTGAGCAAACAGGTCAGTTTGAAATTGCAGGCATATTAGATATCGATGAATTAGTTGGAACCACGGTATTAAATTATGAGATTATAGGCACTGATCAGGATATTTTAAAATATGTTAATCTAGGTTATAGTTTTCTGATCACAATAGGGCAAATAAAATCGAGTTTACTTAGGAAAAAGCTTTTTGTTCAGCTTAAAGCGAGCGGAGCGAAAATAGCTACTGTAACATCACCACTTGCATATGTATCAAAACACAGCAGCTTGGGTGAAGGTACCATTGTAATGCATCATGCAATAGTTAATGCCGGAGTGACAGTTGGGCACAATTGTATACTAAATAGTAAATGTGACATAGAGCACGATGCTATAATTGGCAATCACACACATGTTTCTACAGGGGCAATTGTGAATGGAAATTGTTCAATTGGAAATGGCGTTTTTATTGGAAGTAACGCTACGATTGCTAATCAAATAACCATTAGCGATGAGGTTATAGTAGGTGCTGGATCGGTGATTATCAAAAATATTTTAACAAAAGATATACAGGTTGGTAACCCTGCAAAAAGTTTAAACAAATGAATAATACAATTATAATTGCTGAAGCAGGCGTAAATCATAACGGAAATATAGAAAATGCATTCAGACTGATTGATGCAGCTGTAAATGCAGGTGTTGATTATGTGAAGTTCCAAACTTTTAAGGCTGATAAATTAGTTTCAAATCAAGCAAAAAAGGCAGATTATCAGATTGATAACACAAAAAATGCAGAAGAATCTCAACTGGAAATGCTCAAGAAGCTAGAGCTTTCTGAAAAGGATCATGAAAGGTTAATTCAGTATTGTAAGGATAAAGCTATTAAGTTCTTTTCCACTGCTTTTGATTTGACTTCTTTGGAGTATTTATCAAATATGGGATTGGATATGGTTAAAATTCCATCGGGAGAAATAACCAATTTACCCTATTTGCGTTTAGCCGCTAAACTTTTTAACAATGTAATCCTATCTACTGGTATGGCAACCATAGATGATATCAGGCTAGCGCTGGATGTTTTTTTAGATTCCGGGATAGCTAAAGAAAATATAACCATATTGCATTGTAACACAGAGTACCCAACCCCGATGTCGGATGTTAATTTAAAAGCCATGCTTAACATTGGCAATGAATTTGGAACGACAATTGGTTACTCCGATCATACTTTGGGTATAGAAGTGCCAATTGCAGCAGTTGCATTAGGTGCTAAAATGATTGAAAAACATTATACTCTGGATAGAAATTTACCGGGTCCGGACCATCTTGCTTCGTTGGAGCCGCAAGAGCTTACAGCTATGGTTCTTGCCATTAGAAACATTGAGAAAGCCATATTGGGTTCTGGTATTAAGGAGCCTTCTAACTCTGAAAGAAAAAATATTGAAATTGCTAGAAAAAGTATTCATTTAAAAAATAATAAGTTGGAAGGCGAAGCGATTTCGGAGCAAGATCTGGAAATGCTCAGGCCCGGAGACGGTATTTCTCCAATGGAAATGGACAGTATTATTGGCAGGATTGTAAATAAATCGCTGGAAGCAGGACATAAGCTATTATTAACAGATTTATCATCATGAGAATAGGTGTATTAACCAGTTCGCGGGCAGATTTTGGGATCTATTTACCTCTACTAAACAGATTGAGGCAAGATTCGTTCTTTGAATTGGCTATTATTGCATTTGGTACCCACTTATCACCTTTTCATGGAGAAACGGTCAAACAGATTCAAAATAATGGTTTTGAAGTTAAACATAAGGTCGAATCAATGTTGTTAACCGATACGCCAGCAGCTATAACAACTGCTATAGGTTTAACAACAATAAAATTTGCCGATTTTTGGGAAAAAAATAAACCTGAATTTGACCTTGTACTTTGTTTAGGTGATCGTTATGAAATGTTCGCTGCTGTAACTGCAGGTATTCCTTTTCAAATACCCTTTGCACATATCCATGGAGGCGAGACCACTTTAGGTGCAATAGATAATGTATATAGACATGCCATAACTCTGGCCTCAAAATATCATTTTGTAGCAACTAAAGCTTACGCTGAAAGAGTTGCTGATATAACCGCAAGCCAAACAAATATTACTGTTGTAGGGGCACTAAGTTTAGATAATCTTTCAACCTTGAAATTATTAAGCATAGACGAATTTAATTCAAAATGGGGAATTGATTTATCTATCAGAACCATCCTTTGCACATTTCATCCTGAAACTGTTTCGTACGAAGCAAACGAAGAATACGCAGATGAATTAATTCAGGCAATCAAAAAACTTCTACCGGAGTATCAGGTTTTAGTTACTATGCCAAATGCTGACACCGCAGGAAATATTATTAGGAATGCATTGAACTCAAACTTTAAAAATACAGAGAATGTGTTTTTAATAGAAAATTTAGCATCTCAAAGTTACTTTACGGCAATGAAATATTGTAGCTTTTTGCTAGGGAATACTTCTAGCGGAATTATAGAAGCTGCATCATTTGGCAAATATGTAATTAATTTGGGCAATCGTCAAAAAGGAAGAGCGGCAGGGCACAACGTAATTCATGTTAAAATATTAAAAGATGATATCCTTGCAGCTGTAAATTCTATTGGAATGATGCAAACTTTAAACAGCCAAAACATCTATTGGAATGGTGGCGCAACAAATAAGATAATTGAACATTTGAAATCTATCTCATAAAAATGATTAAACATCAAGAACACATAATCCTCAATTACGATGAAGCCAGGAAAGGTTTAAAGATTTTAGATGAATTACCAGATAATTCCAGTAGAACCTTATTTGTGGTTAATAATGATGGAGTAATGCTTGGAAGTGTTACTGATGGAGATATTAGACGGGGTTTATTAAACGGATATGAAATTTCACAAACCATCGAGTACTTTATGAATACTAAATTCAAGTATTTAAAGGATGGAGAGGATAATGTTTATCTAATTAAGGAATTTAAAAAGGCTAGTATCAACCTTATTCCAATGCTTGATGATGAATTTAAAATATTAGAAATTTTAGATCTTCACTTAACAAAAACATTATTACCGTTTTCGGCATTGCTTATGGCTGGTGGCAGAGGAGAACGATTAAAACCATTTACAGATTCTATTCCAAAACCAATGTTGAAAGTTGGTGATAAACCAATTTTGGAAATCAATATAGATAGATTAATATCTTATGGGGTTACAGAAATCTACATTAGTGTAAAGTATCTTAAAGATCAAATAATGGATTATTTTGGTGATGGTAGTAACAAAGGAATTAAGATTCATTATCTTGAAGAAAATGAACCTTTAGGTACTTTAGGGGCATTAGCACATATCGAAAAAATTATACATCATGATCTTTTGGTTATGAATTCAGATTTATTAACCAATATAGATTTTGAAGATTTTTATAATTTTTATAAAGCGCAGGACGCCACAATGGCTTTAGCCAGTATACCATATCATGTGAGTATTCCATATGCTGTTCTAAAGACAAATGATCATACTGTTGAATCGTTTATTGAGAAGCCAACTTATACTTACTATTCAAATGGCGGTATTTACTTGATGAAATTCCAACTTAAAAAACACATTTCTAAAGGATGTTTCTACAATGCAACCGATTTAATGGATAAACTAATTACAGAAAGTGGTACAAATTTGGTTCATTATCCGCTGTTAGGCTATTGGCTGGATATTGGTAAACATCAGGATTTTATTAAAGCCCAAGAAGACATCAAGCATATCGTATTGTAATGGATGGAACATTAATTATTATACCAGCTAGAGCTGGTTCGAAAGGATTGCCAGGCAAAAACACAAAAGTATTGGGTGGATTGCCATTGATTTCACATAGCCTAATCTTTGCCGAAAAAATAAAAGGGGCAAAGGATGTGATTTGTGTAAGCAGTAATGATGATGATGTCTTGTCGATCTCAAGAGAATTTGCAAATGTTGAAGTACCGTTTAAAAGGCCCGAGGAAATGTCTTCAGATACTGCCGGTTCTTATGAAGTTATTATGCATGCCATAAATCATTACGAAAATCAAGGTATAGCCTTCGAAAATGTGTTACTATTGCAACCAACTTCTCCTTTTAGAAATGTTGACGATTATCAGAATGTAAAAAGTAAATATAATTCTGATATTGATATGGTGGTTACCGTAAATCTTTCTAAGAACAGCCCGTATTTTAATTTATTTGAAGAGAATACTGATGGCTATCTAGGGAAATCTAAAGATTCTACTACTATGCGCCGCCAGGATTGCCCTGAAGTGTATGCTTTTAATGGCTCTATGTACTTGATAAATATAAAAGCGCTAAAGAAAACGAATATTCAAGGCTTCACAAAAATTATTAAAAGTGTAATGCCAGATGAGCGGAGTATTGACATTGACACAATGAAGGATTGGAAAATTGCAGAATATTTTTTAAAAGAAATAAATAATGAAAACAGTTAGAATTATACCGAGATTAGATATTAAAGGGCCTAATTTGGTTAAAGGTATACATCTTGAAGGATTAAGGGTTTTAGGTAAACCAGCAGATTTTGCAAAATATTACTATGAAACAGGTGCAGATGAATTGATGTTTATGGATGTGGTTGCCTCTCTTTATGAAAGAAATAGTTTACATGATATTATCTCAGAAACCGCAAAAAGTATTTTTATTCCAATAACTGTTGGCGGTGGCTTAAGGTCAATTTCCGATATTAAGGAAGTTTTGAGAGCAGGAGCGGATAAAGTATGTTTAAACACTGCTGCAATTAATAACCATCAACTTATTAAAGATGCTACAAGAATGTTTGGGTCATCAACGATTGTTGTTGCAATTGAAGCGATAAAGGAAACCAATGGACAATATCTTGCCTATACTGATAATGGTAGAGAACATACCGGCGTTGATGTTTTCGAATGGGCACAAAAACTGGATGACATGAAAGTTGGTGAGATTGTGATTACATCTGTAGATAGAGAAGGTACCGGGGAAGGCTTTGATATAGATTTGATTAGCAAGGTAAGCTCAATTGTATCCGTTCCTGTAATTGCACATGGTGGTCCTGGTAAAAAAGAAGATATTACACCAGTTTTTGAAAAAGCGAATGCTGATGCTGTTGCAATTAGTTCATTGCTGCACTATCACTACATAAAAGAAAACGAATCCAATAATTCTAAGGAGGAGGGAAACACTGAATTCCTAAAACAAAAAAGAAATTTTCATACTTTTGAGCCTTGCAGAATTGAGGATATTAAAGAATACTTAATCGCTAACCGTATAGAATGTAGAATATAATGAGTGGTATGAATAAGAAAGTGGTTATTATAGATTATAACCTTGGTAATCTATTTAGCGTTAAGCAAGCTTGTGATACTGTTGGTATTAATGCCAAAATAAGTTCGAATAAAAATGATATCAACGAGGCTGATGCTTTAATACTGCCAGGTGTTGGAGCTTTTATTGAGGCTATGCAAAATTTAGAGCAATTAGATATTGTAAATGCCATAAAAAATAATGTAAATAGTGGGAAGCCAATATTTGGGGTTTGCTTAGGTTTGCAGTTGCTTTTTAGTAGGAGTGAGGAATTTGGATCTGGAGATGGTTTAGATTTAATATCGGGTACGATAAGAAAGTTTCCAGCTACTTTTAATGATAAAAAAATCCGTGTGCCCCAAATTGCATGGAATAAAATCTATTCACATAAACAAGACTGGTCGACAACACCTTTAAAAGATATAGCAGATCATGAATTTATGTATTTTGTTCATTCTTACTATGTAGATCCTGCTGAAGAATCTTGTACACTAACAAAAACTAATTACGAGGGAATGGAATATTGTTCGGGTATTTCTAAAGACAATATCTTTGCTACTCAATTTCATCCAGAAAAAAGCGCACAAAAAGGTGTTTTAATTTATAAAAACTGGGCTACCTTAAATAACTTATTATAATGTCTGAAAAAAAATTAGAGGCTTACTATGGCCTGCCTGAAGAAGTAAAATTTTGTACGAAATGCATTATGTCAAATCAGCGTCCTGCTTCGGCCGTTGAATTTAAACACACTATCGATAGTAAGAAAGTAACGATGCAGTTTGATGAAAATGGTGTTTGCGATGCATGCAGAACAGCTGAAATTAAGGATAATATTAATTGGGGAATGCGTGAAGAAGAGCTAATCGCATTGCTAGACAAACACAGGAAAAGCGATGGTTCTTATGACTGCCTTGTTCCAGGCAGTGGGGGGAAAGATAGCGCTTACCAGGCACATATTTTGAAGTATAAATATGGCATGAACCCACTAACTTGTACATGGCCTCCAATTTTATATACCGATTACGGATTAAAAAACTGGAAAAACTGGTTGGATAGCGGATTTGATAATCTATCCTTTTACAGGAATGGTAAGGTTATGAAGCTTTTAACAAAACTCTCTATTGAAAATTTATTACATCCGTTTCAAACGTTTATTTTAGGGCAAAAAAATCTTGCACCGAAGATTGCTGCAGCTCATGGAATTAATTTAATCTTTTATGGAGAAAATGAGGCTGAATATGGTAATCCAATTGCCGATAATATGACTTCATTAAGGGATAAATCTTATTATAGTTTTGAACATTTAGACGAGATTTTCTTAGGCGGAGTATCAGTACCAGAATTGATTGAAAAATATGATGTTAGATTATCAGATATTATGGCCTTCTTACCACCTAAGGCAGAAGAGTTAGAAAGGGCAAATATAGAAGTTCATTATCTTGGATATTATCTGAAATGGACACCACAGGAAGTTTATTATTACGCTGTTGAAAATACAGGTTTTAAAGCCAGACCTTTCAGAACTCAGGGCACTTATAGCAAATATAGTGGTATTGACGATAAGATTGATGATTTACACTTCTACACAACCTTTATAAAATTTGGAATTGGCCGTACAACGTACGACGCTTCTCAAGAGATTCGAAATAAACATTTAACAAGAGAGGAAGGCGTAGCTTTAGCGAAACGTTTTGATGGAGAGTTCCCTGATAGATATTTTAATGAGGTAATGGAATATATAGGTATGGAACCAGCCTATTTCCACGAGTTGTGTGATAAGTTTAGATCTCCACATTTATGGGGTAAAGATGAAAACGGCGAATGGAAATTGAGACACAATGTTGCAGGAAACGGCCTGGATGATTAATTCCTAAATATTGCTGTTTAAATAATAATGAAACGTAACTCATTAGATTTACGTTTTTTAATTAAAAGATTCATTTTGTAATTATAAAGAAATTGCTAAGAAAGATAATTTCGCATTCTATAATTTATTCTTTGGGCTCTCAATTACCAAAGATTATTGGATTGTTTTTGTTGCCATTTATCACTCCATATCTTTCAAATACTGATTTTGGAATATGGGGTACTGTCATGGCTTACAATATGTTATTTTCAGTTGGAAGAGACCTCGGGCTTGTGGTGCCGATGCTTAATTCATTTTATAAAAGTCCAACTCGATGGCGATGGGTTTGGAATCAATTATATTTTTTTCTATTGGTTTTTGGTTTGGGTTTTACAATTCTCCAGATTGGGGTATTGTTAGCTATAATGCCTGATGAAGTCACATATTCTAATACTGTTAAAATTCTATTCTGTATTGGGGTACAATCTCTTTTGATGGATATACCAATTTCCTTTGGTACAAGATTTTTTCAAATAGCAGAGAAACCCTTTGTAGTGTCAACCGTTGCTTTTACTTCGGGACTTGTAATGGTAGGTGTTCAATTTGTAAGTGTTGTTTATTATAATCAAGGGTATATGTCTTGGTTTTACGCAACTTTTTTTTCATCTCTTGTATCTGCAATTATATATGGTATCTTAATTCATAAGAATAAAATATATCCAATTATCAGCTTAAGATCTAGATATTTAATACCTAGACTCAAAATATCATTGCCTTTAATTCCGCACAACTATTCCTCATATCTACTCAATGTTTCAGATAGAGTTGTAATGAATTGGTATAAAGTCAGCACAACTGACATTGGGTTATATAATGTAGCTTACATGTGGGGAAATTATATGGATTTGGTTGGTTCTGCTGTAGGGACTGCTGTAGGTCCAATGTATTATAAATATTTTGCATCCTCTGCCCCGGACAATAAAAATGCACTAAAAAAATTTAATAGCTTTTTACAAGTTGCATTTATAAGTGGTGCTTTCATTCTTGCGATTTGGACAAAGCAACTCTTTTATATATTCATAAAGAATGCGGAGCTACAAAAATCTTATATGATAGCTGTAATCATTATTATGGGATACTGTTACAGACCAATGTATTGGCTAGTTATTAATAGATTACAGTTTGCTGAAAAGACAAGTCAGTTGTGGAAAATAAGTATAATTGGAGGTGTTATTAACGTTATGCTAAACATTGTTTTTGTTCCAATTTATGGTTATAAAGTAGCTGCATTTACAACTTTTCTTTCTTTGATGTATATTGGGTTTTCAGGTTTTTTCTTGAAACAATTTAAAGATATTGATAATGAGAATTATAATCCATTTATTTGGCTTTTTATAATACTTTTAAGTACTTCAATAGCATGGGTAATACAAGATTTTTCTTACTACTTAAAAATAGTGGTGACCATAATTTCTTTGATTCCAGGAATTATATACGCTAAGAGGATAATTTAAATATGATCAAACCTTCAGAAATCATAAACGCCTTAGAATCGGATTCTAAAATATTAACATATAAAATAGAGGATGGTTTACCATTTTGGTATATTGTTAGGTATGATGTCTTTTTATCTATACTTAATACTAACAATAATTTAAAAATAGCGAATGTGCCAGGTAAACTTAAGCCATCTATACTTAAGACCCTTTTTTTTTCTGTTTCAAAATCACCAATTTTTATAAAAAAAAGACAGGCAATTTTTTTTAACTCAGGTGTAACCAATGTGAAGGACACAAATGATGATAAGTATTTTAATCGGGTTACTGATAGTTTCTTTTTTCAGTTAAAACCAGACGCGTTGTTAATTGAGGACACTGCTGCTGGAGAGTTGCGTTGGCCTAGGGTACACAATAAAGTATATCCTCATCTTTCGTTAATTCTGCTATCTAAAATATTTAGTTTTTTTGGAAAAGCCTTAGGTAATTTGAATAAACAAGCTGTAGCATTAACAGATCATATCGTTAGTAAGTTAAATCAACATAATTTAAGCTTTAATAAGGCTGAACTAATTGAAATAATTAATCGTAATGTCTTAAATTATTATAAGAAAAAAACTTTTTATAAGTGGTTTATTAAATGGAAAAGACCTAGATTAATTTTTTTAGAAGATGCATCATATGGCAGTAGGTTATTTATTCTATTAACAGCGAAGAATTTGAATATTCCCGTTGTAGAGCTTCAGCATGGTTTTATAAATGAAGAACATTTTGCATATAGACTAGGGGCTGGGATAGAAAAACACCCATTGAGTAAGCTATGTTATCCTGATTATTTTTTCGCTTATGGTAAATTTTGGGCCGATGAGATAAATATACCATCGAAAACATTAATTATTGGTAATCCTTATTTAGAAAAACAATTAGCAATATCAAATTCATTGCAACCAGAAAAAATTAAAACGATTCTGTTTCTTAGCTCGGCTGTTGCTTTTGCAGAAGCTATTGAATTCCTGCTGAAATTGGAGCCTTTAGCTACACAACAGGGGTATAAAATTTTATTCAGACCTCACCCTCTTGAGATTGACAGTTTGGAAAGCAGATACCATGAACTTGTAAAAGCAGGGATTGAATTTTCTTTGAATAGTACTTTGTATGTTGATTTTTCGATCGCCGAAATTATCATCGGAGAGCTTTCTACAGCACTTTTTGAATCGATGGCTCTAAAGGAGAAAAAACAGTTTTTACTGATGACATCTTATACTTACAGTTATTATAATCATAAAATTAAAATACCTCAGATATTCATAGATGACTTTACTTCAATTTTTGAAACTCAAACAATTGAACAAGATAAAGATTATTTTTGGGCTCAAAACTGGGAGGATAAGTTTAAATTGGCATTAACAGAAGTATTAGGATGATTTCAATAGTAAATTATGGATTAGGAAATTTAGGTTCCATCCAAAATATGTTCAAAAAACTGGGTTTTGAAAGTAAAATCATTAATAGCCCATCTGAATTGGAAAATTCAACAAAAATAATATTACCGGGTGTTGGCGCATTTGATACTGGAATGAAACACCTTAGAGAAGGTGGGTGGATTGAGTATTTGAATAAAAAGGTTTTAATCGAAAAAGTGCCAGCCTTAGGGATTTGCTTAGGTATGCAATTGATGTGTAACAAAAGCGAAGAAGGTGCATTACCAGGCTTAGGTTGGGTAAATGCTGATGTTAAAAAGTTTTCTTTTGAAAATAGCGATTTAAAGATTCCTCATATGGGTTGGAATGATGTAACTGAAATAAAGGGTTCAAAACTTCTAACAGGATTTACTCAAGATAAAAGATTTTATTTTGTTCATTCCTACTACGTTTCTGCAAATGAGGAAGCTAATATATTATTTAAAACAAAATATGGTTTTGAATTTACATCTGCCTTCGAAAAAGATAATTTAATTGGCATGCAGTTTCATCCGGAAAAAAGCCATAAATTTGGGCTTTCGATTTTAAAGAATTTTGCTGAAAACTTTTAATGGTTAGAAAAAGATTTATACCATGCTTGTTATTACGAGATGGTGGCTTAGTTAAAACTGAAAGGTTTAAAAAGTACAAATATGTAGGCGACCCGATTAATGCGGTTAAGATATTTAATGATAAAGAGGTAGATGAATTGATTTTTCTTGATATAGACGCATCGAAACAAAATCGCGGGCCTGATTTGCAATTGTTAAATGATTTGGCAAGCGAATGTTTTATGCCTTTTGCATATGGAGGTGGAATATCTAGTTTAAATCAAATTGAAGAGTTGCTTAAAATTGGTATCGAAAAAATCATTATTAACCAGGGAGGATTGGTATCAGAAACTTTAATCCCTGAAATTGTTAAATCTTTTGGGAGTTCAACTGTAGTTGGTGCAATAGACGTTAAGAAAAACATGTGGGGTAAGCACCAAGTTTATGATCATGTTAAAGATAAAACAATTGCCATCGAACCAATTACGCTAGCCAAAAAGTATTGTGATTTGGGTGTTGGAGAAATATTCCTGAACAGCGTTGATCTTGATGGTACTTTTCAGGGATATGATCTAAAACTTGTGGAGGCTGTTTCGTCTAATATACCGGTTCCACTAATTGCATCCGGTGGTGCTTCAAATACAGAAAATCTTAACGCAGTTATAGGTCATGGTGCCTCCGCGGCGGCAGCTGGTAGTTTATTCGTTTTCCAAGGTCCACATAAGGCTGTTTTAATCTCTTACCCAATAAGCTAATAATCATGTTAAATAATAAAGAATACAAACAATGTAACAGATGTGTAATGGATACAACCGATCCAGACATTAAATTTAATGATTCTGGTATTTGTAATTATTGTTTGGAAGCAGAACATCACATCGATAAATTCAAATTTAAAAAACAGGAAGAAGCAGATAATCTTTCAAAACTTAAGAGTAATATCTTAAGAGATAAGAAAGGTAAATACGATTGTGTAGTTGGATTAAGCGGAGGAGTGGATAGTTCTTATGTTGCTTATTTAGCTAAAGAATTAGGATTGAATCCATTATGCGTACATTTTGATAATGGTTGGAATTCGGAACTAGCTGTTTCAAATATTAAAAAAATTGTCGATAAGTGTGGATTTGATTTAGAAACATATGTAATTGATTGGCCTGAATTCAAGGATTTGCAAAGATCTTTTTTTAAGGCAGGTGTGGTAGATATCGAAATGTTATCTGACCATGCAATAATGGCAACAATGTTTACTCTAAGGAAAAAACACAATATAAAGTATATTTTATCAGGAAGTAATTATGTAACTGAACATGGTATGCCATTATCATGGTTGTGGCGAAAGCAAGATTTAACTAATATTAAAGGAATTCAAAAAAAGTTTGGGACTAAGAAAATGAGAAATTTCCCAACAATGAATTCGGTAAAATATCAGATAAGCAGGCTTTTCGGGCTTGGAGGAGTGTATGTTGAATTACTAAACAATGTTAACTACAGTAAAGAAAAAGCGATGACCGTTCTTAAGGAAGAATTTGGTTGGCAATATTATGGCGGTAAACATTATGAATCTGCATTTACTAAATTTTATCAAGCATATTATTTACCCGAAAAATTTGGCTTTGATAAAAGGAAAGTACATTTGTCTGCTCAAATTAGAAATGGGGAGATATCAAGAAATGATGCTTTGCTTGAACTCCAAAAACCACCTTATAATGACATAGAATTAAAGAACGATTTGGAGTACGTTTTGAAAAAACTATCATTTACCGCAAGCGAATTTGATAATATTATGAAAAGTGAGCCAAAGGCACATTTGGATTATCCAAGTGATGAGTGGATATTTAACTTATGGAGAAGAGCAAGGAAAATTATAAGGAAGTAAAGAGAGTTCTTTTTTTATCTGCAGACGATTTTAAGGAAAAATCTATCCAGGTTATTCGTAAAACACCTGAAGCTTATGCAAAAGCTGGTTGGGATGTTACATATATTGTTATGAGAGATAGCTCTCGTAAAGGAAATTATTATTATGAAAAGCCATTGGAATTACCAGGAGTTAATACATATCGTTATGAGGTTCCTGGAACAAAAATTTTAAATGCACTGAATAATAAACTAGCTAGTTCTGTTTTGATTAGAATTAGAAGATACATAGGTATTTTGTATTTGATTTATTATGGATATAGGAACTTAAAGGAGGAGAATTTTGATTTACTATATGGGTATGAACAGCCTGGTTCTGTCGCTGCTAAATTTATTAAGAGTTTCTTAAATCTTAAGAATACTAAAGTTGTGCTACGGTTCCAAGGAGTTGTTTTTGTAAAAGAGTGGTTACAAAATAAAAAGTGGATAAGAAAAATAACAAATTTTGATACATTTTATGCGCTAAAAGGTCCATCTGATTTATGCATAATGACTAATGATGGAAGTCGTGGGGATTGGGTACTTGAACAGATAAATGCAAAACATAAAAGAACAGCATTTTGGAGTAATGGTGTTGATAAGTTTTTTTTGGAACCCAATAAGATAGCCGACATTTTAGGCCGCTACAAGAACATACCCAATCAATTTTTATTTGTATCTGTTAGTAGAATAGACGATCATAAAAGAGTAGATAGATGCATAAGGTTTTTTCATAAATTATTAGAGCAAAATTCTAATTTGGATTTTCACTATCTTATCATCGGAGAAGGTGCAAAAAAGCATGAATGTGAACATTTGGTAGAAAAGCTTAATATTCAAAAAAGTGTAACCTTTTTGGGTGCCATTAACCAAAATGAAGTTCCGAGTTTTCTCCATGTTGCTGATGCATTTTTATCAATGTACGAAAGTTCAAATGTAGGAAATCCATTGTTGGAAGCTATTCGATTAAATAAACTCATCATTACTTTAGATAATGGCGCTACAAAAGAGTGGATTGAGCCTTATAAAACAGGTGTGATTTACCCAGTTAATGATGTAAGCGATCTTACTAACGAGCAATATGAGTTTATGGCAAAGGATGTGATATCAATTATTAATAGCGAAAAAGAAGTATTTAAAATTAAGGATAATTTAGCGCTTTTTAGCGAAAGTAAATTATGGACATGGGAGGATCGCTTCGAGGCTGAATTGAAAGAAGTTAATAACTTATTTCATTAATATGTTAATATTTGTTTTGATATTAACTATATTATTGATTGTTATTTCAATTTATAAATATGGTTTTTTAGCAAATCCCTTTGTTTTAGAGGCTTACTATACTCTACTTTTCCTAATTGTACCTCAATTAATTTTGATATCAATGGGTATAGGTGAAAGTTATTGGTTATCAAACTGGGTAATTTTGACCTATATATTAAGCGTTTTTGCTGGTACCTTTGTTAATCTTCTATCATTTAAGGTTTCTAGTATAAAGCCAGTTAAGATTACTGCCATCCTTAGCCTAGTTATAGCATGCTTGCTTATTGCACCAACTTTAACCATTTTATTGCAATGCGGCTTAAGTTTTGGGGGGATTAGGTGTTATTATGAAACAGTCGTTTTTAGTAAGTTTGCAAGCCTTTACGAATTAGGGAAAACTTTTTTGTTTTTTTCAGTATTGCTTTTTCTTTTAGAATACAAAAGGTTTAAGTGGTGGCTAGTTATTCTTGTCTTTTTTGTATTGTTCTCTGGAAGCAAGTTTGCCATTTTTAATTTGTTGATATTCTTTTGTATCTATTTAGAAATTTATAAAAAAGTAAAAGTAAAAACCATATTTTTATTTAGCATACCAATTGCACTTTTATTAATTGTATATCACTTTACTCAAACTAAAGACGCTGAAAATCCCTTTCTGGCTGCTATCACCTACTTTGATATTTATGAAAAGCAATCTTTTCTTTTAGAGAAATTTAATACCGGTAAACATTCTTTGTATTATGGTGAGATAAATTATTCATCTTATTATAAATTTATTCCCAGGTATTTTTGGCCTGAAAAACCATATAATTATGGATTTGCCATATTAAATTATGATTTTCTCCCCGAATTTGCTGCTGCTAACTATATGCCTAGCTTTGGGCTAGGGTCATTATATGCTGATTTTGGTATCTTCAGTGTTATATTTGGTGGATTTGCTGCAGGTATGATAAGGAAATATTGCTTCAGGATCTTTGTTTCATCAGGCTATAATAATACTTCATTAATTTTATACTATTTTTCTTTTAGTATTTTAACTTTTCAATATATAGTTGTGTTGGTATTATTTAGTTTGTTTTTTAAGAAAAATGAATAACTTATATATAAATCTTTTAAATTTTAATAACACAAAACTTGCTGGTGTGGGTTATTTCTTTAAAAGGATAATCAGTAATATAGATTTCGATTCGCCAAATTGGGATCAATATAAAAAAATTATTGTTTTAACAAATCGGGAAGTAGATGTTCTAGAACTTTTTAAGTTTAAAAGCTCTGAAAAAATTGAAGTATTAGTATTACCTTATGCTGAAAAATTTTTGGTGAGAATTTTCTATGAACAGTTTTATTTGCCATTTTTTTTTCTTTCTAAAAGGGGAACTTTATTTTCTCCAACTCCCGCTATTCCCCTTTTAGCTGGCTTTTTCAATAAAAGCTTTGTTATGATAGCAACTATCCATGATATGATTCCATTTAAGATAAAAAACAAATATTCTAAAATAAGAAGTATTTATGTGAGGTTTCTTTCTAAGTGGTCAGCCATAATAGCAAGCAAAGTTTTAACAGTTTCTAATTTTTCTAAGCAGGATATTGTAGAAATTGCAAGGATAAAACCTGAAAAGGTATATGTTGTGTATAATTTCATACCCGAATTAATATATGAGCCAATAGAGAATTCTAAACCTTATTTTGTGACTGTATGTACAGTTGAGCCTGGAAAAAACATTGAAACAATGTTAAAGGGTTTTAAGTTATTTATGGATGAAAATCCAAATTACTCTGAATTTACTTACAAGATCATTGGACAATTCGGTTGGAATTACAACTCTATATTTGAAGTTGTGGAACAGCTAAAACTATCTACTAGCGTTGAATTTACGGGCTATTTAAGCGATGAAGAAAAAAATGATTATTTACGAAATTGTACTGGTATGATTTATTTGAGTAATTATGAGGGGTTTGGAATCCCTCCATTAGAAGCTATGTATTTTAATAAAGTATCAATTGTGTCTAATAACTCTTCATTGCCAGAAGTTGTGGGGAAAGCAGGAATTATTCAGGATGCAGATAATGCAACTCAATTAGCTAAACATTTAAGAGATTTAATTGAAAAGAATAAGACCTATTCAAAAGAGATAAATAAGCAACTGGCTAAATTTGAACCGAATGAGCAAATTGATTTTTTTACTGAATGTTTAATAAAATAATTTATGCTTAAATTCAGCGTTCTTGTCTCTGTTTATTTCAAAGATAATCCAGAATTTCTAAGTGATGCATTAGAATCACTTTTTACCCAAAGCTTGTTGCCTACAGAAATTGTTTTGGTAAAAGACGGGAAACTGACTGATTCTCTTGAAAGAGTTATAAATTTATATGTAAAAAGAGATTTAATCAAGATTGTAATTATCTCCTTAAATGAAAATCTTGGATTAGGAAAGGCATTATCGATTGGAATTAATTCATGTAATTATGATCTCATAGCAAGAATGGATGCAGATGATATTTGTGTTAAAACTCGTTTCCAAATCCAAATAGAATTTCTTTCTAAAAATATTGATGTATCGGTCGTTGGTGCAAATGTTGAAGAGTTTAATAATCGACCTGGAGATTTAAGTAGTTTTAGGACATTGCCAAGCGACACTGCTGGTGTAGTTAGTTTTGCTAAATTTCGAAACCCTATTAATCATCCAACTGTTGTTTTCAGAAAAGAAGATGTGATAGCAGCTGGTTCTTATAAACATATGCCTCTCTTCGAAGATTATTACTTATGGGTTAGAATGTTGGTTATGGGTTATAAGATTACCAATATTGATGAAGTATTACTGAATTTTAGAGTTGGTAATAATATGATAGGAAGAAGACATGGGTTATCTTATGTTCAAAAGGAAATAAGTTTCCTAAAAGCGATAAGGAGAATTGGCTTCATAACAACAATTCAATATGCTGAGTCTTTAATTGCAAAAATGCCACTTCGATTAATGCCCTTGAACGCACTAAAATTTATTTACAAAATTTTTCTCAGATGACGACATTGCTTACCGGTGCTTCTGGTTTTTTAGGAAAGTATATTTACGCCGAACTGTTCAAATATGGTAAAGTGACAACTATTTCTAGGAATTATGCTACTATAAATGTAAACTTGGCTAAAGAAGTGCCTACTATTCCAATAGTAGACATTGTTGTCCATTGTGTTGGTAAAGCACATAGTGTTCCTAAAAATGCTGAAGAAAGCCAAGTATTCTATGATGTAAATGTTAAAGGTACAGCCAATTTATTAACGGCAATACAAAATAATGAGTCTTTACCGAGTGCCTTTGTTTTTATCAGTACCGTTGCCGTTTATGGATGTGGTTATGGCTTAGCTATAAATGAAGAACATCCATTAATAGCCACTGACCCATACGGGAAAAGTAAAATCTTAGCTGAAAATCTAATAAAGGAATGGTGCGCCAAAAATGAAGTAACATGTAGCATCTTAAGATTACCTCTTTTAGTTGGTGAAAATCCCCCTGGCAATTTAGGTGCAATGATTAACGGAATTAGAAAAGGATATTACTTTAATCTTGCCGGTGGAAAAGCAAAGAAAAGCATGGTTTTAGCTAACGATGTAGCTAAAATAATCCCAACTGCTGCTGAAATTGGAGGAGTATACAATTTGACAGATGGCTATAATCCTTCATTTTTAGAATTATCAGAAAATATTTCAATGCAGTTGGGGAAATCCAAACCATTTAATTTACCCATCCAATTTGCTAAATTGATAGGAATGATGGGAGATTTAATAGGAGAAAAATTTCCGATTAATTCCAGTAAGCTACAAAAGATTACTTCAGATTTAACCTTTGATGATTCACTTGCCAGACAAAAGCTCGGATGGAATCCTTCGCCAGTTTTAGAAGGATTTAAGATAACTTAAATGGAATTAATATCATTACAGTTTCTACACCCTGCCAGCTAGAGAAGGATTAAGCAAAACTGCTGAGTCGTTTAATTTGGCAGGATAAGTTGATGTTAAGAAATTAGGGATACTGCATTTAATCATCCTATCAAATTTAATACTCCATATTAAATTAGCTAGGATGATTCTAGATGTAAAATCTCTAAAGGAGCTAAATAAACTCGATTTTTCTATCTTTGCTCAACAAAAGCAATATGTCATTAATTTACGCCACGATAATTTTACTTACCCTCTTTATTCTTGAAATCGCCTACTTCAAACTAGCCGATCATTTCAACATCATCGATAAACCAAATCACCGGAGTTCGCATACCGCGGTTACCATACGCGGAGGTGGGATTATTTTTGGTATTGCTACTTTGATTTTCTTTGGAATATCCTATTACCAATATCCTTATTTTGTTTTAGGTTTATTCCTCATTGCTTTAATTAGTTTTTTAGATGATATACATACACTGAACAATAAAGTTCGTTTAAGTGTTCATTTGATAGCCGTTCTATTAATGTTTTACCAATGGAATTTACTTCAATTGCCTTGGTTTTGGGTTCCAATAGCTTTAATTGGTGTAATTGGAACCATTAACGCCTATAATTTTATGGACGGAATTAATGGCATAACCGGAAGTTATAGTTTACTGGCCGTTGCTACCCTGTATTATATTAATGAAGATGTAGTTGAATTTACCGCACCAGCACTTTTAATCACGGTTGGCATGTCGCTTGTGGTGTTCAATTTTTTCAATTTCCGGAAAAAGGCGAAGTGTTTTGCAGGCGATGTAGGGAGTGTGAGTATCGCTTTCATCCTAGTTTTTTTAATCGGTCAATTGATTTTAAAAAGCCAGAATTTTAATTACTTGCTATTGTTGTTGGTATACGGTTTAGATGCCGTATTTACCATTATTTTTAGATTAATAAGAGGCGAAAATATCTTTGAGGCACACAGAAGTCATTTTTATCAATTTTTATCCAATGAACGTAAATGGCCACATTTGCGCGTATCTTCATTGTATTTTGTGCTGCAATTGGTTATTAATCTTAGCATTCTATTTTTCTTAAAAGAATCATTGTTATTCGGTATTTCATTTCTTGTTATTTCCGCGTTTTTATTTCTTTGTATTCGTTTTAATACAGAGGGAAGGAAAAGGCTTTTGGGCTGAGGAATTAGTTTTGGCAAGGTACTTGCATGAAGCACCATATAGATTGGATAATTTTTATTTCGATATGAAATAATCCGTATCTTTAACAAAAATATAGCCTATAGCATTTTGTTTACTCAGATTAACATTGTACCGCGCTGGATCATCTTCATATTGGATTTGATTATTTGCATGTTCTCTTTAATTTTTGCTTATTCATTAAAGCAAAATTTAGATTTAACTGCTATCGATTTTACTGAGATGTCTCGTAATATATTGATAATGAGTGTTATCAATGTGGCTGTATTCTTCAATATTAAAACGTATACGGGGATAATTCGATATACCAGCGCGCAAGACTCCTTTCGGATTTTATTTGCGGTAATCGTAGCAAATGGCACCTTTTTCTTCTTAAATCTAATAGGAGTAGCTTTTTATCAAAAGCTCTTTGTCTCTAATATTGTGCTCATCACCAATGGTTTAACCAGCTTTTTATTGCTGATTACGTACCGCGTATTGATAAAGTACTTTTTTCTATACATCAAAAATCTAAAACTAGACAAGAAGAAGATTATCATTTACGGAGCAGGAGAAGCAGGATTGGCTACTAAACGAACTTTTGATCACGACGGAAATGTAAATAAAACCATTATTGCCTTTGTAGATGACGACGATCGAAAGGTTGGGAAAACGATTGATGGGGTAAGGATTTTGCATGCTTCAGAATTGGAAGGTTTAATCGTTGAGCATAAATTGGACGAAATTATTTTTGCATCCTATACCATTCCGGATGAACGAAAAGATGTTATTATAGATTTATGCCTGGAGAATGAAGTAAAAATATTAAATATCCCTCCTCCAGATGTATGGACAAATGGAAAGCTGCAGCAGGCACAAATTCAAAAGTTGAATATTGAGGATCTTTTGAACCGAAAGTCCATTAGCATAAATACCGAAGGAATTGGCGATATGTTATACAATAAACGTATTCTTATTACCGGTGCCGCGGGTTCAATTGGTAGCGAAATTGTTCGTCAGCTTTCTAAATTTGAAGTAGGTTTGATAATCTTGTGCGATCAATCTGAGTCAGCTCTGCACGAGCTTTATCTCGAATTAGAAGAAACCAATAAAAATAAAAACTTCCATGCCTTTATAGGCGATGTACGCGATGAGTTCCGCATGGAGAAACTTTTTAACAGTTATAAGCCGCATTACGTATATCATGCAGCAGCCTATAAACACGTTCCTTTGATGGAGGATAATCCGGCGGAAGCAATAAAGGCGAATGTATTAGGTACAAAAACCGTGGCCAACATGGCCGTGAAGTATGGTGTGCAGAAGTTCGTGATGATATCGACTGATAAAGCGGTTAATCCTACCAACGTAATGGGCGCCTCAAAGCGCATTGCCGAAATTTATGTGCAGTCGCTAAATAATTCTTTGAGCAATCATAATTTTGTGTTTAGTAATGGTTTAAGCTATATCAATTCATTAGATGTAAAGCCCATTACTAAGTTTATCACTACGCGATTTGGAAATGTATTGGGTTCAAATGGTTCTGTAATCCCGCGTTTTAAACAGCAAATAGAAAAAGGTGGTCCTGTTACAGTTACACACCCCGAAATTACGCGTTATTTTATGACCATTCCCGAGGCTTGTAGGTTGGTGCTAGAGGCCGGCTGTATGGGTAAAGGAGGAGAGATTTACATTTTCGACATGGGAAAATCAGTGCGAATTGTAGAGCTAGCAAAGAAAATGATTCGTTTGGCAGGATTGGAGCCTAATGTGGACGTGAAGATCGAATTTTCAGGATTAAGACCAGGCGAAAAGTTATACGAAGAACTCTTAAACGATAACGAAAATACGATGCCTACACACCATGAGAAAATTATGATAGGCAAGGTTCGTGAATATGTATTTGAAGACATTGAAAAGCAGATATATGAATTGATTAGCGCTGCTAAAGAAAATAACGACCGACAAGTAGTGATGAACATGAAAAAACTGGTGCCTGAATTTAAAAGCAAAAACTCTGTTTTTGAAGAATTAGACAATCTAAAATCACTATAAAATATGCGTTATTTACTTTTGAGCATAGGATTATGCTTAACTTTTACATTTATTAAGGCACAACAAATTACCCCATACAGTTACGATCAATATCAAAAATTAAGCAAAGATTTATACAACAAAGGAACGCGATTTCATACTTCTTTAAAACCTGTTATTGGCGACGATACGGTATTAAATGCTAAATTAGATTCTTTACTGTCCGTTAACACCGAAAAAGAATATAAAGCATGGGCATGGCGAAAATTGTTTAACGAACACTTAATCCAAATAGAAAAGGAAGATTTTAAGGTCTACATGGATTTTCTTCCAGATTTTTTGATTGGTCGAGATGTAAGTCATAACATCACCACCTGGAACAATACGCGCGGCTATCAAATATCAGGAACTATTGGAAAGAAGTTTTCGTTTTATACAAGCGGGTACGAAAATCAAGCACGTTTTAATGATTATTTAAATCGGTATATTGATACAAGTGGTGTTATACCGGGCATGGTAAACGTGAAAAATTTATCGAAAGATGTAACCAAGGACTGGGCTTATGCAACCGCTATCTTAAATTACACCGCAAATAAGTATTTTACCTTTACTTTAGGACACGATAAAAATTTTATCGGCGATGGATACCGCTCCATGTTAATGTCGGATGTTGCTGCGGCTTACCCCTATTTTAAAATTACCAGCACTTTAGGAAATGTTAAGTACATGGCAATGTGGGCTCAATTTCAAGATCCTAAATCGCCAGAATTTTCATACGATAATGGCTTTCGAAAAAAATGGGGTGTTTTCCATTATTTAGATTGGAATGTGAATAACCGCCTTTCATTAGGCTTTTTTGATTCTGTGATCTGGCAAGATGCCGATTCAACAGGAAAGCGTGGTTTTGACCCCACCTATTTGAACCCGATAATTTTCTTACGAACGGTAGAAGGAATGAACGGCTCTCCTGATAATGCTTTAATTGGCTTTACCGGAAAATATAAATTGTTCAGTAACTTAACCCTATATGGTCAAATCGCATTAGATGAATTTACCTTCAGTAAAGCAATTGCTGGAAATGGTTATTGGGGCAATAAATTCGCGTTTCAATTGGGCTTAAGAGGTTTCGATGCCTTTAAAGTAAAAGGATTAAATTATTTAGCTGAATTTAATACCGCAAGACCTTTTACCTATTCGCAGAGAACCTCCTTGTTAAATTATGGCCATTATGTGCAAGCGCTTGCTCATCCAATGGGCGCCAATTTCAGAGAATTTGTTACTATCTGGAATTACCAATTCAAAAGATGGAATTTTTATGGACAGTTTAATTATGCCAATTACGGATTAAATATTGGTCCATTGGATTATGGTCAGAACATTAATCAATCGTACAATGAACGGTTTAAAGATGAAGGCTATAAAACAGGAGATGGCTTAGGAACCAACTTTTATTATGGCGATGCCCGCGTTTCATATACCATTAACCCTAAGTATAATTTAAGATTAGAACTTGGCGCAATCACACGCACGGAAGTAAATAGATTGGGAACAGATAGAACGAACCAGATTACATTTGGATTGCGAAGCTCGTTCAGAAATATTTATGCCGATTTTTAAAAGATTTTAGGTTTATATGCCTATTAACAAAATGCCTCGATTTGCCTCGGGGCATTTTTTTTTACAAATTCTTCGTGCTCAAGCTTTGCAAACAAACGTTTGTGTTGTTTTATCTGTCTCTTTTGTGAAATAAAGACAGATTTGTTTTTAACTTCATAGCTGTTTTTACCCTAAAATTTAAGCTTTGAATAAAAATTATCTAAATGTTAAGACAACTATTTTAGTTGCTATTTTATTCGTGACGAAGGTTGGCTATGCGCAGTCACTACATCAATACAACCTTAACTTTAATAAACTGGCATCCCGGTGGGATGAAGCCATGCCCATTGGCAATGGAATGTTAGGAGCGCTGGTTTGGGAAAAGAACGGCCAATTGCGCATGTCGCTGGATCGGGCCGATTTATGGGATGAGCGAAAAGCTCTTGATATGTCTCAACTGACTTTTAAGTGGGTAGAGGATCAAGTAGCGAATAATAATTATGCTGCGGTTCAAAAATTAGGAGACAAACCGTATGATTCTTTTCCTTATCCTACTAAATTGCCAGCCGCCGCTTTGGAATTTAATTTGGCTTCTTTAGGAAAAGTTAGCTCCAATGTGTTGGATATTAAAACGGCCTTAAATACCATAAAATTTGAAAATGGAACCGTTTTTAATGTATACGTTCATGCAACTAAAAATCAAGGCTTTTTTGGCTTTGAAAACGTAAAAGATAGCGCTGTACTTCCTGAATTGATTGTTCATAACTACAATAAAGTTAACCCGGTAAAAAATGATAACAGTCATGCCGGTTCTGGCTTACAAAAGTTAGGCTACGGTGCTGGAATCGTTAGTAGAACTGAAAACAGCATTACCTATCATCAACCTACATACGACGGTCACTTCTTTGAAGTAAAAGTTACGTGGGAAAAAGTTGCGAAAGATAAGATCTTAGGTAGCTGGACCATTACCAAGGATGAAAAGGCAAAATTACCAAAAATGTCAAATAAGGCCTTGGAACCCACCGGTTGGGATGAACATACACAATGGTGGACAAATTTTTGGGCACAGTCGGCTATATCGGTGCCCGATACCCTCTTAGAAAAGCAGTATTATTTAGAGCAGTATAAATTAGGAAGTGTAGCGCGTAAGCATGCTCCTGCTATTACTTTGCAAGCTGTTTGGACAGCTGATAATGGAAACCTCCCGCCTTGGAAGGGCGATTTTCACAACGATTTAAATACCCAGTTAAGTTATTGGCCAACGTATAGCGGCAATCATTTAGCAGAGGCTTCTACCTATACCGATTGGCTTTGGAACATGAAGGATAAAAATCTAGCCTATACCAAGCAGTATTTTGGCGTGGAGGGATTGAATGTGCCAGGAGTAGCTACTTTATCTGGCGACCCGATGGGCGGATGGATTCAATACGCCCTTTCTCCTACAGTGAGCGCTTGGGCAGCACAACACTTTTATTTAGAGTGGAAATACTCAATGAATAAGGATTTCTTAAATAAAAGGGCCTATCCGTATATTTCTCAAGTAGCCAAGTATTTAGAGAATATAACACGTGTAGAAAACGGAATTCGGAAATTGCCTTTGAGTTCTAGCCCTGAGTACAATAATAATAGTAAAAATGCTTGGTTTAAAGATTGGACAAATTTCGATTTAAGTCTAACAAAGTTTTTATTTAAAGCTGCAGCCGAAGTGAGTGAGGCCAAAGGGAAAGTAGCAGAGCGAGACCATTGGCTATCCATTTTAAAACAACTTCCTGATTTTGATACAAACGAAACCGGATTAACCATTGCTCCGAATCATAACTTGGATGGCTCCCATCGCCACATGTCGCAATACATGGCCATATATCCTTTAAATATTTTGAACGTAAATCAACCAGAGGATAAAAAGATAATTGATAATTCATTTAAAAGATTGGAAGAAAAAGGTACCAAAGGCTGGTGCGGATATTCATTTAGTTGGATGGCGTCGCTTTATGCACGCGCATATGAAGCAGATAAAGCAGTAAGGCAATTGCAAATTTTTGCATCAAACTTTTGTTCTATCAATAGTTTCCATTTAAATGGAGATCAAAAAGGAGGGCAATATTCGAGTTTTACCTATCGACCTTTTACCTTGGAAGGGAATTTTGCTTTTGCCGATGCGATGCAGCAACTTTTGCTTCAAAGCAGAGGCGGTTATGTGCAAGTGTTTCCGGCAGTTCCAAGCAGTTGGAAAAACGTTTCGTTTAAACACTTGAGAACAGAAGGTGCATTTTTAATTAGCGCGAATAAAAGCAATGGAGTTCCGGAAAAGGTCACTATTGAAGCTACGCAAGATGGTGATTTAAAAATTCGTTTGCCTTTTAAAACTTTCTTGGTTCGAGATGAAAATAAAGCGCAATACCAAATTCAGCAGGTGGATGGCATTACGTCTGTAACCTTAAAAAAAGGACAAGTAGTTACTTTTGAAAATGGATACGAATAGATAACAAAAAACTATAGAGATAAAAAAGGCCTCAAATTTTTAAAGTTTGAGGCCTTTTTTGCAAAACGATTATTTATTTAACCCGCCATGCTGTTGGTGGTACGTTTTATAGCCACTTTTTTCACGGTAGCAATGATTGCATTTTTATCGTAACCGCATTCTGCCCAAAGTTCAGGTTGCTCTCCGTGTTCTATAAATGCATCGGGAATACCTAAACGAATAACATTGGCTTGATATCCATTATCGGACATAAATTCCAATACAGCAGCGCCGGCACCGCCTTGTAAGGCACCGTCTTCAACAGTAATAATGTGTTTATATTTTGCAAAAACCTCATGAAGCATTTCTACATCTAGGGGTTTTATGAACCGTAAATCGTAATGCGCTGGATAAAATCCTTCGCTGTTTAATTCTGCACGCGCTTCGGCCGCTAAGTTCCCAATTGGGCCAATGGTTAAGATAGCTACTTCTTCGCCATCACAAATTTTACGGCCTTTACCAATTTCTAACGCTTTAAGTGGTCGCTTCCAATCGGCCATTACGCCGTTTCCGCGTGGGTAGCGAATAACAAATGGCCCCATGTTTTCTTGTTGCGCGGTGTACATTAGGTTGCGTAGTTCTTCTTCGTTCATTGGCGAAGAAACAATTAAGTTGGGTATGCAACGCATGTAGGCTAAATCGTATGCGCCATGGTGGGTTGCACCATCTGCACCCGCTAAACCTGCTCGGTCTAGACAAAAAACAACGTTTAGTTTTTGTATGGCCACATCGTGAATAACTTGGTCATAGGCTCTTTGCATAAAACTTGAATAGATGTTGCAAAAAGGAACCAGCCCTTGAGCCGCTAAACCTGCAGAAAAAGTAACGGCATGCTGCTCGGCAATACCTACGTCGAATGCTCGGTTAGGCATGGCTTTCATCATGATGTTGAGTGACGACCCCGAGGGCATGGCAGGGGTAATACCTACAATTTTGTCGTTAGCCTCTGCTAATTCTACCAAGGTATGTCCAAAAACATCTTGAAATTTAGGAGGTTGGGGTTTATCTGAAACACTCTTTTTTATTTCGCCCGTAATTTTATCAAATAAACCTGGGGCGTGCCATTTCGTTTGGTCTTTTTCTGCTAATGCAAAGCCTTTACCTTTTACCGTAACACAATGCAAAAGTTTTGGACCCGGAATGGCCGCTAAATCTTTTATAATGGCCGCTAAACGTTTTACATCGTGACCATCAACGGGTCCGAAATAACGGAAGTTTAAGGCCTCAAATAAATTACTTTGTTTTAATAAGGTTCCCTTAATGCTCTTTTCAATTTTCTTAACGTATTTGTGTGCATTTGGCCCAAGTTTAGAAAGTTGACTTAATACATGTGAAATATCATCGCGGAAACGATTGTATGATTTTGATGTGGTAATGTTGGTTAAATATTCTTTTAAAGCCCCAACATTTGGGTCAATAGACATGCAGTTATCGTTTAAAATAACAAGCACATTACTATTTTCGATGCCGGCATGGTTTAATCCTTCGAATGCTAAACCTGCTGTCATGGCGCCATCGCCAATTACAGCAACATGTTGTCGGTCTGTTTCGCCTTTAATTTGCGAAGCAACAGCCATTCCTAAAGCAGCAGAAATAGAGGTTGACGAGTGCCCCACACCAAAAGTATCGTATTCGCTTTCGCTTATTTTCGGAAAGCCACTAATGCCCCCATAAATACGATTGGTATGAAATAAGTCTCTACGGCCAGTAAGTATTTTATGTCCGTATGCTTGATGGCCTACATCCCATACTAATTTATCATAAGGTGTATTTAAAGCATAATGTAATGCGACAGTGAGTTCAACAACGCCTAAACTTGCTCCAAAATGGCCTCCATTTACGCTAACAATATCAATAATATACTGTCGTAATTCCTGGCTGATTTGTTCCAAGTCTGATTCACTAAACTGCTTTAAATCAGCAGGGTAGTTTATTTTTGATAATAGGGGGCCAGCTTTTACTTGCATTGAAAATTTGTGGTAATAAACAAGATACAAAGTAAGGTATTTTTGTTTTAATATAGAAGAAGATTTTTTTTGCTGCGGTTTTTAGTCTTTTTTGTGCGACAGGGTTGGTTTTGGCGAGGATGGATAGGACGTTATTTGCACTACCTTCTTTGCCTAAACCTGATGTGAGCGAGATGCCCGCCTTTCAGCGGCAGAAGCGGCAGCAGGACTATCGTAGCCGAAATGGAACAGGCTTTGCTTTTCAAATAAAAACGGACAAGATTTAGCTGTTTCAGCTTTCAGCCCAATTTACTATGTTTGTTTCTTCGCATGCAATCAGAAAATTTTGAAATTAAACTTCCGGTTTTTGAAGGTCCCTTCGATTTGTTATTGTTCTTTATTGAACGTGATGAATTGAATATTCAGGATATTGAGATTGCTAAAATTACGAATGATTTTTTGGCTTACATTCATCAATTATTAGCGTTGAATGTAGAGGTTGCCAGCGAATTTATCTTGGTGGCAGCTACTTTAATGCGCATTAAGTCGAAAATGTTGCTGCCGCGAATCGAGTTGGATGAAGCGGGGAACGAAATTAATCCGGAACAAGACCTTATTGCGCGATTAATTGCCTATAAGCAATTTAAATCGGCTGCCGAAGAATTGAAAGTTTTTGAGGAAGCACGTTTGCAACAAGAACGACGTGGAAATATTGAATACGATTTATCACTTGCGGCAGAGGCCTCTTCCAATCAAGACGAATTACTTTCATTGGATTTATATCGTTTGCTGACCGTTTACCATCGCACCATGCAAAAGTACGAGCTCCGTAGCGAAGAGGTGAAGCATACCGTGGTGCAGTATCCGTACACGATTGAGCAGCAAAAGCATTTTATTGCCAACCTGTTGGATATTAATAAACAGATTGATTTCGCATTGGTGCTGAAAAATTCTGAAAATAAGGTGCATTTTGTGTATAATTTCTTGGCAATTCTGGAAATGTTGCAACAACAATTGGTTGAGATTACGGTAGGAAGTGGTTTTAATAATTTCAACGTAAAAGCGTTAAACTAATATTTCTGCTTTTCAGTGGATTAATTCGTTTAAGGTGTGTCTTTCAATCAATTAATTTTGTAGTTTTGCAAAAAATTCAAACCAATTATTACGGATGAAACGAGACACCCAGATATTTGACCTTATTAATAAGGAATTAGGCAGACAAGAACATGGCTTAGAGCTAATTGCATCAGAAAATTTTGTAAGTAAGCAAGTAATGGAAGCTGCTGGTTCAGTACTAACCAATAAATATGCTGAAGGCTTACCAGGTAAACGCTATTATGGCGGCTGTCAGGTAGTAGATGTTGTTGAGCAAATTGCTATTGATAGAGCGAAGGAACTATTTGGTGCTGCTTGGGTAAACGTACAACCACACTCTGGTGCACAAGCAAACGCTGCGGTAATGTTGGCTGTGTTACAACCGGGAGATAAAATTTTAGGTTTCGACCTTTCGCACGGTGGTCACTTAACGCACGGTTCTCCGGTAAACTTTTCGGGTAAATTGTATCAACCATTATTTTACGGTGTAGAAAAAGAAACTGGTTTAATCGATTATAAAAAATTAGAAGAAGTTGCTTTAGCAGAAAAACCAAAGTTAATTATCTGCGGTGCTTCAGCTTATTCACGCGATTGGGATTATGCTTTTATCCGTGCAGTAGCTGATAAAATTGGCGCATTGGTATTAGCCGATATTTCGCATCCTGCGGGCTTAATTGCAAAAGGATTATTAAGCAACCCACTTCCACATTGCCACATTGTAACTACTACCACACATAAAACTTTGCGTGGACCACGTGGTGGAATGATTATGATGGGACAAGATTTTGAAAACCCATGGGGATTAAAAACACCAAAAGGCGAAGTTCGTATGATGAGCAATTTGCTTGATATGGCTGTGTTCCCTGGTACTCAAGGCGGTCCGTTAGAGCATGTTATTGCTGCAAAAGCAGTGGCATTCGGCGAAGCGTTGAGCGATGAATATACTACCTACGTAAAACAAGTTGCTGCAAATGCACAAGCAATGGCAAAAGCTTTTGTCGCGAAAGGATACGGTATTATTTCTGGCGGTACCGATAACCATTTAATGTTAATTGACTTGCGCAATAAAAATATTACGGGTAAAGTTGCTGAAAATGCATTAGAAAGAGCCGAAATCACCGTTAACAAAAACATGGTTCCTTTCGATGATAAATCACCGTTCGTAACGTCTGGTATCCGTGTGGGTACTGCAGCCATTACTTCGCGTGGATTAAAAGAAAGCGAAATGGGATTAATCGTTGATTTAATTGATCAAGTATTAACCAATCCGGATGATGAAGCAAATATCAACGCAGTTAAAGCTGAAGTTGAAGCATTGGCAAATCGTTTCCCATTGTATAAATAAGGATTTAAGAATCTCCAGTATAGAAAGTCTTGCATTTCGGTGCAGGACTTTTTTTTGCCTTTTATTTTATAAAGGGGATGCGCAATAAAAAGGCAATGTGATATAAAAAAGTGAAGGGCCGATATTTCGTGGAGAAATACCGACCCTTACCATCTAAATTAACGCTCTCGAATATATAAACGTAATTGAGGGCAAAAGTGTTTCAAAAAAATAAAAAAAAATTAATAATTTTCGTAACAGCCTAAAGATGAGGGAAATAATCTATTTTTGTTGTTGAGGTCTTTCTTTAAATAAGTAGGAAAGTAAGGGTCGGCGCTTAAATTCACCCCTTTTTTAATTGCCACACTCGTGGGCTGTAACTCGAAAATGTAATTATCCGAAGAAATAAAAGATGGATCTACATTTAAAATATTGCCATTCCCAGAAAAGGTTGTTGCGGTTGTTTTAATTAAATTGTACGCTATCTGACTTACAACGCTCGCCGAAGTTCTTTTTTCAATTTCCAGCTCATTTGCCAGGCTTCCCCAAATAATATTGTTTGTTAAGTTAATTTGTAAATTATTGTATGCCTTAGCCGATAAATAATCCGAAAAAGACAAAGCAGCTGTTTTTCTGGGTAAGCTATTCGAAAAACCAGCAAAGGTATTTTGCTTAAAAATGTAATTTCCACCACCCGAGGCATACATTAAATAATTGCCGCAATTATAGATCAGGTTGTTAAAGGCATATAATTCAGAATGAAAACCCATAAAGGCTGCCACTTGCATATTTTTAATAAGCGTATTGCTTAAAATTAATTTTGGATTGCCATTGGGCGATAAAGAATCAGCCGTAATACCTACAAGTGCATTTTTCAAAACAGCATTTTTAATTATGCCATAACCGCGCTCTTTAAAGTGGAGACCATTCCATTGCCCAGGCTCTTCAGTATATAAAGTCTCCAATCGATCGCTACTAAAAACAATCGGCTGCATTTCAGAGCCAACAGCATTTAAATAACCCTCAATTTGCATAGTCGCGTCTCTATGAAAATATACTTTCGCCTTCGCCGGGATAGTTAAAGAAGCACCGTTTTTAATGGTAACAGAATTGGTAATGATATAGGGAAGAGAACTATCCCAGGTAATATCACCCGTAATTTCGCCGTCCTTAATAAATACGGCATTTTGCCCATATGCAGAAAGCTTAAGCACTTGCCTGTTTCCGTTGGTTGTTAAAATAATAGAATCTTCCACTAAAAAAGGTAAATTCGATGCTTTTGGATCAATGGTAACCTTAATAAATAAGTTCAAAGAATCTAAACCGTTTAATCGAATCTCTTTTTGAACGGAGTTGTTTACACCATTAATATTAATACTAAAAGGCGAAGCTTCGCCACCAGCAAGTTTAATTTCACTAATGTTAAGGGCAGCACTATTTTTGTTTAAAACCCTAATGCGTTGAGCGGTGGAGCCTATTGAGGTAAAAACAGTATCAAAAGAGATTGTAGTACTATAAAAACTCAGTTTAGCTTGGGGGTCATTGGTTATGCGTTCATCTTTACGGCATGACGTAAAAAGCAGCATAAAACATAAAAAGCGTAGAACCCATTGCATACAATCAAACATAGAAATTATTCAGCAAAAGCTAAAGTGGCAATGCTTAATTCCTTTGCTCCATTTCTGAATAAGACTTCTGCGCAAGCCTCAAGTGTGGCTCCAGTTGTAATAACGTCATCAATTAATAAAACATGTTTGCCCGCAATTGCTTCTACATCCTTTACGGTAAAAACCGCTTGCATATTTTCATGCCGGATATAGCGGCCTTTTTTTGTTTGGCTTTCCGTAGCAACGTCCCTAACCAAAACCGACTCCATAAAAGGAACATGCAGTACACTTGAAATCCCTTCGGCAATAAAGCTACATTGATTATACCCTCTTTTACGCAATCTCGAAGGATGCAAGGGAACCGGGAAGATAAAATCAATTTCATTAAACAGCGGACTACGTAATAAGCGCTCACCCAAAAGTTGCCCCAAGAGCAATCCTACATCCGTTTTATTATGGTATTTAAGTCGGTGCACGAGGTTTTGTACCCTGCTTCCCTTTCTAAAATACAGCATGGCCATTGCTGCCTGTACCGGAACTCTGCCCCAAAACTGTTTCGCAACCTTGTTTTCAGCAAACAAATGATAGTCCGTAAAAGGCAAGTCATGTAGGCAGCTCAAGCAAATCAAATGCTCTCCGTTCACCAACGATTGCCCACAGCCATTACATAAATTCGGAAAAAGTAGCGCAACTAAATCAGAAAACCATTTTTTTATTAAAACCATTCCTCTAAAATAAAGCCTTTCTAAAAGAAATGAATTAGAAAAAAGTATACATTATATAAACTAATCAGAAAAGCAAGTGTCGGGCAAGTATGCACGTTCGTCCCGTTTTTCGTTTCAAAACCGCTACTCCTAGGTCGTTTCGCGGTGTTTTCCACTTCACCCGGGTTTATTTTTTTGCATTTGGTGGTTCTTGGGGTGGCTTTCCTGAGCGCTTTCCAAAAAATAATATTCAATGAATCAATAACTTAACATTAAATTCAAAATATATTCACAAAAGAGTTGTGTGGCGTATGAAAAAGTTCTACTTTTGCATCCCGCTTCGGATGATAGCGATGGAGTAAAAAGAGTAGTGAGAGGGAGCAGAAATTATTTCAAATAAAATTTGCGATAGAGAAAAAGATTACTACCTTTGCACTCCGCTTCGGAGGAAGGGGGATTGAGTGAGAGAGGGAAGAGAAGGGGAATTGAAAGGATAGGGAATCAGCTTAGAAATAAAAAAAAATATTTTTTTTGCGAATAAGAAAAAGATTTCTACCTTTGCACTCCCAACCGAAAGGAAGGGAAAAATGAGCGGAACGGCGGATGTCGGGAAGTTAGAAAAAAGATTTAAACTACGGAAGCGTAGCAAAAATATATAGACGAGCCGCGAGGTTATAACAGTCGAGAAGTTCTTAAAAGAGATGTCAATGTAGCGCAGTCGAGGTAAAGAAGTACGGATTCAAGTACAGAATACCAGACTGATTTTTTGGGTCAGAATACTGACAGACAAAATTAAAAAGAGACTATTTTTAACAATAGTTAAAAACTAGTCAGAATCAAATACAACATTTTACAATGGAGAGTTTGATCCTGGCTCAGGATGAACGCTAGCGGCAGGCCTAATACATGCAAGTCGAACGATATTATCCAGCTTGCTGGATATGAAAGTGGCGCACGGGTGCGTAACGCGTATGCAACCTACCTTAATCAGGGGGATAGCCCGAAGAAATTCGGATTAACACCGCATAAAATCACAGGATAGCATTATTCAATGATCAAATATTTATAGGATTAAGATGGGCATGCGTGTCATTAGCTAGTTGGCGGGGTAACGGCCCACCAAGGCGACGATGACTAGGGGATCTGAGAGGATGACCCCCCACACTGGTACTGAGACACGGACCAGACTCCTACGGGAGGCAGCAGTAAGGAATATTGGTCAATGGAGGCAACTCTGAACCAGCCATGCCGCGTGCAGGAAGACTGCCCTATGGGTTGTAAACTGCTTTTATCTAGGAATAAACCTATTTACGTGTAAATAGCTGAATGTACTAGAAGAATAAGGATCGGCTAACTCCGTGCCAGCAGCCGCGGTAATACGGAGGATCCAAGCGTTATCCGGATTTATTGGGTTTAAAGGGTGCGTAGGCGGCCTATTAAGTCAGAGGTGAAAGACGGTAGCTCAACTATCGCAGTGCCTTTGATACTGATGGGCTTGAATGAACTAGAGGTAGGCGGAATGAGACAAGTAGCGGTGAAATGCATAGATATGTCTCAGAACACCGATTGCGAAGGCAGCTTACTATGGTTTAATTGACGCTGAGGCACGAAAGCGTGGGGATCAAACAGGATTAGATACCCTGGTAGTCCACGCCCTAAACGATGAACACTCGCTGTTAGCGATACACAGTTAGCGGCTAAGCGAAAGCGTTAAGTGTTCCACCTGGGGAGTACGCTCGCAAGAGTGAAACTCAAAGGAATTGACGGGGGCCCGCACAAGCGGAGGAGCATGTGGTTTAATTCGATGATACGCGAGGAACCTTACCCGGGCTTGAAAGTTAGTGAATTATCTAGAGATAGATAAGTGAGCAATCACACGAAACTAGGTGCTGCATGGCTGTCGTCAGCTCGTGCCGTGAGGTGTTGGGTTAAGTCCCGCAACGAGCGCAACCCCTATGTTTAGTTGCCAGCATGTAAAGATGGGGACTCTAAACAGACTGCCTGTGCAAACAGAGAGGAAGGAGGGGACGACGTCAAGTCATCATGGCCCTTACGTCCGGGGCTACACACGTGCTACAATGGATGGTACAGAGGGCAGCTAGCTAGCAATAGTATGCGAATCTCATAAAGCCATTCACAGTTCGGATTGGGGTCTGCAACTCGACCCCATGAAGTTGGATTCGCTAGTAATCGCGTATCAGCAATGACGCGGTGAATACGTTCCCGGGCCTTGTACACACCGCCCGTCAAGCCATGGAAGTTGGGGGTACCTAAAGTATGTAACCGAAAGGAGCGTCCTAGGGTAAAACCGATAACTGGGGCTAAGTCGTAACAAGGTAGCCGTACCGGAAGGTGCGGCTGGAATACCTCCTTTCTGGAGCAGAGCTGACTACTCTTCTGCGCAACATGATACTCTAAATAGAAAAAAAGAAGAAACACACGAAACCCAAAAGATCAACCACGGTTAGTGGCATTAACAAGTCTTTGAGGGGGCGATACAAATAGTCCCGTAGCTCAGCCTGGTTAGAGCACTACACTGATAATGTAGGGGTCTCCAGTTCAAATCTGGACGGGACTACATAGGAAAGTGATTGTAGATATTGGTATACTATATACTGATTAAAAAACAAAATGCAGTGACATCTTTTTGGGGAATTAGCTCAGCTGGCTAGAGCGCCTGCCTTGCACGCAGGAGGTCAACGGTTCGACTCCGTTATTCTCCACTAATAAGGTTTACGGCTGAAAGGTCTAAGGCTGAAGGATAAAACCTTCTACCTTACTACCCTGCACCCTAATCTTAATAAAGTTCTTTGACATATTGGAAGAAGTTAAATAAAGAAGAGCAAACAACAATAGGCGACTGTTGTGTTTGTGCTCACCCACAGGAGTAGCAATACGAATGGAGGTATGAGACATCATAACAAGAGCAAAAAAGCATACTGTACGGCGCAAAAGGCGTACAAGTAGAAGAAAGTAATAAAGAGTACACGGGGGATGCCTTGGCTCTCAGAGGCGATGAAGGACGTGATAAGCTGCGATAAGCTTCGGGTATTTGCAAATAGGAATAGATCCGAAGATTTCCGAATGGGGCAACCCGCTATGTTGAAGACATAGCACTAAATAGAGCAAACCTGCCGAACTGAAACATCTAAGTAAGCAGAGGAAGAGAAAATAACAATGATTTCCTGAGTAGTGGCGAGCGAAAGGGAAAGAGCCCAAACCTATTTTGTTACGGCAAAATGGGGGTTGTAGGACTACGATGTGGTATAACAAACAGAAGTGGAACGGGATGGGAAGCCCGGCGATACATGGTGATAGCCCAGTACACGTATAGAATGTTAGTCTAGTAGTATCCTGAGTACTGCGAGGTCGGAGACGCCTTGTGGGAATCTGCCGGCACCATCCGGTAAGGCTAAATACTCCTGAGAGACCGATAGTGAACCAGTACCGTGAGGGAAAGGTGAAAAGAACCCCGAACAGGGGAGTGAAATAGAACCTGAAACCGTGTACTTACAAGCGGTCGGAGCTGGCAAGTCCAGTGACGGCGTGCCTTTTGCATAATGAGCCTACGAGTTACTCTTCTCTGGCAAGGTTAAGTTTTTAAGGAACGGATCCGAAGCGAAAGCGAGTCTGAATAGGGCGTATAGTCAGAGGAGGTAGACGCGAAACCTTGTGATCTACCCATGGACAGGTTGAAGGTGCGGTAACACGTACTGGAGGACCGAACCGATAAACGTTGAAAAGTTTCCGGATGATCTGTGGGTAGGGGTGAAAGGCTAATCAAACTGGGAAATAGCTCGTACTCCCCGAAATGTTTTTAGGAACAGCGTGGATATAAAGTTTAATAGAGGTAGAGCTACTGATTGGGTGCGGGGGAGTCAAATCCTACCAAATCCAGACAAACTCCGAATGCTATTAAATATGATCTGCAGTGAGGCGCGGGGTGCTAAGGTCACGCGCCGAGAGGGAAAGAACCCAGACCATCAGCTAAGGTCCCCAAGTTACAGTTAAGTTGAACTAACGAGGTCCGATTGCATAGACAGCTAGGATGTTGGCTTGGAAGCAGCCATTCATTTAAAGAGTGCGTAACAGCTCACTAGTCGAGCGATCGGGCATGGATAATAAACGGGCATTAAATTGTACACCGAAGCTATGGGATTGAAATATATCGGTAGGGGAGCATTCTAGTTGCGGCGAAGGTATCTGGTAATGGGTGCTGGAGCGGCTAGAAAAGCAAATGTAGGCATAAGTAACGATAAGGCAGGCGAGAAACCTGCCCACCGAAAGGATAAGGTTTCCTGATCAACGCTAATCGGATCAGGGTTAGTCGGGACCTAAGGAGAACCCGAAGGGGAAATTCGATGGACAACTAGTTAATATTCTAGTACTATTTATAATTGCGATGTGGGGACGGAGTAGTGACACTGCCGCGAACTGACGGAATAGTTCGTTAAAGGCTGTAGGTATAGGACTGGTAGGCAAATCCGCCGGTCTTGCTGAGAGCTGATAGTACCGCGAGACTTCGGTTGAGTGGATAGCGCAGGTAATCAGACTTCCAAGAAAAACCGCTAAGCTTCAGATTATGAATACCCGTACCGCAAACCGACACAGGTATCCGGGAAGAGGATTCTAAGGTGCTCGAGTGAATCATGGCTAAGGAACTCGGCAAAATGGCCCTGTAACTTCGGGAGAAGGGGCGCTCTCGGCAACGAGAGCCGCAGTGAAAAGGCCCAGGCGACTGTTTAACAAAAACACATGGCTTTGCAAAATCGAAAGATGAAGTATAAGGCCTGACACCTGCCCGGTGCTGGAAGGTTAAGAGGGGATGTTAGTGAGCAATTGCGAAGCATTGAATCGAAGCCCCAGTAAACGGCGGCCGTAACTATAACGGTCCTAAGGTAGCGAAATTCCTTGTCGGGTAAGTTCCGACCTGCACGAATGGTGTAACGATCTGGGCGCTGTCTCAGCCATGAGCTCGGTGAAATTGTGGTCCCGGTGAAGACGCCGGGTACCCGCAACGGGACGGAAAGACCCCATGCACCTTCACTACAGTTTAACATTGACATTGGATACAGGATGTGTAGGATAGGTGGGAGGCTATGAATCGGGTTCGCTAGGATTCGAGGAGCCAACGTTGAAATACCACCCTTTCTGTATTCGGTGTCTAATCCTTCTAGTAGGGAGACATTGTTTGATGGGTAGTTTGACTGGGGTGGTCGCCTCCAAAAAGGTAACGGAGGCTTTCAAAGGTAAGCTCAATACGCTTGGTAACCGTATGAGGAGTGCAATAGCATAAGCTTGCTTGACTGTGAGACAGACAAGTCGATCAGGGTCGAAAGACGGATATAGTGATCCGGTGGTTCTGCATGGAAGGGCCATCGCTCAAAGGATAAAAGGTACGCTGGGGATAACAGGCTGATCTCCCCCAAGAGCTCATATCGACGGGGAGGTTTGGCACCTCGATGTCGGCTCGTCACATCCTGGGGCTGGAGAAGGTCCCAAGGGTTCGGCTGTTCGCCGATTAAAGTGGCACGCGAGCTGGGTTCAGAACGTCGCGAGACAGTTCGGTCCCTATCTGTTGTGGGCGTAGGAATTTTGAGTGGGGCTGACCTTAGTACGAGAGGACCGGGTTGGACTAGCCTCTAGTGAATCTGTTGTTCCGCCAGGGGCATTGCAGAGTAGCTACGCTGGGAATAGATAAGCGCTGAAAGCATCTAAGTGCGAAACTAGCCACGAGATGAGAATTCCATATAGGACCGTAGCAGACTACTACGTTGATAGGCTACAGATGTAAAGCTGGTGACAGCACAGTCGAGTAGTACTAATCATCCGAAGCTTTCAAAAGCAACATACTGTTGTTTGTTCTTCAAACTAACTTCTTTCAATACTATGTCATTTGTAGTGGTTATTTGGTTATTAGTTTATTAGTTGTTTAGGACTCTACACAACGAAACAACCAACCAACGAACCAACACAAAAAAGGTATTTAGGTGCCTATATCGGTGGTGTCCACCTCTTCCCATTCCGAACAGAGAAGTTAAGCCCACCAGAGCCAATGGTACTGCGGTAACACGTGGGAGAGTAGGTCGGTGCCAAATCTTAAAGATACCCTTTAGCGAAAGCTGAAGGGTATTCTTGTTTATAAGCATTTCTAATCGAAACTTAACACACGTTGCTGAAGGCTGAGGAAGGAATCTTCTCTTTTCATAAATGTTAAACCTTTTGGTAACCATTGACTTTTACCCTTCCTCTTTCTCTTGCTTGCCTCTTGCCGGTAGGGCATTTACTTTTGTGGGCCAAAAGTAACCAAAAGCCTTTGTCGATCCGGTTAGGCAGCTTTGGGCGGACACCCTTGTCGCAAAACAAGAACAAGATCGCTTGGTTTTGTGGCGATTTGTTTTGTAACCAATATTAATTATTGCCACAAAACTGAATAGAACAATGCTCGGTAGTGCACATTCGAATGTTGCTGCAACTGTTTTTGTTTTTTCGCGCTGCTTGGGGTGCATCCCGAGCATTCGGGACCGACGGGCTTTCTTCGGTTAATACCTGCAATTTTGAACGTTTGTTTTACTAGCATATCGCTCAAAATTTTGCTGTCATGCCGACGAAGGAAGCATCTCTAAGTAGAAAGCCGTTAGCTTGGCTAAATGTACAACGTGTTCCGATTATTCGGAAAAGTATCTCTTATAAAGAATACTTTTAGCTCCGTAACCACGGAATATTCCTCCTTCAATCAATTATTGGTAAGCAGCATCGTTAATATGGTTTTTTCGCTGCGCTTAGGACACGATACCTTTAAAGATTAGCAGATACCTTCGGCTTTAAACCCGATTGTTGTGGAAATCCTTTTTGTAGTACCAAATGGAATGGCGCGACCGGCTTCCACAAAAAGATTGGAACGGAAAGCGGGACGGACGTTGATAGCAGCAATCGCCTTGCTTTACTAAAGAAAATAATGATTGTTTCGTTTTTTGATTAAATTAAGCTTCCTTAACCGCTAATTGACCACATGCAGCATCGATGTCTTTTCCTCGACTTCTTCGGATGTTGGTCGTTATTCCTTGGCTTTTTAAGTAATTGGCAAAAGCATCAATTTTATCGCCCTCAGCATTGGTAAACGCAGCCATCGAAATAGGATTGTACTCAATCAGGTTTACTTTACAGGGAATGTGCTTGCAAAATTTGGCTAAATCCATGGCATCAGATAATTCATCGTTAAAGTGGTTGAAAACAATGTATTCGTATGTTACTGGATTTTTTGTTTTTGCAAAATAATAACGTAATGCTTCTGACAGGGCTTTTAACGAATTTGCTTCGTTTATGGGCATAATTTCATTACGTTTTTTATCATCAGCAGCATGCAGTGATAGTGCTAAATTAAATTTAACGCCATCATCGCCTAATTTTTTAATCATTTTCGCAATACCAGCAGTAGAAACGGTAATACGTTTATAACTCATATTTAATCCATCAGGCGCTGTGATACGGTCGATCGATTTTAATACGTTTGCATAATTTAGCAAGGGCTCGCCCATGCCCATATACACAATATTGGTAAGTGGGTAATTGTAGTTTTCTTTTGCTTGTTTATCAATAAGGACTACTTGATCATAAATTTCATCGGCATTGAGGTTACGCTTGCGTTCCATGTAACCTGTAGCACAAAATTTACAGGTTAAACTACAGCCTACTTGCGAACTCACGCAGGCAGTCATTCGATCATCTTGCGGAATTAAAACGCCTTCAACAATATTTCCATCAGCTAAACGGAACGTGTTTTTAATGGTTTGATCGTTGCTAAATTGCGAATTGTTTACCTGAACGGCATTGATGGTAAAATTATCAGCTAAAGTTTTACGCAAATCTTTTGAAAGATTGCTCATATCGTCGAAGCTTGTTGCCGATTTTTCCCAAAGCCACTGATAAATTTGCTTTGCTCTAAAGGCAGGTTGTTGCATCGCAATTAAATGCTGTTGCAATTGAGGCAAATCTAAACCACGGATATCAATTTTCTTCGCTGTTACCATTTGCTGCAAAGGTACTTAAATTACTGCGAAGCAAAAAGGAATGTAGCTGTGCGTAGCAAATTTTACAATTGTAAGAGGTAATAGCTTGATTAGTAGTATTATTTACCTCTCGAGCGGCTGTTTGTTTTGCCTGCCGATTTGTTTTTGGTTGTTTTTGAATGATTTCTGCCCCCGCTATTGGTCCGTTGTGTTTTATCGCCGCTTTTATTTGCCGTTTTTGATTGGTATCCCTTTGCTGGCTTAAACTGCTTTTTGGGTTTCTCGTGTTTTAATTCAGGGATATCCTCCCAAGAGTTTGCTTTCTTTTTAGGCGCGTTTGTGCTTTTAGTTTTTTTGTCGCTTTCTGACGATGATTTTTCAACGCTTTTTAAAATGACCGCCATTTCTTCATCTGTTAATTGGCGAAAATCGCCTACAGGGATACCCTTTAAACTTACATTCATAATCCGGATGCGTTCCAACTTAGTTACCTCGTAACCAAAATGCTCACACATACGGCGTATTTGCCTGTTTAAGCCTTGAATAAGCGTGATGTTAAACACAAATGTACTCACTTGACGCACCTTGCATTTCCGTGTGTTTACGCCTAAAATTGGCACTCCATTGGCCATATCTTGAACAAAACTATCGGTAATGGGTTTGTTTACCGTAACCAAATATTCTTTTTCGTGGTTATTACCAGCGCGTAAAATCTTGTTAACGATGTCGCCATTGTTGGTTAAAAAAATTAAACCCGATGAGTCTTTATCTAAGCGACCAATAGGGAAAATACGTTCGCTGTAATTTACAAAATCGACAATATTATCGCGCACACTTGCTTCGGTTGTACTGGTAATGCCCACTGGTTTGTTAAAAGCAAGTAATACAAAATCGCTTTCCTCTTTCGGCTCAATGTTATGACCATTTACCATTACTCGGTCGCCGGGATACACTTGGTCGCCAATTTTAGCGCGCTTACCGTTGATAAATACATTGCCACGTTCGATATATCGGTCAGCTTCCCTGCGCGAGCAAAGTCCGCTTTCGCTAATGTATTTATTTAAACGTGTGGCACTGTTGGTTTGCATAACAAAAAAATTTAGGCAAATATACAGTAAAGAGCAGGGATATGTGGTGTTATTTTTTGTTTAGAAAAGCGGCAGAACTGCAACTATTAAACGTTCGTCCCGTTTTTCGCTCTATCTTTTCCGCTTTCCCAAGGCGCTATTCCAAGCAAGACGAAAAAGGATGCCGCTGCAACCGGGTTTATGTAAGAAAAGACCGTAAAAAATATTTTAAAATTTTAGCTAAAAAACATTTTTTTTCTATATTTGCAGCCTGATTGAAAGCCTCCTTAGCTCAGCTGGTAGAGCAACTGACTTGTAATCAGTAGGTCATTGGTTCGATTCCGATAGGAGGCTCATTCAAACAAAAAGGCTGGGAATTTTCCCGGCCTTTTTTGTTGGTTGAATTTTAAAATCCCAGAGTGTCGTCTGCACTTGGACCATAACTGCCTGGTATAGGAATGTCGAGCAAGCGTAGATATACCCCTAATTGTGCACGGTGGTGGCTCGTTTGACTAAATGCATCTCGAATAGATTCATATTTGCTTTTTGTAAAAAATATTACTTCGCCGTTGCGCAAGGTCCACATCTTTTGTAAATCTGCATCGGTGGCATTTTGTAGGGCTGTTTGGCCTTCGGCAAAGCTTTTCTCAAAGAGGTCTAAAATGGCTGAAGTATCTTTCACGTCGGCAGGTTGGTATGGAACTTTACTAAAGTCTAATTCATCTGTAGCCAATACCATCGTAATCCAGGCAGGTAGTTCGGCAATATGACTGGCTAAGTTTTTCATTTTCATACTTTTTGTATGAGGCGCCCAATCAAATTTATCGGTTGGCACGAGCGCTAACATTTTACGGGTAGTGACTGCTTCGTTTGCTAACTCCGTTACTAATAGTTGAATCAAATTCATAGCTTTTCTTTTTTCGGTTAAACGTATTTCGGTTAAAAATAAATCGGCTAAACTCATGACGTTTTTGCTTTATGAATCAAAGAAACTACACCCTACTGACAACCCTATGGCAGTCATAAAAAAAGCGGCGTATTTTTTTTTTGTTTGTGGGTGCAATTGTTAGGATTTAGGTTTTGTCTTGAAGTTTTGGCACTTTTTAGGATGTTGTTGCGGAGTTTGCTTCGTTGGTACGAATGACCGCTGTATCTAGACGGGATAGGAATGGCAGCCCAAGCTTTTTCAGCTTGGCTATAATGGAAAGCCCGAGTAAAATAGTTTATTTGCAGGTTATTCCCTCTTCTAATGAAAACGAAATAAAAAATAAGTTAAAAAGTTTCGTTTTATTTTGGGTTTTACTTTTAGAATGTTTCTAAATAGTGTTTTTATCGTTGTTTTGTCATAATCGTTTATAAATTAAAGCTATAAATAGATACTTTTGCAAGAAATTTATGATAAAATCCTAATCAAATGAGTGGTTTCGGTAATGCTTTTAACTCTTCCATCGGGAAGAAATTCATCATGGGTGCTACGGGCTTGTTCCTGGTACTATTTTTAATCGTTCACTGTTTTATCAATGCGTTGATATTTATGAACGATGGCGGTTTAACGTTTAATATTGGTGCTCATTTTATGGCAACCAATTGGTTAATTAGGGCAGGCGAGATTGTGCTTTTCGTGGGTTTATTGGCGCACATTTTTCAAGCTTTACGCCTTACTTTGGATAACAATAAGGCGCGTCCGGTAAAATATGCGGTAAATCCAGGTAGTGCAAATAGTAAGTGGTATAGTCGCTCTATGGGTTTACTAGGTACTTTATTGTTGATTTTCTTAATTGTACACTTGGGTAATTTTTGGGTAGTTTCTCGTTTTACAGGAATTCCAACAGTTGATGCAAATGGCCACGAAGATTTATTTGCGGTAATGGTAAAAACTTTTGAAAATCCATTCCTAGTGGTATTGTATGTATTGGCAATGGGTTCATTGTTTTATCACTTATTACACGGTTTCTCTTCGGCATTCCAAACCATGGGTTGGAATCACAAAAAATATACACCAATTATTAAAAGCATTGGTCTTTGGTATTCGATTATTATATCGGTGCTTTTTGCTGCCATGCCTATTGCAATGTACTTTGGTTTAATTAAATAATTTATAGCACGAAAGATATGTCAGATATTAATTCAAATATACCTGAGGGAGAATTAACCCACAAATGGACAAAGTTTAAATCTTCAGTGCCTTTGGTTAACCCTTCTAACAAAAGAAATATAGAAGTAATCATTGTTGGTTCAGGTTTAGCGGGTGCTTCGGCAGCAGCTACTTTAGCCGAAATGGGTTATAAAGTTAAATGTTTTTGTTTTCAAGATTCTCCACGTAGAGCGCACTCAATTGCTGCTCAAGGGGGTATCAATGCTGCAAAAAATTATCAAAACGATGGCGATAGCGTTTATCGTTTATTTTACGATACAATTAAAGGAGGCGATTATCGTGCACGCGAAGCAAACGTTCATCGTTTAGCAGAGGTTAGTGCCAATATTATTGATCAATGTGTGGCGCAAGGTGTACCTTTGGCACGTGAGTATGGTGGTTTATTGGATAACCGTTCTTTCGGTGGTACCCAAGTTCAACGTACTTTTTATGCTGCCGGTCAAACTGGTCAGCAATTATTATTAGGAGCTTATTCTGCTTTAGAACGCCAAATTGGTATGGGTAAAGTAGAAATGTTCACCCGTCACGAAATGTTAGAGGTTGTAAAAATCGATGGCAAGGCACGTGGTATCATTGCTCGTAACTTATTAACAGGAGAAATTGAGCGTCACTTCGGTCATGCGGTTGTTTTAGGAACAGGTGGTTATGGAAACGTATTTTACCTTTCTACCAACGCGATGGGAAGTAACGTTACAGCAGCTTGGAAAGCACATAAACAAGGTGCTTACTTTGCAAATCCTTGCTATACGCAAATTCACCCTACTTGTATTCCTGTTTCGGGCGATCACCAATCAAAATTAACGTTGATGTCTGAGTCGTTACGTAACGACGGACGTATTTGGGTTCCGAAAAAGAAAGATGATACGCGTAAAGCTTCAGATATTCCTGAGGATGAAAGAGATTATTATTTAGAGCGTCGTTACCCTGCTTTTGGTAACTTGGTTCCGCGTGATGTGGCTTCGCGCGCAGCGAAAGAGCGTTGCGATGCAGGCTACGGTGTGGGTGCTTCTAAATTAGCGGTATACCTAGATTTTAAAGCCAATACCGAGCGTTATGGCCGTATTGAAGCTGCGAAGGCTGGTAACCACAATCCGGATAAAGAAACCTGCATGCGCTTAGGTACCGAGGTAATTAAAGAGAAATATGGTAACCTATTTGATATGTATGCGCAGATTACAGGTGAAAATCCGTACGAAACGCCAATGCGTATTTACCCTGCAGTTCACTATACCATGGGTGGTTTATGGGTTGATTATAACTTGATGACTTCTGTTGAAGGTTTATACTGTACAGGAGAGGCTAACTTCTCTGATCACGGTGCAAATCGTTTAGGGGCTTCGGCATTAATGCAAGGTTTAGCAGATGGATATTTCGTACTTCCGTATACCATTGGAGCTTATTTATCGAAAGAAATTTCAACAAAAGCAATTCCTACAGATCACCCAGCCTTTGTAGAAGCAGAAGCAAAAGCAAAAGGTATTTTAGATACGTTAATCAACATTAAAGGAACAAAATCTGTTGATAGTTTCCACAAGCGTTTAGGTCACATCATGTGGGAAAAATGCGGGATGGCTCGTAATGAAAAAGGCTTGAAAGAAGCAATTGAGGAAATTAGAGCCTTACGTGCAGAATTCTGGAGTGATGTACGTGTACCGGGAGCAGTTGATGAGTTAAATACAGAATTGGAAAAAGCTGGTCGTGTGGCCGACTTTATCGAATTAGGAGAGTTAATGTGTGTTGATGCTTTAAACCGTAACGAAAGTTGTGGTGGACACTTCCGCGAAGAGTACCAAACTGAAGAAGGCGAGGCATTGCGTGATGATGAAAATTATGCATACGTAGCCGCTTGGGAATTTAAAGAGGGTGTAAACTTCGAATTACACAAAGAAGAATTGAAATTCGAAAACATTAAAGTAGCACAAAGAAGTTATAAATAGTATAAAAGGACGCTATCAATCTTGTAGAAGGTTGGTAGCTATTCCTTCATACTTAAAATCTCAATATCATGAGTACAGGAAATATGAACTTAACGCTAAAAGTTTGGCGTCAAAAAAATAACAAAACCAAAGGTGCTTTGGTTGATTATAAATTATCCGGTATTTCGCCAGACATGTCGTTTTTAGAGATGTTTGATGTATTAAACGAGGATTTAATCAATAAAGGCGAAGAGCCAATTGTATTTGATCACGATTGTCGCGAAGGTATTTGCGGAATGTGTTCAATGTATATCAACGGTCGTCCGCACGGACCAAAAGATTTAGTAACTACTTGTCAGTTGCACATGCGTTCGTTTAAAGATGGTGATACCATTGTGGTTGAGCCTTGGAGAGCGACAGCATTCCCAGTAGTAAAAGATTTAACAGTAGACCGTTCTGCATTTGATAGAATTATTGCTTCAGGTGGTTTTATTTCGGTTAACACCGGTAATGCGCAAGATGCTAACAATTTGCCTATTCCTAAAAATCAAGCGGATGCTGCTTTTGAAGCCGCTGCTTGTATTGGTTGTGGTGCTTGTGTGGCTACTTGTAAAAATGCTTCGGCGATGTTATTCGTTTCAGCAAAAGTATCGCAATTGGCGTTATTACCACAAGGTCAACCAGAGCGTTACCGTCGTGTACAAAGCATGGTAGCTCAAATGGACGCCGAAGGTTTTGGTAACTGTACCAATACCGGTGCTTGCGAAGCAGAATGCCCGAAAGGAATTTCTTTAGAAAACATCGCACGTATGAACCGCGATTTCGCAACAGCTAAATTTATTTCGGAAGAAACAATCTAAAAATATACTGTGCATTCGGCAAATGTCGAATTTGTAAGCCTTCACAAAATTTGTGAGGGCTTTTTTTTATTCGGGATCCGAAAGTATGTTCAAGGAATGTATTTCAAGCGCATATAAAATGCCAAACCCTCGGTAAAATAACCGAGGGTTTTGTTATTAAGCGCATTTAACCTAATGAAGTTTTGTGCAATTGATTAAGGGTTGTTTTAGCTTGTAAAATTTATATTAATATTGTACTTAACCCTAACAGGTTGTCCTTTATAAACTCCCGGCTCCCATTTTGGCGATTTTTGGAGTACCCTGATCGCTTCTTCATTCGTTTCTTTGGTTAGCCCTCGGGTAACTGTAATGTCGCTTAAGGAACCATCTTTTTCTACAACAAAGGAAAGAAAGACTTTTCCTTGTGTTTTGTTCTTTTTGGCTTCTTCTGGATATTTAAGTTCACTACTGATATATTGGTAAAAGTTTTGCATGCCACCTTTATATTCCGGTTGTTTATCTATTGAAACAAAATCATAAATGGTGTTTTCTTTGTTCTGCGCTTTGGCAGAATTAAAAAACATAGCGATGCCCGTTAAGGCCAAAAAAATTAGCTTTTTCATTTTTTTAAATTAAGTGATTAGAGATTAGTTTTTCTTCAGTGTAACTTTTGCTTTAGTGTAGGCAATATTGATGTTCTAGCAAGTCCAATTTTTTTTAGTTAATGGAGCGGTTAATTTAATCTATTTGTTCAGTGTCGTTTTTTAACTGAAAGTTTATATTGATATTGTACTTAACCCTAACAGGTTGTCCATTATTGACTGCAGGCTCCCATTTTGGTGATTTTTGGAGTACCCTGATTGCTTCTTCATTCATTTCTTGAGTTAGCCCTCTGGTAATTGAAATATCGCTTAAAGAGCCATCTTTTTCTACCACAAAGGAAAGAAAGACTTTTCCTTGTGTTTTGTTCTTTTTGGATTCTTCGGGATATTTAAGTTCACTACTAATATATTGGTAAAAGTTTTTCATGCCACCTTTATATTCCGGTTGTTTATCTATTGAAACAAAATCATAAATACGTTTATCTTCTATAGCCGTATTTTGTTCTTCCTCATTCGTTGATTTAATCTCGTTTGAAGGTAAAGAAAGAGGTTTTTGGTTATTTTTTTCAGGTTTATTATCCGCTTCTACTTTTTTAGTAGATATCTTTTTATCTGGCTCCTCTTTAAAAATTGTTTGTACCATTTCTAGTGGTTTGTCGATCTTTATCTGGTTAGAAATAGAAATTAATTTTTCATTTTTACGTACGGTTGCAGAAGATAATACAAGTAGCAAAGCGGTAAGAGGAATAAAAATTCCATATTTTACAATAACAATCTTTTTTGAGCGCTCTTTTGACAGCATAAAAATTCTTTTCTTGATTTGCGATTTTTCAAAGAAACCATTGGTTAAGCTGCTTGGCGAAATGCCAAACGAACGACTCAATAGCAGCATGGCGTAATCTGCTTTATCGCCTTGAAATATTGCTGCTTGTTCATCTGCTAAAAATTCGTGAATGTTTTTAATAGTTTTTTTATACAAATAAATAACAGGGTTTAGCCAAGTAAGAATACCAATTATTTCGAAAAAAAGTACATCAAGCGTATGCCATTGTTTTACATGGGTTTCTTCATGTATATCAATTACTTCCAATTGTGGCAATTCAGGGTCAATTCTCTTTTTTCCAAAAAAGGCAAATGCAACGCCTGCTCTAGTTACTAAGAGGAGTTTTTTAATCATAAGGATATTAAACAGCAGTCTGCCGAGAAAAAACAACATGCCTGCACAATATAGATAAGCAATAACATTTGACCAGTTAAAACCTGCATCGGTATCGCTTATTAAAGTAGCTTGTGTAAGTACCGCATTCCAATTAGCCGTGGTGTACACCGGTTGCGATGTTAACCATTCAATGCGTAAAAAGGGTATGCACAGCGATAAAACCCCCGACGATATCAAGAAGATGCGGTTAAGTGTAAAATAGGTTTCATTGTCTAGTAATAGCCTGTAAAAGCAATAAAAAACTATCAGATATACGTGTACCTGCAATAAGTAATGGGTAAAACTCATTTTGACCTGTGTTTAATTTTTATTATTCGTCTTCCCATAATAATAACAACTATAGGATTTACCTTTCTTAATTAAATCTATAACTAATTTTTTAGTTGTGCAAATTTTTGTACTAATTTTTAATCCAAAGTTACCAGCGTATTTTTACAGGTGTTTTTGTGAAAAGGGCTTCGATACTAGGGGAAGGGGGGATAAACCCAGCAGACGTGCTATTTGCTTTTGGCTTTATTAGGGAGCCTAAGATTTATTTTTTTTCGGAACATTTTTTAAGCCCACTGAGCCCATTTTTTTAGAATAATGAGTCCAGTGGGCTTATTAGATTTTAGTTATTCTTCCAAATGTTATCGGCAGGCGTTGCATCCATAAAAATCCCGCCATCTAAAGCGATCGATTTTAGCGCTTTTCCATTCGTTTTAACTTTTAGCGAGACTGCTTTTTGGTTGTTTTTCCAAACAGATGGAGTGTAATGGGTTCTAGTTTCGCTGCCGTCGGTGTAGCTTACCACAATATCAAAAGGAATCGCAAAGCCTCCAACATTATCAATTGAAATAGCCGTTTTATCTTTAGCGCCTACCTTAATTTTTAAATCGAGGTAGTAATTGGTAAAGAACCAGTTTTGAAAAAACCAGTTTAAATTTTGACCAGAGCCCGTATTCATCGAATTAAAATAATCCCAAGGAATCGGGTGTTTACCGTTCCAATTGTTCATGTAAGTGTGCAGGGCTTTTTTAAATAAATCATCGCCTAGCATATCTTTTAAAGCTAAATACGATAGAGAAGCTTTCCCGTATGAATTGTTGCCATAGCCAGAACCCGAAACTTGATCAGACATCGAGATAATAGGTTGATCTTCTTCAGTCGATTTATCGTTTATGTAACGTGTAACACGGAAATTTTGATAAAATTTATCGGCTGCTTCTTTACCATGTTCAGCAATTCCAATTAAATATTCAAAAGTAGTTGCCCAACCTTCATCCATGTACGCATAACGTGTTTCATTTATCCCCATATAAAACGGAAAATAGGTATGTGCCACTTCATGGTCCTGAACCAATTGAGCAAATGTTGGGTCGCCAAAATTTGAATCGTTCACCATCATCGGATATTCCATATCGGCAAAACCTTGGAATGCGATACTTTTCACATACGGATAGGGGATTCCTGGCCAATTGTTAGAAAACCAGGCCAAAGCGTAGATGTTGTATTTAACAGAGTTGATAAAATCTTTTCCTGTTTCGCTGTTATAGGCTGCTTGCGCACTTGCGCGTCTGTTGGTTTTGCTATCAACTACTACACTGCCGCCATCCCATACATAATGATTGCTTAAAGCAAAACAAACATCGGTAATGTGATTAACCGAAAATTTCCATGTGTTCCAATCTTGTTGTTTGGTCACTTTACCAGCAGCCATTTCTTCCTTATTGGCAATGTGGATAACCTCGTCGCTCAGGTATGATTTTTTTAAACGAGCAGCAATGTCAGCCTGAAGCACTTCGTCCGGATTTAAGAAATCACCTGTAGCATATACCACATAGTTTTTTGGAGCAGTAATAGAAAAAACGTAGTCGTTAAAATCATTATAAAATTCAGCTCGGTCAGCATGTGGAATCCGGTCCCAACCATTATAATCGTCGTATACCGAGATACGAGGGTAACTATACGCACAAAAGAAAGAGTTAGGGTCAATTTGTCCTTCTCTCCCACTTAATTTAGAAAGCGGATAACTCCAGTCAATTTTAACAGAAACTTTCGATTTTGGATTTAACGGTTTTTTTAATCTAACCGAACCAACAGTTCCCCACCCTTTGGTATCTACTTTATAAACTTCTCCATCAATAGAAAGCGCAGAAATAGTTAAGCCACTGGTTAAAAAATCTTCACTAACAGTTCCACTACGTGGCGAAGTTGGTTTATGTATATTATTTACAAAGCGAATGGCCAATGTTTTTAGCGTATCGGGACTGTTGTTGCTGTATAAAATCTCTTCTTTTCCGCTCACCACTTTCGTTTCTGCATCTACTTGAATGTCCATGGTGTATTTACCATGATTTTGCCAATAATTTGGTCCTGGTTTGCCATTTAAAGATCGTGTTCCATTGGTATAGGCCTGTTTTATATTTCGGGGCATGTATAATTCTTGGGCGGAAACCAAGTAATTCGATACACACAGCAAAACGGCCGCTGCTAGTAATTTTTTCATGTTTAGTTTTTCCACTAAGGTAATAAAGAATGCTAAAAAAAGTTTTGCTCAATAGTAACGAATTAATGAGAGAATACCCACAATAAGGCGCCTAAAAATACTTTAAGCGTTAAATTATCGCAATTTATTTGCTTTTGTAATTTTCACATTTTATCTTCGTTATAATTGAAGCAAGACTATGTAGCAAACCAACTATATAGTCTTGTTTGTTTTTTATAGGAGTTCAATAAAATTAATGAGCATGACAGAGGTAACATACTACACTCAGGAGGGTTTAGATAAACTAAAAGAAGAAATACATTATTTAACAACTACTGGTCGTCAGCAAATATCTAAGGCCATTGCTGAAGCAAGAGATAAAGGTGATTTATCTGAAAATGCAGAATATGATGCAGCCAAAGAGGCACAAGGTTTACACGAAGCAAGAATTGCTAAGTTACAAAATACATTGGCGAATGCCCGTTTAATTGATGAGTCTAAATTAGATTTGTCAAAAGTACTGGCTTTATCCATTGTAAAAATAAAGAATGTGAAAAACGGCGCTACCATGACTTATCAGTTAGTGGCAGAAAGTGAAGCAGATTTAAAAACAGGAAAAATTTCTGTTAAATCACCTATCGCACAAGGTCTTTTAGGAAAAGCTGTGGGCGAATTTGCTGAAATTGAAGTGCCAGCAGGTAAAATGCAATTCGAAATTTTAGAAATTTCAAGATAATCCTTTAGCTGTAGAATAACCGTTCTACAGCTAATTCCGCTAACCAAAATACAGCCTTTATGAGTATTTTTTCCAAAATAATAGCCGGCGAAATCAAAGCACACGTGGTAGCCGAGAACGATCAATATTTGGCTTTTTTAGATGTATTTCCACTTACGCCCGGGCATGTACTGGTGATTCCAAAAGAAGAAGTCGACTACATTTTTGATATCGAAGAAGATGCTTATGCCGGACTTTGGAGTTTTGCCAAAACCGTTTCAAAAGGCGTTAAAGAAGCTTTTCCCTGCAAAAAAGTAGGTGTTTCGGTCATCGGTTTGGAAGTTCCGCATGCCCACATTCATCTAATTCCCATGAATCAGGTAAGCGATATGAATTTCAGTAAAGAGAAGCTAAAACCAAGTGAAGAAGAATTAGCCGATGCAGCAGCAAAAATCCGTGCAGCATTGTCGTAATAAGAAACTGAATGTACAACAGGGATGGCAAAACCAGTCCTGCTGTACACTTTACTCGCCCGAAAGGGCTTCGTGCTCGTTTCCATCAGGGTTATAGGGGTACAAGCAGTAGTCCTTGGCAAAAAAGCCAATAACAAAAAAGATTATTTAGCGTTGTTGTGGTAAAGGCACAAAATCGGTTTCACCTGGCACCGGTGCAAAATGCTGTTCCAACCAATTTTTCTTCGCCTTTTCAATTAATGCTTTGTCCGAGGCCACAAAATTCCAGTAAATAAAACGCTCTTCCGGAAAAGGCTCTCCCCCAAAAATATAAATAATGGTATTCTCGCGCATGGTAAATTCGCATAGCCTAGCGTTATTTGCGACCAACAGTTGTTTTTCGCCAAATACATGTCCATCGCTTTCAATTTCACCTTGTAAAATATACAAAGCACTTTCGCCAAATAAAGCATCTCCCAGGTTTAGTTTTTGCCCCTGCTTTGTTTTTAATTCTAAGAAATACAAAGGGCTATAAACAGGTACCGGCGATTTATAACCGAAAACTTCACCTGCAACTAATTTATATTGAACCTCATCTTGCGTCCAGCTGGGAATATCAGTTTCATCCGCGTGATAAAAATTAGGTTCCATCTCCTCTAAATCTTTCGGTAAGGCAACCCAAATTTGCAATCCATGTAACACTTTATCTGTGTGGCGCAGGTACTCAGGCGTTCGTTCCGAATGTACAATTCCTGCCCCAGCAGTCATCCAGTTTACTTGTCCTGGTTTTATCACAATATCCGAGCCTAAACTATCTTTATGCTTGATTTCCCCTTCAAATAAGAAAGTCAAGGTAGATAAGCCAATGTGTGGGTGCGGAGGAACATCTAAGTTTTGATAATCCTTCATGGCGGACGGCCCCATGTGGTCAATGAAAGAGAAAGGCCCAACCATTCTTTTTTCTCTAAAAGGTAAAAGTCTTCCGACCATAAAGTTGCCTATATTGGCGGGACGTTCCTCAATAATCAATGAAATATTCGACATATGTGGGTGATTGAATTAATGCAATGAATTTACTGAAAATTTCTGACGAATGATTTTCTTTTATAAATGTATTGGATATTAAGGGACGTTAATTATCATACATACACTATGTAAAATCGGTATTTTTTACTATTCACGTGAATATAATGTGGTAGAAGCATAAAAAAAGCACCACTTAAAGGTGCTTTTTGAAAAAAATAGGATGAATATTATACCAACTCCATTAAAGCTTCTTTGGTAAAGCCTTTTAATTCATCGGTACGATTATTTTTAATTTTCTGTACCCAATTTGGATCCGAAAGCAAGGCACGTCCAACGGCAATTAAATCAAAATCGCCACGGTCCATTCTGCGGATAAGCTCATCCAAAGAACTAGGTTCAGAACTTTGACCGGCAAAAGCGCCAAAGAAATCGCCATTTAATCCCACAGAACCAACAGAAATAGTTGCTTTACCAGTCAGTTTTTTAGCCCATCCAGCAAAGTTTAAAGCAGAACCTTCAAATTCAGGTTCCCAAAAACGACGTTGCGAACAATGAAAAATATCTACTCCTGCATCTGCAAGTGGAGTTAGCCATTGCTCCATTTCACTTTCTGTTGTAGCCAATTTAAAGTCGTATGCAGCAGGTTTAAATTGCGATAAACGAATAATGATAGCAAAATCTTCACCTACGCGTTTACGTACTTCTTTAATAACCTCTACCGCAAAGCGCGAACGTTCTGCCAAAGTTTTACCTCCATAAATATCTGTACGGTTATTGGTGGCATTCCAAAAAAATTGGTCAATTAAATATTGGTGCGCACCATGAATTTCAACGGTATCAAAACCAAGCGCTTTCGCATCGGCAGCAGCTTGTCCAAAAGCCGCAATGGTGTCGGCAATAGCCTCGTCAGTCATGGCTACGCCATTCTCAAAACCCGGGCTATTGAAAGAAGAAGGCCCTTCAAAGGGAGCTGAAGGTAACCAACCTGAAGCATGGTTTTGCGAAATACCTTGGTGCCAAATTTGAGGCCCCATTTGTCCGCCATCGCTGTGCACATCGTTTATTATTTTTTGCCAACCAGCTAGAGCTTGGTTACCATGAAAATGAGGAATATTTGGGTCGTGTGACGATGAAGGACGATTAATTACGGTTCCTTCTGATAAAATTAAACCAACTTCTCCAGCAGCTCTTTTAGCATAATAGTTGGCTACAGCATCTGTTGGAATTCCGTTTGGCGAGAAAGACCGTGTCATCGGAGCCATTACAATTCTATTTTTTGTGTGTAAGCTCTTTAAATTAAAAGGCTTAAATAAACTTTCAGTGTTCATATGTTTTAAATAATTAGATTTCAGAATCAATCAGGTTTTTTAAGGTTGAAAAACCTTCTTCATTACGTTTATAGTAAGTCCATTGCCCCATACGTGTGGCTTTAACCAAATTAGCACGCTGAAGAATGGAAAGGTATTCAGAGATGGTACTTTGGGTTAAACCACTTTTTTGTTGTATTTGACCAACGCAAACGCCCACGTTTTCTAAATCGGCATGGGGTTGTTCCTGAAAATTGTCTTTCGGGTTTTTTAGCCAGCCTAAAATTTGCAAACGTGCCTTGTTTGAAAGGGCTTTAAAGATTTCTACTTCATCCATGCGACAAAGATATATCGACTTTTCCCGATATATCTATTAATTAAATAAAGTTGACACGAGGATGAGTTTAAATGGAGATTGAGGCGACAAAGGGGAGAGATTCTGTCATTCTAAAAACCATGTTTAGTGTCTCCACGAAACATTTAATTGTTTTTATCTTTCAGCCGTGTCAGGTGTTATCACCTGACATACATCTAATTTCCGCTGGCGCTAGGTACAGCCCAAGCATTCGGGATTGACGGGCGTGCTTTGGTTTAGGCAACATAAGCTTGAACGTTTTTCCCTATCCCCGGCAGAAAAGATTGATAAGTTCTTTGAAGCAAAAAAAAGCGCTTAAAAAGAACGGGGATAAATCATACCGACCTATCCCCGTCATCTAAATTAACGCTCTCGTATATAAAGACGACCAAAAAATGGTTTTAGTATATACGACGTGATTTTTTTATTTCGATTGTAAGTATAGCTCCAAAACTTGTTTTAAATATTCTTCGGGTTTGGGCATAGTGGCTACAACTCCGGGTTCTTTATCCTGCGTTTGTTTCAAGTAAGCCGATTTAATTTTACCCCAGTCTTTTGAATAAAGCTGAATAAACTTCTCTACAAATTCTTTTTGTGTATACGTTGTAGGCAATTTTTCCAATACTGCCTGAATTTTTTCTTCTTTTCTATGTAAAATCGCCATCTATTTATAATTTAGGAACAAAAGTAACCCTAATTTATCGAAATTTCTCATTTAAACTTTTAGCGATCGTTCAGGTCAATAAGCGTATGAAAAAAATCTTCCTTAAAGTATCCGTTTTAATTTTATGTTCAGTGGTTTTTTCAATCCAACTATGGGCGCAAACTAATTTTACTAAGCTCGATACTTGGCTGAATGAACATGCTGAAAGTATGGGAGGTCGCATTTATTTAATGCTGTATAAAGATGGAAAAATAGTGTACAGTTATGGGCGAAGCGAGATGAATGCGCGCCAGAAAATGCTGGGGAAAATGATTGCCAAACGACAAGGAAAAACACCCGATTTTGGTAATTACACTGAGAATTTTCAACAACCTATTGCCAGTTGCAGCAAATGGTATAGCGCTGCTTTGGTGATGACTTTTGTAGATGAAGGAAAACTAAAACTGAGCGATACTGTGGGGAAATTTTTACCTGCATTGAGTAAAGCTGGCAAGGGTTCTATCACGATAGAACAATGTTTGTCGCACAGAACAGCCATAAAAGCACCCGATTTACGCGAAAGTTTAAGTGAAATGCGCGAAACCAATAGCATGGATGAGGCCATTGATAACATAGCTGCATTGCCAATGGAAGGAAAGCCTGGTCAGGTTTTTCGGTACAGCAATGTAGGTTTGCAAATTGCAGGGGCAGTAATTGAAAAAATTACGAGGAAGAGCTTTGAAGCCATTTTTGCAGAGCGATTGGCGCTTCCGTTGAAAATGAAAAATACCGATTTCGGAAAAGGAAAGGTGGCTTTGCCTGCTGGAGGAGCCAACAGTACTCCCGCCGATTATTTGAACTTTTTATCCATGTTGGTGAATAAAGGAATGTTTAACGGGAAACGCATTTTATCTTCTGCAAGCATCGCTCAAATGCAAGTAAACAGACTAACATCGGATGTGAAAATTGCCTATAGTCCGGGCGAAGCAGGCGGATTGGGCTATGGTTTTGGCGAATGGGTGATGGAGCAGAATGCCGATAACTTAAGTACATCAGTATCGAGTCCGGGTTTATTTGGGAGTTTCCCTTGGTTGGATACACAGAAAAAAACTGCCGGATTTTTGATGGCTTTTTACTTGAACAACAAAGGTAGGGGAGAAAATTATAAAGAGCTTAAAAAATTGGTTGACGAAGCCTTGAAGTAGGTTTTTGAGCGGATGGAGTAACATTGTCTTCTTGTTTTATTTACGTTCGTTAATAGCCACAGAAACTCAGAAATCACAGAAAGGATTCTTTTCCGTGTATTCCGTGCTTCCGTGGCAAAAAAAATACCTTGTATATTTTCTATGTGTGACTATGTTTTCTGTGTTAAAAAAAAAGATACGATGAAATTGGTGGCATGTATATTGCACACTTGCAGTACATTTATTTTTGGGGCATTTATTTCCCCAAGAAATGTGAATTTTAGTAAATTTAGGAATGGAAAACAATCAATTTACCCTCGATGAAATTAAAGCGACTCATGCGAAAGTGAAAAGCGGAGCCGATTTTCCAAAGTACATCGCCGATTTGAAAAAAGTGGGCGTATTGGCGTATGAGCATTACGTTACAGACGGACATACCGCCTATTTAGGAAACAACGACTACCGTCTTTTAGGCGCATCGAAGTGGCCTACCTTAACTATCTCAACAAAAGGCGAGGCTAAATTATTAAGAAGCGTATTGCGCATTCATCAAAACGGAGGAAGCGATTATATTACCTTTTGTCGAGAATCGGCTGAAGCCGGAGTAGAAAAATGGGTAGTTGATCTGAATGAAATGACCTGTAGCTATTACGATTTGGATGGCAACGCCTTGTTGGTTGAAACCATCCCAACGGTATAAGTTTAAGCTTTTTTTAAAACGTAGGCTGTCATTTCTGTTCTGATTTTGAAACCTAGTTTCTCATACAATTTTATAGCGCCTGCGTTATCGTTTCGGACATGAAGAAAAGGAATACCGTGTTTTTGAACAATGCGTTTAATCTGCTCGGCTAATAAACTGTATGCATAGCCGTTTCCGAGGTGATCTGGATGGGTACAAACGGCCGAAATTTCGATGTACGGACTTGGATGAAAGCGATGACCGGCCATAGAAACCAGTTGTTCATCCTTAAAAAAGCCTGTGTAATTACCCAAATTAATAGTTTTGGGTTTGAAAGGACCGGGTTTGGTTAGTTCAACTAAATCCAACATGGCTGGAACATCTTTTTGTTCAAGGTTCACAAATGCTTGATTGGAAAATGTTGGACAGTCTGAACTTTCGTACACCAATTGAAACATATCAATATGCGATAAACGTTCCCAATTGGTTGGGATTTTTATCGGCGGAACGCTAAAAACAACAAAGAGGCTGTCTTTTGGACTTATTTGATGAAGGATGTTAAATTCTTCTTCCGAATTATTTTTAAGTCCAGCAAAAGGAGCAACATCCTCCGGATAAAAGAGAACATCCCCAGTTCTTTGTGCATACGTTGCGTGTGCTGAGGACAATGAATAATAGATGGGGTTATCGAGTATTGCTTGCATAGTGTAGAATAGAGGCCCTAAACATACAGGCTATTTCACGATTAAATGTACTGGAAAAGCCATAGTATAAACTAATTGCTTTTTGTATTTTTAACACTAGGACAATGATATAGCGAACATTAGAAATTAAGTTAATGGATAATTTTTGGAGAAAACTTTTTAATCTTCACATTGGAGAAGATAGTAAGACAAAAACTTTAGAGAACGTTACTGCAAATATCTCGTTTTCGGGAGCAAATTTATGGATATTGGCATGCGCAATTTTGGTTGCTTCGGTAGGTTTAAATGTAAACTCTACCGCTGTAATTATTGGGGCCATGCTTATCTCTCCTTTAATGGGGCCTATTGTTGCATCGGGTTTTGCCATCGCCATTTACGATTTCTCTTTATTGAAACGTGCGGTAATCAATTTATTAATTGCAACAGTTGCAAGCTTGCTGGTTTCTTTCATTTATTTTTGGTTAAGTCCGTTTAAAGAAGTTCAGTCTGAGTTATTGGCTCGTACATCACCTAATATTTACGATATATTGATTGCCTTTTTTGGAGGATTGGTAGGGGTAATCGCTGTAACACGGGTTGAAAAGGGGAATCCTATCCCAGGGGTTGCCATTGCAACGGCTTTAATGCCTCCGCTTTGTACGGCTGGTTATGGTTTGGCTACGGGTCAGTTTCGATTCTTTTTTGGCGCTTTCTTTCTTTATTGTATCAATTGTGTGTTCATTTGTATTGCCACGCTTGTGATTGTAAAATATTTGAAATACCCAGCCAAGCAACAATTGGATCAAAAGCGGGAAAAACAAGTGCGTTACGCCATTACCCTCATTATGCTTGCGATGATTATTCCGAGCGTTTATTTTGCATTCACTTTATATAAAAAGCAACAGTTTACCCAAGCCGCCAATCGGTTTATTACGGAGAAATTAACAAACAATGGTATTGTAGTGGTGTACAAAAACACCAACTTTAATGCGGATCCAAAGCAGATTGAATTAGCTTTTTTGGCGCATCGATGTACAGATGAAGAAATTGACTCCTTGAATAAAATGCTGCCCGCATATGGCTTAAAAAATACCCGAGTGGTTGTTAAACAAGATTCAACAGATGATATTGAAGAACTAAAAAGTAGTTTGCTAAATGAAATTAAAAGCAAAACCAGTTTGCAGTCTCAAGCAGAGGCTAAAGTGAAACAATTGGAAAAAGAAATTGAAAAAGCAGCCTACGATGCAAAGCAGATTTCGCTAGAAATAAAGCCTCTCTTTCCCCAAATAAATGCGGTATCTATTGCAAATCATACTTTTTACGACGTAAAAAGGGATAGTTTAATTAAAATTCCGTTGCTAGTCTATGATGCTGAAAAATTATTAAGTAATGCAGATAAGGTTCGCTTAAAAAATTGGCTAAAGAAACGATTGGCATTGGATACTTTGATGGTGGTGAAGAATTAGGGAGATTTTTTTCGCTTGATGTCAATAAAAAACCCTGCAAATGTTTGATTTGCAGGGTTTTGATATCATTTGATACTGATTTTCGTAGCGGTAACGATCAATACTTAGAACATTTATCGGCATTTTTAGAAGTTTTGGGGGCGATTTTGGAGAACATTGAAAAAAACACTGTTAATCAAAAATCGACAAAAAGGCTATGAAATTTTTACCTGATTGTCGAGGTTCACCCCTAACGGGATTTCTTTTGAACCATACAACATTCGAAATTAACTCAACTATTGTTATAATCCATAGATTTTGAACAAGTCAATTGTAAATCGATATGGAAATTCGCATTTTAGTACCTAGACTTATTTAGCATAATAAATATGACCGATAAAATTGACGCTACTCTGCAATTTGATGATTTGACGCTGGTAAAACACCTAAAATCTCTTAATAGTCCATTAATAGCGATAGTTAACACTGTTTTTAACAATGTAAAAGATAGCTTAGATAATCGTATTCCAGCAATTTTTCCAAAATATACATTACACAACACTGGTCATTCATTTAGAATCATCAATTACATGGCCAATCTAGTAGATGATGTTAATAGCTTGTCGGAATTGGAAATCGCATTACTTATCCTCTCGGCTTTATTACACGACATTGGCATGGCTATTAGCGATGAGGATATTCAGGCAATAAAAAACGAGACTTTTACATTCTCTGATATCAAATTCTCGGCGATGCTAAACCTGTTGAAAAATGATGAAGTTGAAGCCACTCAAGAATATGTAAGAAGAATTCATGCTGAGTTGTCAGCACGATATATCCGAGAAAATTTAAAAGGCATTTTAGTTATACCTAATTTGCCTGGTCTTGATTTTGCAGAAGAGTTGGCACTAATATGTGAAAGTCACACGCGAGATTATGACTGGATAAAATCACATCTTAATTCCCACGAAGTCAGAGGAGATTATGTTTTTAATGCGCAGTTTATCGCCTGTATTTTAAGGTTGGGTGATATTCTCGATATTGATGGCAACAGAACACCTTATAAGCTTTACCAACTTATTGCCCCAAAAGGCAGAAGTGATGAAGAATGGAGACAACATTTTGTCATTTTTAATAATGATAAAATCGTAAAAGATGAGAGGAAAAACATACGAAATATTGTTTTTCATGGCAAATCAAAGAATGCTGACATACATAGGAAAATTTTAAACTACATCGATTGGGTAGAGTTAGAGCTAACTGGCGGCCTTGCGCTCGTTAGTGGCATGAAGAGTCAATATTATTTACCTTTTGATGAAAAACCAAAAATAAATATTCAAACTGAAGGTTATTCATTTTCTGGCTATAAAATGACACTCAAATTTGAAGCTATAAGCTCATTGTTGATGGGTGAAAAGATTTATGGCAGTAAGTCGCTTGGTTTGAGGGAGCTAATACAAAACTCACTGGATGCTTGCCGAATTAGGCAAGAAAATGAAATAAGAAAATTTGGAGAAGACCCGTACGAGCCGCGTCTTAGAATACTAATTGATAAAGATAAAAACCAGGTAACCATAAAGGATAATGGTGTAGGTATGTCGATAGAAATCATAAAAAACCATTTTTTAAATATCGGAGTTTCATATTATCAATCTTTCGACTTTTTACTTAAAGACTTGTCCTATAAACCAATTGGCAATTATGGTATAGGTTTTTTGTCGTGCTTTATGCTATCAGATAAAGTAAGTGTAAAAACAAGACACTATCAATCAAAATTTTTATATTTAATTCAATTGGAAAAGGGAAATGAATGGACTTCTTTAACTGAAAAAGAGGACATTTCCTTTTTTGGTACCGAGGTAATATTAGATTACCAACAATTCATTTCGGTTTTTGAGAACCAGACAGCCAAGGTTAAAGAATTTCTTAGCCGTTTCTTTCTTACAGATGGTATTGATTTCAAACTCCTTGAACCTGATAGTCAAATTGAGATTAAGAATGATTTGCTGGATAATAGTGTTCCAGAAAATGGCTTTATAAAGATTGATTTATCAGAATACTTAAATGAAATCGAGGGATATGTTCTAATAAGAAAAATGACAAATTTTATCGAAACTTTTGCAGAATTATCCTTGGATGACGATGTATATCTTTATAACCCGCCACTCGAAGAAAGCTATGAAGAAGAAGAAAATGACGAAAATAGAGAATGGCTAATTCATATTAACGATCTCGCCAAAATCAATATAGACAGCTATATTAACGGAAATGAAATAAAATATCTGACCATTCCACTTATAGATGAAGATATCGAGGAGGATTTTTCAAGTGGAATGAAGTTCACAAATGATGACACTAAAGAGGTCATAGATAAATTGGAAGAAAAATTAAAATGGATTAGCATTATCGTTCCAAAAGATCACCAGAACCAGTTGAGAGAGGATGAAGTGACTACTTGGCAAGAAATAGTTGAAGGGGTTACGATAGAGAATCTTGTAGAAATTGGACAATTGAAAAAGTATCCTACTTACAAATTTGTTAAAAAAATCAGCCTATTTGAGGGGCGAAAAAACGAGCTATACTTACCATTCGAAGTGCAGTCGAGAGTACCCTGGTATTACAGACCGTCTACTGCGCCAAGGCAAGAAATGTTTATTCGAAGCGTCCTCATTAAGGATTTTCACTTCAATCTTCCAGTAAGTGCCTCAGTGTTTAACATAACAACAATAGTTGTAAACATCAAATCTCGAAAATTCATTCCCGACATTTCCAGAAATAATATAGACAAGGATAGTGAAAATATGATAAACTATATCGTTGGAAAGGCAATTCACTTAGGTGCAATTGATAAACTAGAATTCAATATCGATGAGCGGAGGACTTTGCAAGATTTTGTAAATAAGTTTTATGGTGACAAGACTGAGTTCGAAAAATAAAATTTATTTCGCTCACAAATCGCAAAAAAGTTAAATATGGACAAGAAGGAATACTTTGAATTAAGCACATCTCTAAAGGTAACCCCGAGATGTCCGATTTTAAACCTGTGTCAAAGAAGGGCAATGACAATCTACTTTTTTTCGTACTCAGACTTAAAGAAGGGGTCAAATTTTGAAATAGTTTTAGGTAATGCTGGTGAATTGTCGTCTGAATACGCTAAAAATAAGATAGAAGTTCAAGGTGAGTCGCCCACTATTATCAAAGGTGGAACTAGTATGTACTTTTCAAATATGTGTCCAGAAATCTGCTTATTTGAAAGTGCTCATTCACCTATGGGTTTCTCCTCTGCTTGTACAAGCGGAGATTGGGATAAATACAGGACAAATAATCAAAATAGGATTATTGAGGAAGGGCATTTCACCCAATGTCCAGAATACTCTAGATATACTTTTGACAAGAAAAGAAAAATTGAAAAAAAACGGACAGCTATTCCAAATATATCAAAGGTAAGAGCAGAGCTTCAACAAGAAATTAACTCATCATGTCCATTTTGCAACGGAAAAGCTGTCGGGCATTTTCAAATTCATCATATAGATGAAGATCCAACCAATCACAAGTTCGAAAACCTACTACTTCTGTGTCCAACATGTCATTCAAAGATAACAAAAGGAGATATCACTAGCCAAGAAGTGTTTGACATGAAGTCTAAAATAGCTAAAGCCACCTCTCCTTTGTAAGAAAAACTTATCCATTTTACTAAAGACTGTTTGTCAAAAATCAACTGTCACATATAGTTTGATCAAAGTCAAAAGATAGCTTTAAAGAACTTACCTAACAATTAGAGATTGGTTAGGAGAATTATTAATGTCATTATTTTACCTTAATTTGGTAAAAATTAAATGCTCCATGAATAACAATATCTCTTATCCCAAAGGTTCGGAATGGCGAAAGTGGGATCTACACATACACACACCCTATTCCTTAATACAGCATTTCAGTGGAAATGATATGGATGATAAGTGGGAAACTTTTATTTCTGACTTGGAATCTTTACCCGAAGAATTTCAAGTGATAGGTATAAACGACTACTTATTTATAGAAGGATACAAAAAGGTCTTGGAGTATAGGGCGGCTGGTCGACTCAAAAATATCAAAACGATACTACCCGTAGTTGAATTTAGAGTGAAAAAGTTTGCTGGTCATAAGGATTTCAAAAGAATTAATTTTCATGTAATTTTTTCTGATGAATTAAAACCTGAAATAATTGAAAGTCAGTTCTTGAATGGACTCAGTTCTAAATATCATCTCTCCCCTGGACATACAGGGATTAGTTGGAATGGCCTCATCACAAAGGATAGCTTAGTTGACCTTGGTGCCGCTATAAAGAAAAGTGTTACTACTGAGCAATTGCCAAACTACGGCAGTGACCTGGAAGAAGGATTTAACAACCTGAATTTAGATGAAGAAGATATTTTAAAACTTCTGAGAGAGAGTACATATCTAAAAGGTCATAGTTTAACGGCAATTGGGAAGACGGAATGGGAAAGCTTATCTTGGAACGATCAAAGTATAGCTGAAAAAAAAGATGTAATTAATAAGGTAGATTTTGTATTTATTTCATCTGAAACGGCGGCAGCATGTCATAATGCTAAAGCTAAATTGACTGAACAAGCTGTTAATAATTTACTATTGGACTGTAGTGATGCTCACTATAACTCCACAAATCTTACCCAAAAAGATAGATTGGGAAAATGTTTTACATGGATAAAGGCCGATCCAACCTTTAATGGTTTGAAACAGGTAATTCATGAACCACTCACGCGTGTATTAATCAGAGATGAGAAGCCCGATGCTAAAACCGACTACAATGTTATAGACAACATAAGATTTCTTGGCAATCAGGGTAATTATTTTTCTAATGAGCCAGTCGAACTAAATCCCAATTTAAACGTAATTATCGGGGGTAAATCCTCCGGAAAGTCTCTTTTGTTGTATCACATAGCCAAAACAATCGACCCCATTCAAGTATTAGAGAAACTTGGTGTCGTTGGTGAAAAAGAATATAATCTTCAAAGTAAGATAAATGATTTTGACTTCGAAGTTGTATGGAAGGATGGCCACACCAACAAACTTAGTGATGAACCCGACTCCCGAACCCGCCAGATAACGTACGTTCCGCAAATGTATATTAACCATCTTGCAGAACAAAAAGGAGAGAAAAAGCTTGCTGAGCTTTTGGACACTATTTTAATCCAGAATACTAATTTTAAAGAGTTCAAGGAGGAAGTTGCTAAAGAAATTCAAGAGATTAATCTTGAAATATCAAATAGCATAAACGAAATCTTTATTATAAAGGATAATTACCAGATTGCACAAAAGGAACTCAAAGAAATCGGTGATAAAGCCGCTATCGAAGCCAACATCTTAGCGATACAGAAAGAGATTAACGATCTGAAATCAAAATCTGGATTTACTCCCGAGGAGGATAGATTACTTGGTAAACTGGTAAGAAAAAAAGAAATTGCCACAAAAAATAAAGAAAGGGTTGAAAACTATAAAGAAAAGGTTTCTGAATATATAAGCATATTAGAATCACTTAAAGCTGAAGCAGTGAATGGTATTGATGCAAATGTTTCTTATTGGACAGATTTAGATGGAGATCATTATGCACAGAACTACCTCAATGAAAACCTAGCCGCTGATAAGCTAATTCTGAATACTGCGTTCGATAGCTTACTCCAGAAGTATAACCTAGTAAAAACAGATTTCGATGGCCTAATTAGCAAGAAATCGCAAGCAATAACGGACTTTGACATCAAATTAGCTCCTTTTAACGCAAAGATCAGCAATCAAGCTTTGTTAAAAACACTAAACCAAAAGTTGGAGCAAGACCAGGCTAAAATAAAGCAGATCGATGAAAAGCAAAAACAATTGCAAAAGATTGCTGACTCTGGCAAAATATTGAAAGGCACAATTTTAGCAGGCACTGGTAAATTGTTAGATGGTTACAACAAAATTCTTGCAGAAATTTCTAAACCTGCCCTTTCCGAAATTGGAAATGGACTTATCCTGAAGACTACCTTAGAATTAGATTTGCCTTCCTTTCAAAATGGTTTCTGCAATCTATTAGATGGAAGGTCAAATTTCAACGCAATATTTGGATCATGCTTTAATACTGCAAATGATTACGTCTACGATGAAGCTACACATGTTAAAAATATAGAGGTTATTTATGACAAAGTTTGGTCATCAGAAAAAAACAACATAAAGTTTAAATCAGGTTTTAGCTCTAAAGAGGCTATACTGCAACTACTAAAAGATAATTTTAAGTTCAGATATAATATCATTTATAATGGTGATGACATCCTCCAAATGTCACCTGGGAAAAGGGGATTGGTGCTTATGCAAATCATTTTACATTTGAGTAATGCCGAACATCCAATCCTAATCGATCAGCCAGAAGATAACTTGGACAATAGAACTATTTTTAATGACCTAAATGAATTTGTAAAAAGCAAAAAAATTCAACGCCAAATTTTACTGGTTACGCACAATGCGAATTTAGTTGTGTCAACGGATGCCGAACAGGTTATTGTTGCTAATCAGAATGGGCAGGACAAAGGAAAATCAAATGAAAAATTTCAATTTGAATATATTTCAGGGGCCTTAGAAAACACATTTAAAATATCGTCAAACCCTGGGATTTTGAAACAAATGGGTATCAGAGAACATGTTTGTGATATTTTGGAAGGTGGCGAAGCAGCTTTTCAGTATAGGGAAAAGAAATATGGATTTAAGTAAACAATCTGTCCTTATAAAGAATGTCAAAAATTAATATGGATATACTTAGCAACGCTGTTGAAGCAATACAAATTGGTCTAGAAGATTTTAAGAAAAAAGACCCTCGTCGAGCTCAATCCGCTCTACGAAATATATTTGCGGGGATATTGCTCCTTTTTAAGGAGAAACTTAGGAGAATCTCGCCAGTAGATAGTGATGAAGTATTGATCAAGCAAACCATCATGCCGAGCTTAGATGCTAGTGGCAAACTTTTTTTTCAGGGCAAAGGAAAGAAGACAGTTGATGTGCAACAAATAAAGGACAGATTTAGAGAATTTGATATTAAAGTCCAATGGACAGTTTTTGATGAGATCAACACACTGCGAAATAACATTGAGCACTACTATACAGACCTATCTCCATCTGTAGTAAATGAAGTGGTTTCTAAGTCTTTCAAAATAATCCGTGATTTTTGTATTGTATATCTTGAGGAAGAACCGTCTGAATTGTTTGGAACTGCTTCTTGGAATATATTTTTGGAAACTGACGAAATTTACGAAACTGAAAAGGCAGCTAGTTTGGATTCCCTAGCAAGGGTTGATTGGATTTTTGACACATTAAAGGGGGCTGTTCAGAACCTTCGATGCCCTGAATGTGAATCTGATCTTATACACGCGATGGAAATCAAAAAATACAAAACTGAAGAAGCATTTCCATTAATTTGCAAACAATGTCAAAATGAATTTGATCTTGAGGAAGTAATTGAAGAATGTGTAAAGGAAGAGCTTGCAGGTGCAGCTCATCTTGCCGGCATGGACGGAGGTGAAGATCCCTATACAGAATGTCCGGAGTGCTTTAAGTTCACTTATATTTATGACGAGGAATGCTGTATAAGTTGTGGGTATCAACAAGAAGAAAAAAACTGTGCAGTATGCGGAACTCCATTAGTTCTTGAAATGGCACATGATGGAGAATTATGCTCTTACCACAGATGGGTAATGGAAAAGTCAGATGACTAATATAAAATTTAGCTATTCGCTATTAATCATATGCAGTTTCAAAATAATTAAATCAAAAAAATTAGAATACAGTACATTTCATTCTTTCAACATGCCCATCAAAAGTTTCAGAGTAAATCTAGTAGTAGTTTATATGGCTAACCCAGTAAATTTTCAGTCTCCAATTCAAAGCATTATTACTAAACTCGCATGGCTTTACCGTTTGGATTATTCTATATCCGATGGTCGAGAGATATTTTCTGACCTGCCAAATGATAACCCATGCGATCTAATCTATTTGAAGGCAACTAGACATACGAGCATTTCTGCCAAGGATTTTCAACAACTTGTCAACCAGATGTTTTCGCAGGCAGCACTGTTTGGATGTGTCGATATTTTCTTTCAGCTACAGAAAAGCTTGAAAGATTACCCATTCCCAAGTGATTTCGTGCGACCGTTGAACTATCCATATTTAGAAATTTACGAAAACAGCCAGAAAAAGCTTTATATCGATCCCCAGGCTTTGGAGGATTTAGACTTGAATTCTAATAATACAATGGTGAATTAATCATGTCTTCATCTGTATTTTGATTTTGTAAATTAATGTGTTAAGTTAAATTTCATGGCAAAAGATATTTACCCACTAAAAATACAGACACCCAATCAGGGCTGGAAACAGTTCCTTATGGCAAGGGATGAAATGCTAGCAGCATACGACAGGGCGCGCGAGATGAGTCGTAAAAGAGCAGTACAGACCGAACACGGAAATGTTGCTGAAGCTGAATTTCGGAGATGGCTAACCAACTTTCTCCCAAAACGATATGGCGTTACTTCTGGCTACATTGTTTCACAGGGAATTCCTAACTGCGAGCACATGGTACATTATGATGTTATCATATATGATCAACTGGAATCACCCATTCTTTGGGTCGAAGGAAATCCAGACTCTTCAGAATCTGGATCAAGCGGAAAAGTTGGGGGGGAGTATTTTTTAGGCATAAATTTTCGATAGTCTAAATAAGAAAAACTTAATATCCCTAACGCCTCTTGAGGTTGCTCTAAAAGCTTTGATCTTTGCATTGAAAGATTCTGCAGAAGCATTCGTGGCTCTGTTAATAAAGAAGTTTAGGATATATAGGTAATGCGATTGAATTGACCTTGCAACAGTTCTAAAAGAATCAATTTCACAAGCTTCAACCTCATTATACCATATTGCCAATCTTTTAAAAGCCTGCTCTTTACTTTTACACAGTCTGAATATATCTCCCAATTTTTGGGCTATAGCATACGCCTTCTTTAATTTGGGGTACCTTTCGAAAAGTAGGTCTGCTCTAAGTTTCTGATTTGTAGTCCATTTTGAAGGATGCTTAAATAAAAGATATCTGCTGCGTGCGAGCAATTGCTTTAATGTATCTCCATTGGCTAATACCTCTGGTTGATAAGCAGTATTGTCCTTCTTTGCCTTGGCAATAGCCTCATTTTCTGCATCAATAGCCTCCCAACGATACTTTATCCTGACTTCCTGAACAGCATCATAGGCTAATTTTTGAACATGAAAACGGTCAATTACGCGATGCGCATTTATAAAGCATCGTTTTATGGCCAATTGCATGTTAGCGGCCATATCCATGGTTACTTCCTGTACGCGTTTTCTTAATCGCTCAGGAATCTTTGTCAATACCGTGATAATGTCTTGGGCAACTGTTCCTTTAATCATGGCTACAATAGCGCCTTTCCTGCCTTTAGCCTCTTTATTGGTTACAACAGTATAAAGTTCTCCATTGGATAAAGCTGTTTCATCAATACTGAGCCTGGAACTCACATTCTTTGTAAAAAGCATCCAATCATCGGCATGCGTCTTTTGATCCCAGCTTCCATAATCACTAATGTGTTCCTTATACTGCTCCTGAAGCTGTTTACCATCAATTTGGAAATAATGACCTAAATGATAACAGCTAATAGGATGATTATCCAAATATTCCTTTTAAAAAAAGACCGAATTCCGTAGTCATTCGAGCCCCTTTTCTTACTAGATCCCAATCTCTGCTAATAATATCACCAGTCTTTTTTACTGTCCATCTACGCCTTTTGATGCGTAAGCAAACTTTTTGCCCACGGATGGGAAAATCCTGAATGCCAACTTCTGGAAGAAATCCTTTTGATTCAAGTTCGGCTATTTGATAGCCCAAAGGTGCAATATTCTTCTCTTCCAGATAGATATGGAATTCTTTTAACTCTTTCTCTACTTTGAGTAGTTCGAAATAATCCAGAATACCTTCTGGTAATAAAAAACTGATAAGGGTTTGTTCGGCTTGTTTCAAGGAAATTTGTAATTAGTATTGACTACAAAAAAAAGAAATTATTCTATTCCCCCCAACTTTTCCGCTTGATCCCAGAATCTGGCAGGTCACTGGCCATTCCTGTTGAGTACGTATGTGGCGTAATCGAGGTAAAATCAGTGTTCAATAAAAAAGGTGTAAAACAGGCTGTTGAGCATCTGAGGAAATTAAGCCCCCTGATGGGCACTCCAAAGCCCTCAGTCCATGACTATAGGTTTTATCTGCCTAAAACGTTCTTCTGTGCCACTGTTTTTTTTGAATTGCACAAAAGCAATGAAAAGGATTTTGCTGCACTTGATGCTCCACAACTTTTGTACATGATCCTGAAATATTCTATTGTAACTACCTGAACCTTAATGAAAAAGGGCTGCTCTTTGTAGAACAACCCTCTGTGTTTTTAGGAATAAATCCCGTTAGTAGCCCGTAGGGGAATCGAACCCCTGTTTCCAGAATGAAAATCTGGCGTCCTAACCCCTAGACGAACGGGCCATTATTTAGAGAGTGTCTTTCAACTCTTTGGTAGCGGGGACACGACTCGAACGTGCGACCTTCGGGTTATGAGCCCGACGAGCTACCAACTGCTCCACCCCGCACTCTATTTTTATTTAATTTCTTCGTTTGAAGGAGTGCAAAGGTAATATTAATTTTTACAAATGCAAAATTTTAAACACTTTCTTTTTGAAATAATGCAGGGATAGTCTTCAAAATAATCCTTAAATCGTTCCTAATGCTGTGATTCTGAGCGTATACGTTGTCTAATAATAATCTTTCTTCTTCGCTCATTTCTTTTTTTCCGCGCTTCTCCACTTGCCATAAACCGGTAATCCCCGCAGGAGCCGCAAAACGAAGGACGTATTTATCGGTGGTTAATTTTTCTGCTTCATATAAAGGGAGTGGTCGGTTACCTACAATGCTCATGTCGCCAATAATAACGTTCCAAAGTTGAGGGAGCTCATCGATACTCGTGTTGCGAATAAAATTGCCCACTTTTGTTATGCGCGGATCGTTTTTAATTTTAAAGAAAGCGGCACCCGATGTAGAACTTTTCACGTGTTTAAAGTCTTTTTCGCACCATTGATTATTATCTGAATACAGTGGAAACTGACATTTTCCTTCGGGAGCACAATAGCTGCACAAACCTTCACGAATCTGCGTATCCATTTCAATGTTGTTCGCATCGAGGTCATATTGGTTTAAGTGCTTAAGATCTTTCACGCGTTGATCGGCGTTCACGTACATGGATCGGAATTTATAGAACTTAAAAACCTTAAAGCCCGCACCGGCTCTTAATGAATAATAAAAGGCAGGTCCTTTCGATTCTAATTTTATTAAAATATAGGTGATGATGAAAATTGGAGAAAGGAAAATAAGCGCCATGCTGGCAAAGACGATATCGAAACAGCGCTTGCCAAAATCTATTTTTTTTATTTGAGGGGTGTGCGTTGTAAGTTTCGCGGCTAAATGCTCCCAGTTTTCTAGTAAAAAGAAAACGCGCTTTTGTATGCGTTCGGGCTTTAAGGGAAATGTAAATACATCGGTTACGCCCGATGCTAAGGCAAGGCTGCGTAAATTGGCATTGAGTGTTTGTACCACCAGAAAAAAGGGAACATGGGGAAGTTGCTTACTTTTTAATTGCTCATTAAGCGTAAGTCCTCCCGGAGCCATAATTTCGCTGTTTGATACAACTGCAGCGATATTTAATTCGTCTTCTAACCAGCTATTTATCAATCTCGTGCCATTTTCAAAATATACCAGAGTATAATCCTTAAAATTGCAGGCATTAAATTCCGCACTAAAGTTGTCTTCGAAAGCAACCATAGCAATAATTTTGACTTGTGGAGAATGAGTTATTTCTTCCATATTAGTCACTTATTTTTCCGATACGTCTTAAAACAACCCGTATTCTGGCTTCTAATTCGGCCGGATTGAAGGGTTTTACAATAAAGTCATCTGCGCCAGCATTGAGGCATTTTATTCTTTTTTCTGTACTTTCTTCTCCTGAAAGAATGATAATAGGTACAGATTTGAAAAAGCCACTTGCTTTTGTTTGCTCAATTAAGCCTAGGCCATCAAGCTTAGGTGTATTGAGATCTGTTATAATTAAATCAGGAATAGAGCCATTTTGTAAAAATGTTAATGCATCCATTCCGTTAGATCGAACATTGATTTTGTAAGTGCCCGCAAGTACCTCTTCTAGTATTGCTTGCATAAAAACATCGTCCTCAACGATTAGTAGTTCTATTTGATAGGGTGCAGCAGATTTCATTGTGTTGAAGATAAGATAAATACTTTGAAAATATACGTAAAAACAAAGAAAACGGGTTTTTAGTTTGATGTTTTGTTGGCCAAAGGCTCATTGAGTTCATTTTCAGTTAATTGTTAGAAAGTATTTTTAATTTTTTATTTTTAAATGTAATAAGTTTTGTGTTAATCTTCTGGGATTTGTGAAATTTAATTGTCGGTTTATGGTTACCTCCGTGTATTTTGCTTTTTTCTGGCGGATTAATTTTTGATTAAGCATTAGCGATTGCTTTTTTTCTGAAGGAAGGAGTTTTTTTTTGAAACGATTAAATTTTTGTAGTACAAATATTACCTTTTTATTAAAAATTGATTCGCATGATTGGTTAACTAGTTTTTTTGTGTTTAATTAATTGAAACATGCAAGATTTTTTTCATAAATTCAACTCAAATTTTTTAGATGTTGCCATATAAATTAGGGCTTAATATCGAGTAAAAATTAAAAGATAAGCATCTCCTAAGAATTTGATAAAAGGTGTAGTGTTCCCTATTTGTATTTCTAAAGGTTGGTTATCGTAAAATTTATTTTATGTCTGTATCCCCGTTTCAATTTAGTAAAGAGCAATTAAATAGGCTATTCCCATTTTATATTTTATTAAACAGTGAGTTAATAATTACGGACTGTGGAAGTAGTTTGGCGCATCAAATTGATTGTATAGGACAGCAGCTTGAGGAATTATTTGTTATAGAGGTTCCGAAAATTAAATCACTCAACTTTAATGGGTTAAAAGAATTAAACACCGATTTTATCAGAATTCGTGTTAAAAGTATTACACAGGCAAATTTATCAGGAAATATAGAGGTTTTAGGAGATAGTGATCAAATTGTACTCTTGCTAAACAATTACAATAGCCAAAAACGCGAGACCGAGCCGGCTTTACTTGAGTTAGAGGGTATTGAAGACAGTGAAGATCAATTAAAAATTTTATCGCGTATAGCGGAAATAAATATCAATACCATCATTATCACCGATTGGGAGGATAAAATTACCTGGGTAAACAAAAGTTTTACCGAAATGACCGGTTATTCTTTTAAAGAAGTGATTGGTAAACGCCCTGAAGATTTGTTGCATGGGCCTGCTACGAGCAGAGAAACCCTCGATTATCTTAATCATCAAGTAGAAAACGGACAAGCATTTAATGCTGACATTTACAATTATGCCAAAAGTGGAAAGCCGTATTGGGCGCGAATAAAAGGACAACCTATTTATACCCAGCATGGCGAATTGATTGGCTTTTTTACCTTAATAGAAGATTTTACGAAGGAAAAAGAAGTACAAGAATTATTAGATGAATCTGAAAACAGGTTTAGAACTGCTCTTGAAAGAATTGGAAACGTATGGGAGCACGATTTACGAGCCGACAAAACATCTTTTTCGAAGAAAAATAAAGATTTTTGGGGTGAAATAGACGATGATACGGATGTTGAAGCACTGTGGTGGGCTTCCATTCATCCCGATGATTTACATCTTGTTTTGGCTAATTTTAGAGCTTACCGTAGCGGCGAAATTGATTCACATGCTTTTGAGTATCGATTTATATCGCCTAATGGCGAAACCAAATGGATTTTAGATCGGGGGTTGGTTACGGAGTATAATGAAGACAGTTTGCCCCTTCGTGTAGTAGGTACGCATACCGACATTACACAGATTAAGAAAACAGAACAAGAACTTGAGCAGCACGTAAAACAGTTTACAGCGTTGGCAGAGAATGTTCCAGGGGTAATTTATGAGTTTGAATATCGACCGGATGGAACAGATGGAATGCGTTATGTGAGTCCGGCCGTTGAACGTGAATTTGGGATTCCACAAGACGTATTATGGAATCGCAATTATATTGCGCCAATTGACTTAGAGCGTATTAATCAAAAACAAGAATACTCAAGAGATACGCTAAAGCCGTTTTATGATGAATGTGAATTTACTTTCCCTGGTAAAGAGCCGCGCTGGTATGCCGTCAATTCATCTTATTCGTATACCACAAATGATGGGTCGAAAGTTTTTACAGGATTTATAGCAGATATAACCGAGCGGAAAACCGTAGAGGAGTCGCTTCGAATAAACGAAGAGAAATATCGCAGCATTCTAGCCAACATGAATCTAGGAATGATAGAGTTGGATGATAAGGGAGATATTACCTACGCGAACAATAGTTTTTGCAACATGTGCGAGTATTCTATCTCTGAAATCATTGGCAAAAATGGCGTTGATATCTTTATTACGAAGGAAGAAGGGAGAGCTGATGCTTTGGAGCGGAGGTTAAAGCGGAAAATGGGGCTTTCCGAGGCCTATGAGTTGGAAATAGTGAACAAGCAAGGCGAAGCCAGATGGTGGTTAGTGAGTGGTGCACCTCGTTATACAGATAAAGGAGAATTTAGTGGCTCAATTGGTGTATTTTTAGATATTACCGATAAGAAAAATCAAGAGATGGAGCTAATTGCTGCCCGTGTGGAAGCGGAGCAGTTGGCACAATCGAAAGAAAGCTTTTTGGCTAATATGAGTCACGAAATTCGGACGCCGATGAATGCCATTATGAACATGGCGAATCAGCTTGCCAAAACAAAATTACAGCCCGAGCAAGAGTTTTATTTGGAGACAATTTTAAATGCCTCTAAAAACTTGTTAGTGATTATCAACGATGTGCTAGATTTATCTAAAATTGATGCAGGTAAGCTTACCATTGAAAACATTGGTTTTAATTTGGTTGAAGTTTTACAAAGTGCACTTCAGGTAATTGTGCATAAAGGAGAACAGAAAGGCTTGGATTTAGAGAATAATTTCTTTGATGAAAATGTTGCCGAGGTTTTAATTGGTGATCCTTTTCGTTTAAATCAAGTACTACTGAATTTAATGTCGAATGCAGTTAAATTTACCGATAAAGGTTCGGTTAGTTTGAATTGCTATGTATTAGAAGAAACCGAAGAAGCACAAACTATTCGCATTTCGGTAACAGATACGGGGATTGGTATGGACGAAAGTTTCACCAGCCAAATGTTTGATAAGTTTAGTCAGGAACACGATTCTGTGAGTAGAAAATATGGTGGAACGGGTTTGGGAATGAGTATTAGCAAGAATTTAGTTGAACAAATGGGCGGCGAAATTTTTGTGGAAAGTAAGAAAGGGGAGGGAAGTACCATTTCGTTTGTTATTCAGTTTGAAAAAGGAATTGGAGAAGATTTACCGGTTAAAAAGGTTGAAAAATTTGAAGAAGATTTCTTACAGGGTAAGAAAATTTTAGTAACCGATGACAATGAACTGAATCGCTTGGTGGCTTCGATGCTTTTACTAGATTATGGCGCTACGGTATTGGTGGCCGAGAATGGAGCCATCGCTATCGAAATGTTAGAAAGAGAGGATTTTGATTTAGTGTTAATGGATATTCAGATGCCCGTGATGGATGGCTATCTGGCAACAAAAGTAATTAGAGAGAAGGACGAAAAAATCCCTGTTATTGCTTTAACCGCTTCTGCTATTCAGGGCGAGCGTGAAAGGTGCTTAAATGCAGGTATGAATGATTATATTTCAAAACCAATTAACGAAACTGAATTTTTAAAAGTTATACATAAATGGTTATTGCTCACAGAAGTAACCGTTGTTAAGGAAGAAGATATGGGGATCGAAAATGAAAGAGACTTATATGATTTGTCATCGATACGGTTAATAAGTAAAGGGCGTGAAGATTTTGTAAAAAAGATGGTCGACATGTTCTGTGAGCAATTACCAAGCTTAGTAAAAGAAATGAGCGATGCCTTTCATGCAAATGATTTGACTCAAATGGGCGCGCTTGCGCATAAACTGAAATCGAGTATCGATCATTTAAATGTATTTCCACTTCAACGCGTAATCAGAAGTATTGAAACGTTTGGGCAGGAAAACATCGCAGACGCATCTTTACCGCAGTTAATAGCAGAAGTTGAAGAAGTTACGGAAAAGGTTGTTTCTTCATTAAAGGAAGAATTTTCAGGAGATTCAGTGGTTTAAGGAAGTATACTTATAAGGCTATTGTAAGCTGGCTATGGCTTGCTTAACGGCATTGTCGCTTTGATTGACCGATTTGTAATACCCTACATCTCCTAAATAATATCGACACAGCAGTGATTTTAGATCGCTTAGTATGATGTTTTTCGAAGCATTCAGCTGCATTCTGTCAATAGGAATATTTCGGTGCTGGATAAAGGACGTAAACTCTTTAAAATCATTTTCGGTAAGGCCGAAATTATTGATGTTTTGTTCAATAAAAGTAGCATTGTACCGGGTGGTAAGTACATTAAACACAAAATCAGAAAGTACTTTTTTGCTGATTAAACTGATGTAAAACTTGTTGTAACCTACCGTATCTAATTTTATAAAAATATCAGGCTGTATACCTCCTGCGGGTTTAATTCTGCGCGCTTCTGTTTGTGCTAAACGGTCGGGCGTAGCTGTTGTGTCGTTTGCGTTAGCGCCACCACTTCCCGTTAACTCTCCATCCGATAAGCGCTCGTCCAATTCATGTTTATAGGCCTCGTAGCCCTTTTTATAGGATTTTTGGATGCTTCTACCAGATGGGGTATAATAGCGGGCAATGGTTAAGTTAAGTGCAGATCCATCGCTAAAAGCAAATTGTTCTTGCACCAAGCCTTTTCCAAATGATCTGCGGCCAATAATAATTCCTCTACCTAAATCTTGTACAGCGCCGGCAACAATTTCACTCGCTGAAGCCGTATTTTCGTTAATTAAAATGACCAATTTACCTTGTTGAAAAGTACCCTTCCCAGTAGAAAAGTAGTCTGTACGAGGCTCGTGCTTGCCTTCAGTGTATACAATGAGCTTGTTTTCAGGTAAAAACTGATCTGCTAATCCCGTTGCAGAAGACAGGTACCCGCCTCCGTTGTCGCGTAAATCGAGGATTAGTTTCTTCATCCCTTTCGATTTTAATCCGGTAATCGTTTGAGCAAAGTCTTTATCGGTATTGGCGCCAAATTTACTAATGCGAACATAGGCCGTTTCAGGGTTGATCAGGTATGCCGCATCAATGCTGCTAATGTTAACTTTTCCCCGGGTTACCATGATGCGATTAGGCTGTGTACTTCCGCTGTGGAGCAAGACAACCGATACACCTGTTCCAGCTTTTCCTCTAAAGCGACCGATTAATTGCTCTTTTGGTAGATTTCGGCCACTTACCGTTGCGGTGTCAATTTTTAAGATTTTGTCGCCTATTTTGATCCCTGCCTGATACGCAGGGCCGTCTTTAACTACGCCTGTAACCATCATGCTATCATTGAGCATGTAATATTCAACACCCACGCCTTCAAAATTTCCTTCCAAAGAATTGCTCAGATCTTCTGCGTCAGCAGGAGGAAGGTACACGCTATGCGGATCTAATTGATGTAAAACACTGTCAATTGATAGATTTTCCAGCGAATCCGTATTAATTTCATCAACATAATTTCGGTTGATGATATGCAAAATTTCGTCTATTTTTTCGGGTGAGCGGACAGCCAGTTTAGGATTCTTTTGAACGCCATAGCCTTGATCTTTTATGAATTTAATACCCAAAAACATACCACCAATTAAAACAATGGAATAAGTGGTTGCAATAAGGAAATTATATCGAGTATTCTTTTTCATAGAAGGCCTTGCAAATTTATGAAAATTAGCTGGTTAATAAACTCAATTAACTTCTAAATTGTATATTTTGTTCTGTCTAATTAACAAAAAATTAACAGACAAGCGGGGCAGAGAAAAAAAATGTCTTGCATTTTTGAATTTTTCCGAATGTATTTAGAAAGAATTTACCGATTTTTATCAAAAATATAGATATGAACAGAGTTACCGAGCAGGAGTCTAGCTATCACGACATTGATAAAATGTCGGTTATGGAAGTTTTGCAGGGCATTAATAACGAAGATAAAACTGTTGCTTTTGCCGTTGAGAAAGCATTGCCTCAAATAGAAAAATTAACATCGGCTGTTGCCGAAAGAATGAAAAAGGGCGGCCGTCTTTTTTATATTGGAGCGGGAACGAGTGGCCGATTGGGCGTGGTGGATGCATCAGAATGCCCGCCAACCTACGGGGTGCCTTTTGATTGGGTGGTTGGAATCATTGCCGGCGGCGATACAGCTATCAGAAAAGCAGTAGAGTTTGCCGAAGATGATGCGGAGCAAGCCTGGAAAGATTTATCAGAATTTACTATTAATGAAAAGGATTGTCTAGTGGGTTTGGCTGCATCTGGAACAACTCCGTATGTAATTGGTGGATTAAATATGGCCCGTAAACAGGGTGTTTTAACTGGTTGTATCGTGTGTAACACCGGTAGCCCCATTGCTGCTGAGTCTGATTTTCCGGTTGAGGTGGTGGTGGGCCCCGAGTTTGTAACGGGTTCAACACGTATGAAATCGGGTACGGCTCAAAAATTGGTGCTCAATATGTTAAGTACAACCGTAATGGTGCAATTAGGACGCGTAGTTGGGAATAAAATGGTCGATATGCAATTAACTAATCACAAATTAGTAGACCGAGGAACTCTGATGGTTGCTGATGAATTAAACATTGGTTACGAAGAAGCTTCAGATTTATTAAACCAATACGGTAGTGTTCGCAAGGCTGTTGAAGCAAAACAAAAACAAATGCACTAGTTTGGAGGTTTGGAGTTTAAAAAGCATTCTTTCTGAAACTACAATTTAAGCGAGCAACATGCACGAGATAGAGCCATATTACCAATGGAGAGATGATTACATTTCTGCCGAAGACGAACGCTCCCCCTTTTTCAATACCGAATACTCTGAAATTTATTTCGATAAGCAAATTTATAATTTCTTATTGCATCCGCAGTGGGATGAATTTGGTTCAAATACACTTTATTTGAAGGTTTTGTTTGTCGATTACGACCGATCGTATGCCATCATTGAATTTATTGGTGAGTGGAACGATGCTATTAACAATGATATCATGATGTTAAAACGCGATGTGTTAGAACTGATGATGGATGAGGGCATTAACAAGTTTATCCTAATTGGCGAGAACGTATTGAACTTTCATGCCTCTGATGATAGTTATTACGAAGAGTGGTTTCAAGAGGTAGATGAAGGCTGGATAGTGGGCGTTAATTTTAGAGATCATGTGATTCGTGAGTTCTCGGCGAATAATATTGATTATTACATTAATTTTGGGGGTGAGTTTGATGAAATGCCATGGCGAACCCTCAAACCCCTTCAATTTTATAAAAAAGTTGAAGAACTGCTGACCAAAAGATTGAATTAATTACCTAAATTTATATTTTTATAAATACAATATTATAATAATAACGCATTTAAAAATGGAACAACAAAATTATCAATATCAAGACAACAGCGTTTTTGTTCAAGAAAAATCTGTTTCTAAAAAATTCTTCGCAAACGTATTCTTATTAATGTTTGTGGCTTTAACAGTATCAAGTGTTGCTGCTTATTTATTTGGAACAAACTTGGAGTTGATGAAATATTTGATTAGCGAGAACCCAACCACTGGAAAAGCCAGTATGTCAATTTTAGGTTGGGTAGCCATGTTAGGGCCACTTGGGTTAGTACTTTTACTAAATTTCGGATTAAGTAAACTTTCTTATCCGGCATTATTAGGTGTTTTTGTTTTGTACTCGGTATTAACCGGTATTAGCTTAAGCTTCATTTTAATGGCTTATACTGCATCATCGGTAGTAAGCTGTTTTGCTGCAGCAGCAGGTATCTTCGGTATTATGGCTTTTATGGGCTACACTACAAATATCGATTTAAGCAAATTCGGACCAATTTTAATGGTTGGGGTAGTAGGCTTAATTATTGCTTCTGTAGTGAACATGTTTATTCAAAGCGAGCAATTTAGCTTAGTGATGGCGTTTATTGGAATTGCGATATTTACTGCTTTAACCGCCTACGATGTTCAAAAAATTAAACGTATTGGTGAAGGTTTAGAAATGAGGGGAGATGAAGTTTTGCATGTGGATGCTAAGAAAACTGCTATTGTAGCCGCTTTATCTTTATACCTAGATTTTATCAATATATTCTTGTTTTTGTTACGCATTTTCGGAAGCCGAAAATAATAAGGAAACAAAATTCTATATCGAAGGCCATGCAGATTTGCGTGGCCTTTGTAATTTTATTCCGTTTCTTGCCTGATTTTTTGGAATTTATATCGAATTGTTGCACTTTTGTACGCTTATTAAGAAAGACGGAGGGATTAGACCCAAAGAAGTCTTAGCAACCTGTGCCAACAAGGTGCTAAATTCTATTCCGAAACACTCGGGAAAAGATAAGTTTAGGATTACAATCATGTGCCTGCTTTTTTGAATAAGCCAATTTTTAAGATGTGAGATGTATGTAAAGCACTGTGGTGTTTTGGGTAAGCTTGTATCTACTAGTAACAAACAATGAGCATTAGAGAAGAATTAGAAAAACGTATTTTGGTAATTGATGGTGCAATGGGTACCATGATTCAACGCTATACTTTAGAGGAAGAAGATTTTAGAGGGGAGCGGTTTAAGAATCACCCTTGCGAGGTTAAAGGCAATAACGATTTATTGAACATTACCCGTCCGGATATTATCAAAGCCATCCATTTAGAGTACCTTCAATCAGGGGCCGATATCATCGAAACCAATACTTTTAGTACGCAGCGTATTTCCATGGCCGATTACCAAATGGAAGACTTGAGCTATGAGTTGAGTTTTGAAGGCGCGCGTATTGCAAAAGAAGCGACTACTGAATTTATGGCGGCAAATCCGGAGCGCGTGTGTTTCGTAGCAGGCGCCATTGGACCAACCAATCGTACGTTATCTTTATCACCTAATGTGAATGATCCGGGATACCGTGCCATTACGTTCGATGAGCTGGTAGAAGCCTATTATGAGCAAGTGCGCGGCTTGGTTGATGGTGGATCGGATATACTTTTAATCGAAACAATTTTCGATACTTTAAATGCAAAAGCGGCAATTTTTGCCATCAAAAAATACGATGAGGTAACGGGTAAGAAAATGGAAATCATGATTTCCGGAACCATTACCGATGCCTCAGGGAGAACCTTATCTGGTCAAACAGCAGAAGCCTTTTTAAATTCGGTAATTCATGCAAAACCGTTAAGTATTGGTTTTAACTGCGCTTTGGGGGCGAAAGATATGCGTCCGCACATTGAAGAGTTAGCAGAGAAAGCGGGCTGCTATGTTTCTGCTTATCCGAATGCAGGTTTACCGAATGAATTTGGTGCGTACGATGAGCAGCCTCATGAAACGGCTCATTTAGTAGACGATTTTATTCACTCAGGCTTTGTTAACATTGTAGGTGGATGCTGCGGCACTACACCTGATCATATTGGCTGTATCGCGAAAAAAGCAAGTAAAGGTACACCGCGTAAAATACCTACTTTGGCGCCATACATGCGTTTAAGTGGTTTAGAACCTGTAACCATTACACCCGAAAGCATTTTCGTAAATGTTGGTGAACGAACCAATATTACTGGATCTCCAAAATTCTCGAAGTTAATTTTAAGCGGCGATTATGAAACGGCATTGGCAGTAGCACGCCAGCAGGTTGAAGGTGGAGCGCAAATCATTGATGTAAACATGGATGAAGGGATGCTCGATTCGGAAGCGGCAATGACTAAATTTTTAAATTTAATTGCTTCAGAGCCTGATATCGCAAAATTGCCGATCATGGTCGATTCATCGAAATGGAGTGTAATCGAGTGTGGGTTGAAATGCTTGCAAGGGAAAGGTATTGTAAATTCCATCTCGCTAAAAGAAGGTGAAGAGAAATTTATCGAAAGTGCCACCAAAATTATGGCCTATGGAGCGGCGGTAGTGGTAATGGCTTTTGACGAAAATGGTCAGGCCGATAACTATGAGCGTCGTATCGAAATATGTAAAAGAAGTTACGATATTTTGGTTGATCAAGTAGGTTTTCCTGCAGAAGACATCATTTTTGATCCAAATATTTTAACCGTAGCAACGGGATTAGAAGAGCATAACAACTATGCCGTCGATTTTATAAATGCTACCCGTTGGATTAAAGAAAATTTACCCCATGCGAAAGTAAGTGGAGGGGTTTCTAATATTTCATTCTCGTTTAGAGGAAATAATACCGTTCGTGAAGCGATGCATTCTGCATTTTTATACCATGCCATCCAGGCTGGCTTGGATATGGGGATTGTAAATGCTGGTATGCTGGAAGTGTATCAGGAAATTCCCCCTGAATTATTAGAGCGCGTGGAAGATGTTCTTTTAAACAGAAGAGAGGATGCTACTGAGCGATTGGTAGAGTTTGCCGAAACAGTTAAATCGAAAGGCAAAGAAATTGTAAAGGATGAAGAGTGGCGTAAAGGCTCTGTTGAGGAACGTTTATCGCATTCGCTCGTAAAAGGTTTAGTGGAGTATTTGGATGACGATGTGGAAGAAGCGCGTCAGAAATATGCACGTCCAATTGAGGTGATTGAAGGCCCATTAATGGATGGAATGAATATCGTGGGTGATTTATTTGGCGCAGGTAAAATGTTTCTTCCTCAGGTAGTGAAATCGGCTAGGGTAATGAAAAAGGCTGTGGCTTATTTATTGCCTTTCATTGAGCAAGAAAAGTTAGATAACCCAGATCAAAATCAAAGTTCTTCGGCCGGTAAGATTTTATTAGCTACCGTAAAAGGCGATGTACACGACATTGGTAAAAACATTGTGGGTGTTGTGTTAGCGTGTAACAACTTTGAAGTGGTTGATATGGGCGTAATGGTTCCAGCACAAGAAATTATTAAAAAAGCCAAAGAAATTAATGCCGATATTATTGGTTTAAGCGGCTTAATCACGCCCTCACTAGATGAGATGGTACATTTCGCGAAAGAAATGGAGCGTGAAGGATTTACCATTCCCTTAATTGTGGGTGGTGCAACAACTTCGAGAATACATGCTGCGGTAAAAATTGCCCCCAATTATTCAGGTGCGGCTATTCACGTATTAGATGCTTCTAGAAGTGTAACGGTTTGTAGTACCCTGATGAACAATGAAACGCGCGATACGTACATCAGCCAAATAAAAGAAGAATATACTAAAGCACGCGAAGCGCATTTAAACAAACGTTCTGATAAACGTTTTAAAACACTTGAGGAAGCACGCGCAAATAAATATAAAATCGATTTTGAAGAAAATCTGCCTGTACCTACCTTTTTAGGGACTAAAGTGTTTGAGGATTACGCATTAGAAGAGTTAATTCCGTATATCGATTGGACGCCGTTTTTCCATACCTGGGAACTTCGCGGAAGCTATCCGAAAATCTTTGAAGATAAAATTGTTGGCGATGAAGCAAAAAAACTTTTCGAGGATGGCCAGGTATTGCTAAAACGTATTCTGGATGAGAAACTGTTTACAGCCAAAGGAGTTGTTGGTTTTTGGCCGGCGAATGCTGTTGCTGACGATATTGAACTAAATCTAAACGGATTGGCTAACGAAGCTGGATTACCAGCGGATGTAAAGATTCATACCTTGCGCCAACAGGCAGAAAAGGTAGACGGCCAACCGTATTACGCTTTATCAGATTTCATTGCACCAAAGGAAAGTGGTATTCAGGATTATTTTGGTGGATTTGCCGTAACTACCGGACACGGCGTTGATGAATTAGTGGCCGAATTTGAAGCTAATTTTGATGATTACAACAGCATCATGGCCAAAGCATTAGCCGATCGTTTAGCGGAAGCTTTTGCCGAACGCATGCACGAGCGTGTACGTAAAGAATTTTGGGCCTATTCAAAAGAAGAGAATTTTAGCAATCAGGAATTGATTAAAGAAGCCTATGCGGGTATTCGTCCTGCACCAGGTTATCCTGCCTGTCCGGAACACACCGAAAAAGGCACCTTGTTTCAATTATTAGATGCAGAAAATAAAATAGGATTACGCCTAACCGAAAGTTATGCCATGTATCCAACAGCTGCTGTAAGTGGATTTTATTTTGCCCATCCACAATCGAAATATTTTGGTCTTGGTAAAATCACAAAAGATCAGATAGAAGATTATGCGGCTCGTAAAAACATGTCTATCGAAGAAGTAGAACGTTGGTTGAGCCCGAATTTGGCTTATTAGGTTTTTGGGTGGTTAGTTGATTGGTTGTTTAGAGAAAAAAATAGTTAAATGGCATATCAAAAATATACGGAGCTGGAGGTTTGGAAAGAGGCAAGAGTATTTGCATCCTATATTTATAAGCTGAGTGCTACATTCCCAAACGAAGAAATATATGGCTTAACCGCCCAAATTAGGCGATGTGCGGTTTCTGTACCATCCAATATAGCAGAAGGCTTGGGACGACAACATGTAAAAGAGGCAGTTCAATTTTTGGCTATTGCTAGGGGCTCCTTATATGAACTAGAAACGCAGATATACATTTCATTTGATATTGGTTATATTTCAGAAATTCAATTGAAAGAAAGTATTTCCCAAATTGAAGTTGTAGGGAAGCTGATTAACGGATATAGAAGATATTTAAATAAAGAATAAAAAAAGAGATTAATTTTTGGAGGTGATTCGGTGCAATTTATAGGCTATTTAGGCCAAAAAACCAACTAACGAACCAACTAACGAACCAACCAACCCATGAAAATAACAGAACACATCAAAAATGCGAAGGGTAAACCCTTATTTTCGTTCGAACTTTTGCCACCCATTAAAGGTCAAAGTATTCAATGGATTTACGATGCTATTGATCCTTTATTAGAGTTTAATCCTCCGTTTATTGATGTAACCTCATTAAGGGAAGATTATATTTACAAGGAACAAGCAAACGGTTTGTTGCAAAAAGTATCGTACAGAAAACGTCCCGGAACCATTGCTATTTGTGCGGCAATTATTCATAAATATAAAATTGATGCCGTACCGCATTTAATTTGTGGTGGTTTTACCAAAGAAGAAACTGAAAATGCCTTAATTGATTTACAATTTTTAGGCATTGATAATGTATTGGCTTTGCGGGGGGATGCGCGTGCTGCCGATTCTTCTTTTGTTCCAACCAAGGGTGGACACACCTATGCAACTGATTTGATTCAACACATCAAGAATCACAACGAAGGGAAGTTTCTACACGAAGATATCGATACATTCAAAAGCGATTTTTGTATTGGAGTGGCCGGTTATCCTGAAAAGCATTTTGAGGCACCGAACTTAAATACCGATTTCAAATATTTAAAGAAGAAAGTGGATATGGGTGCCGAATTTATTGTTACCCAGATGTTTTTTGATAATCAGAAGTATTTCGATTTTGTAAAAAAATGCCGCGAGAACGATATTCACGTGCCTATTATTCCTGGATTAAAGCCAATTAGCACATTAACCCAGCTAAATGTATTGCCAAAGATTTTTCACATCGATTTACCTGAAGAATTAACAGATGCGTTATCGCATGCAAAAAACAATGCCGAAGCAAAGGAAATTGGCACCGCTGCTATGATTAAGCAGTGTAAAGAATTGATGGACTTTGGCGTGCCCGTATTGCATTTTTATACCATGGGGCGCCCAGAGCAAACCAAACAAATTGCAAGAGCAATTTTTTAAGTTTACCCATTAACCTATAAGGTTTTTAAAACCTTATAGGTTTCAATTGCTGGTTTAATGATTTCCAAGTCAATCTACTACTATGAGCCACTTAAAAAACGACCAACAAATCCTTCCCGAAATCCTTGATTTAATAAAAAAACACGGATTGAATTACCTCGATTCGCTTTCTCAACGACCAACTTCTAGTCAAAATGTAATTGCTTTAAACGATACACTTAGCAATGAGGGTATTGGTGCAGTAGCGGCATTTGAGCAGTTTAACCAACGTTTTGAGGACGTAATGGTTGCTTCATCAGGGCCTCGTTTTTGGGGCTTCGTAACTGGAGGAACAACGCCTGCGGCCATTGCTGGCGATTGGTTAGCAGCCATTTATGATCAAAATACACAAGGCATAAAAGGACATGGCGATGTTTCTGCGCAAATTGAGTTAGAAACATTGTATCTATTGCGGTCGCTTTTAAATTTACCGAATGATTTTTCGGGAGGATTTGTAACCGGTGCTACGCTCTCAAATTTTTCATGTCTGGCTATTGCACGTCAATGGATTGGGCATCAACAGGGGAAAGATTTCGCTCGCGAAGGCCTTTCAGGCGTAATTCCTGTTTTATCTGCAACGCCACATTCATCTTCCGTTAAATCATTAGCCATGCTCGGTATAGGAAGTAATAATGTTATTCAGGTAGCCGTAAAAGATGGAAATAGAGAAGCCATTGATACGACTGAGTTAGAAGCTAAAATTAAATCGCTAGCGGGTCAACCTTTTATTTTGATATCGAGTGCTGGAACGGTGAATACGGTTGATTATGATGATTTTATCGCCATTCAGGCATTAAGAAAAAAATACACTTTTTGGTGGCATATTGATGCTGCTTTTGGTGGTTTTGCGGCGTGTTCGCCTAGATATAAACACTTGGTTGAGGGCTGGGAACAGGCCGATAGCATAACGGTTGATTGCCATAAATGGTTGAATGTTCCATATGAAAGTGCCGTTTTTTTTGTGAAAGAAAAACACCAAAGCTTGCAAGTTGAAACCTTTCAAAATTCAAATGCTCCCTACCTAGGCAATTTGGCTGATAATTTTAGCTTCTTAAATCTGTTGCCCGAAAATTCAAGAAGATTAAAAGCTTTACCTGCTTGGTTTTCATTGAACGCGTATGGAAAAGAGGGGTACTGTGAATTGGTTGAACGAAATGTTGCTTTAGCCCAAGAACTTTCCGATTTTATTTTAAATGACCCAAATTTTGAATTGTTAGCACCAACCCGATTAAACAACGTTTGTTTTTCATTGGTGAAGGTGGAGCAGGTAACGGACTTTTTATTGAAATTAAACGATACAGGAAAAGTATTTATGACGCCGAGTTTTTACAATGGTAAAAAGGGAATTCGGGCTTCTTTTGTGAATTGGAGAACTACCTCTGATGATGTACAGTTGGTCATTACCGAGATGAAGAAGTTGCTTGCTTAACTTTGTTTTTTTAAGATAAGGTAACTATTGTAAAGTTAGGGAGATCATGAATAAAACTCCTTCTCAGTTTAGAGCAGGAAATTAAGTGATTCTTTGACAGGGCGATGACTGCATTTTTGCCCTGTTAATAAATAAATATTATCTTTGTAAAAATGAAATTAACGAATTTAAAATATCTGATAACGCTGTGCTTTGCATTCGTATTGCTTGTTAAAAGCAGTGGGTTGGATACTTTTTTTTCGAAATCATCGTGTCGTGTTGAATGTTGCCAATCACAGGAAGAAGCAGAAAAACAGGAGAAGAAAAATGCTCCTGAGTATTTTTTCGAAATGCTTTTACCAGAAAATAACATATCCCTTTTTGTTCAATTAACCACTAAAATTTACGTGGCAGATTTTTCTTTTGAGAAATCGCACTTCCCAGATGTATTAACACCGCCTCCATTGGTGTAAGTTTTTCTTTAGTATGTTAATTAAACCCTTAATTTCTGAGGGGATGTAAAATTTAATCAATTTTTTTAATATGAAACGAGCAATTTCAAGCCTGTTTGCGATGGGTATTCTATTCGCGGCAGCACAAACGATGGCGCAAACTGTTGAGCCAAAAAATGTTAAACCCTTAACCAATTCAATTTCTGTAGTAACTAAATTGGAGCCTATTTCGTATAATTATGAAGGTAATTTAGCCGCCAAAGCGAAATTACCAACGGCTGAACAATATGGTTTCAATTCAGCGGAGCTAAAAAAGGTATTGCCAAATTTGGTTTCTCAAAAAGCAATTAGTTATCCGGCAGGAAAAAATTCATACAATACGGCAACTGTTGATAAAGTGGATAATGAAAGTTTAATCCCGTTGTTAGTAGCCAGTATTCAGGAACAACAACAACAAATTGAAAGTTTAAAAAGAGAACTGGATAGTTTGAAAAGTAAAAACTCTCGATAGCTATAATTGAATTTAGACTGCTCAACTTGTTTGAAGGAGAGCAGTCTAAAATTTTATGCTTTTTTTAGCAAATAGGCTTTAAAGCCATCAAAATCGATACCCAATTCATCCGCACGCTTAGGTCTACTTTCTAGGCTTTTTACTTGTTCTGGAATTTCAATTTTAGCAGCAATGTCGCTCGGAAAAATATCTGGGAATTTGCATGCATGCGCGGTCGATAGAAAAACAGCTGCACTTTTATCCTCTGGGTTTTCTTCACGAAATTTCTTAATCGCTAAATTGGTAATGGCCGTATGCGGACAGGCCACATAGTCAAATTTCGCATCTATTTCTTTAATCCCTGCTAGGGTCCCTTCGTCGGTAAATTTGTAAGAACTAACCACTTTCTTAAGGGCTTCCAAATCTTGATTAAACAAGTCCATAATACACATCCAATTGCTCGGTGCACCCACAATTTAGAGCATAATCAGATGTTTGTGGTTAGCATTTATATTTAATTGTATGGTTTCAACTAATTCTAGAATTAACAGATTTTTTGTCTGTTACATTTTGTTGTCCGTTATGTGGACAAAAATTATTCACTAAAAAGGGAAAATTTTCTTTTCTTTGCCAACATTTAAATTAACATGAAAAAAATACTCTCCCATGCATTGGCGAAAGCCATTTTGTTCCTTTGCTATTAATGTTCTGTCAATCTTGTAAACCATACAACAAAGATTGTCGTAAAAGATGTGCCTGTTATTACACATAAGGCTTTTCAAAAGAGAAGTCCACTTTGGCATGTAAGTAATTACTGGGATAATTAGCTATTTAGATAATTCAAATTTTATTGCTTTAATTTTTTAACTATGCATACTTTTTTTTACTCAATAATTTTATCGTTATTTTTTTCGTATCAACCTATAGCAAAGAAAAAATCGGCTATAGTAGCCATAAAATTAACAAGTGATTTACCGCTTAGTCCTAATTTAAAAGAAGGAAAATTAGTCCTCTGGTCTGACAGCCTGTTGGTTTATAGTTTAGATAGTATCTTATTATTTAGAAAGCCATATAGGGTAACCTATCACAACAATAATGCAATAAAAGATGATGTGATGATTTTTTCCGATGATCCAGCTACGATTGATTCAACTGTTGTTAAATATGTTGATTATCTATGCTATAAAAATGCAGTGGAAGGCTATGAGTATAATCAAAATAGGCCAAACAATCGAAATAAGCCAAATACTAAGCGGGCATTTAATGTTGATTCTTTCTTGGTAGAAAATGCTTATAAAAATATGAAATTTATAACTAATGGTGATGAATTGATAAAGGTCGAAAATACCAATCATTTAAGAAAGGAAATCTATTTTGATAAATTAAAACGAGGTGGAAATTACCCGGATACTACTTCTCTTTTATTTGATGCAAAATTTAATAAAATTGATTTCTCTCTGTCGAAAGAACTAGATAGTTTGAGAAAGATGAAATTGGTTGAGGTATATTTTTTCTATAATGCAAAACCTAAAACAGTTGATATGCCGAACGGTATGCCGAAACGTGCTTTCCATTTCAAGATTGAAGAAATTAAAGTTAATAATGAAGATAAGATTTTAGCTTTATTTGAAAGATTTAAAAGGGATAAAAATGAGGGCCTAAAATAGGAAAGAAGCATTAGTCATTTTGACAAAATAATTTAAGGGTATCCAAAACATTTAGGATACCCTTTTTCATTTCCTTTATTTGTTGCTTTGTGAATGCAAATAAGCTTTAAATCCTTCAAAATCAATACCCAGTTTATCGGCCTGTTTTGGTCTACTTTCTAGGCTTTTTACTTGTTCTGGAATTTCAATTTTGGCAGCAATGTCGCTCGGGAAAATATCCGGGAATTTACATGCATGTGCGGTTGATAAGAAAACAGCTGCACTTTTATCCGCTGGGTTTTCTTCACGAAATTTCTTAATTGCTAAGTAGGCAATGGCCGTGTGCGGACAGGCTACGTAGTGAAACTTTTTGTCGATTTCTTTAATCCCCGCTAGGGTTTCCTCATCGGTAAATTTGTATGATTCAACCACTTTCTTAAGGGCTTCTACATCCTGATTAAATAAATCCATAATGCGTACCCAGTTGCTTGGTGCGCCCACATCCATTGCATTGGCGTAGGTTTGTACCGAAGGTTTTGTTTCGTAAACGCCGGTTTCAAGGAAACGCGGAACGGTATCGTTTACATTGGTTGCGGCGATGAATTTCTTAACGGGTAGACCTAATTTATAAGCCAATAAACCTGCGCCAATGTTTCCAAAATTCCCACTCGGAACCGAGAAAATTAGGTCTTTCAGACCTTGTTTTTTTAGCTGGGCATACGTGTTAAAATAATAGAATGTTTGCGGGATTAATCTAGAAATGTTGATTGAATTGGCCGAAGTTAAGCGGAATTTTTCGTTCAAATCGGCATCGGCAAAAGCTTGTTTAACCAAGGCTTGGCAATCGTCGAAAGTTCCCTTTACTTCAATGGCGCGAATATTTTGCCCGTTGGTGGTTAATTGCAACTCTTGAATAGGGCTTACCATTCCTTCCGGATATAAAATGGTTACGCGTGTATTCGGTACGCCTAGAAAGCCAAGGGCTACAGCACCGCCGGTATCGCCTGAGGTGGCTACCAGTACATCAAGCAGTTGTTCGCCATCTTTTAGGAAATAAGCCATTACTCGGCTCATAAAGCGTGCGCCGAAATCTTTAAAAGCTAACGATGGTCCGTGGAAAAGCTCGAGCACAAAAGTTTTATCATCGAGTTTTACGGCAGGAGCATCAAAATTGATGGCATCATTTACTAGGGCTTTTAAATCATCCGCAGGGATTTCATCTTTCAATAAAGCCGAAGCAACGGTATAGGCAATTTCAGCTAGGCTGTAGCTTTCAATGTTTTGAATAAAATCGGGATCCAGTTGGGGTATTTCTACCGGCATGTACAAGCCTTTATCTTGTGGCATGCTATTAAAAACGGCTTCTTTAAAAGAAACGCGCAGTGATTTTGTATTGGTTGAATATAAATTCATTTTTTTGAGGTTTAGGGTGGTCGGGTTTTAAGGTTTAAGGTAGTAGGGTTTTAAGGTTTAAGGTTTAAGGTGGTCGGGGTCTTCAATTACATTATTCCCTACTCACTATTCACAACCTATCACGTTACAGCACTTTCGGTCCTTCTGCATTTACAGACGACACGAACGATTTGCTGTTAATGTTGAGTTTGTGCAAATGCAATTGTTGCGCTTTGGTAATGCGTTTTGCGGTTTCTTCATCTTTTGTTAAAGCAAAAACTGAAGGGCCTGAGCCTGAAATTCCAAAACCAATGGCGCCGTTTTCCATGGCGAGGGTTCTTAAATCTTCAAATCCAGGGATTAAAATAGAACGTGTAGGTTCTACCAACACATCTTTCATGCTCCGCCCAATTAAATCAAAATCGTTCATGAACAATCCACTTACTAAGCCGGCTACATTGCCCCATTGGGTAACGGCATCTTTTAAAAGAACCTTACTGCGAATCATTTGGCGTGCATCTTTTGTGGGGACATCTACTTCGGGGTATACTATAGCTGCATACATCCCGGCAGGGGTAGGCAATGAAATAACATCCAATGGATCGTAGCTTCTCACCAATACAAAACCACCCAAAATAGCAGGGGCAACGTTATCTGCATGGCCATATCCACAGGCCAGTTCTTCGCCTTTCATGGCAAAAGGAACCAATTGTTGTGGGGTTAATAAATCGCCCATGAGTTTATTAATGGCAAATAAACCAGCAACGGTACTGGCTGAGCTTGAGCCTAAACCACTTCCGATAGGCATTTTTTTATGGAGTTCTATTTCTACGCCAACATCTAAACGGTCTACGTGTTGCAGGTAATGTTGTACGCTGGCACTCACGGTATTTTTTGTGGCATCGAGCGGCAATTTACCATCATCGCCAGTAATTTTTTTGATGACTACACCCGGGGTGTCAGTTAAGCGCATTTCTACTTCATCTCCGGGTTCGTTTACGGCAAAACCTAAAACATCGAATCCACATACTACATTGGCTACGGTAGCCGGAGCGAAAACTTTTATACTTTGATTCATGATTTTTTGCAATTAGCTTAAGGTTCCTACGTTAATGATATCGGCAAATACACCAGCAGCGGTTACTTCTGCACCGGCTCCAGGGCCTTTAACCACCAGTGGACGCGATTTATAACGATCGGTGGTAAAAGAAATGATATTGTCACTTCCGGATAACATAAAGAAAGGATGTGAATCATCTACCATTTGAAGGCTGATTTCTACGTTTCCATCTTCCATTTTTCCGATATAACGTAGCACTTTTCCTTCGCTTTCGGCCTTGTTTTTTAGGGCTTCGAAATACGCAGCATTGGCTTGTAGTTCTTGGTAAAAATCGTCTACCGAAGCGGCTTGTAAACACGCATCAGGTAAAATATTATCAATTTTGACATCGTTTACTTCTAATGGATATCCGGCATCGCGTGCAAGAATCAACATTTTACGCATAAAATCTTTACCATTTAAGTCGTCGCGCGGGTCGGGTTCCGTATAGCCTAAGTCTTGTGCTTCTTTCACTGTTTCGTAAAATCCCTTATCACCTTTGAAGTTGTTAAAGATGTACGAGATGGTTCCCGAAAGAATGGCCTCAATACGGGCAACTTTATCGCCGCTCATCATGAGTTCTTTTAAGGTGCGGATGATAGGTAAACCGGCTCCCACATTGGTTTCGTAATAGAAATCTACACCAAATTTACGGGCGGTATCTTTAAACGATCTGTATTGTGCATAGTCTGCAGAGTTTCCTTTTTTGTTGCAGGTTACTATCGAAATACTGCTTTCGAACACCTCTTGATAATATTCAATGGGCGCTTCGGCTGCGGTGTTATCTACAAAAACGCAGTTAGGAAGATTCAATGCTTTCATTTTCGCCACAAAGCCCGCCAAATCGGCTGTTTCGCCGCTTGCGTTTAATTCGTCTTCCCATTTATCTAGCGACAAGCCTTCGGTATTGAAAATCATTTTGCGGGTATTGCTTATCCCGGCCACTTTTACTTGTAAATCGTTGTTTTCAGCTAGAAACGGCATTTGTTCTTTTAACTGATTGAAAAGCGTTTTGCCAATGTTTCCAGTACCTAAGCAAAAGATGTTGAGGGTTCTCTTTAAATCGGTAAAAAAGGCATCGTGTACTGCGTTTACTGCTTTTGATAAATCGCTTTTGCTCAGGATTACCGAAATGTTGTATTCCGATGAACCTTGTGCAATAGCACGTACGTTAACACCATTACGGCCTAGTGCCGAAAATAAGCGACCGCTGATACCCGGAGTGTGCTTCATGTTTTCGCCCACTATGGCTAAAACAGCTAGGTTATTTTCGATAACCGGCAATTCTAATTTTTTAGCATCGAGCTCCAGTTCAAATTCTTTTTTAATAAAGGTAATGGCTTGTTCTGCATCGGCAGGTTTAACGGCAAAAGTAATGCTGTGTTCTGACGATGATTGCGTAATTAAGACTACATTAATTTGCTCGCGCGATAACAATGAAAATAAGCGGCCGCTAAAACCGGCTTTTCCAACCATTCCGCTGCCGGTTAAATTAATGATGCTGATTTGGTCGATTGATGAAATCCCTTTAATCGGTAAATTTGATTCTTTTACGTCGCTTTTGATGTAGGTACCATGAAAATCGGGTTCAAAGGTATTTTTGATTACCAAAGGGATTTTCTTTAAAAATGCGGGAATCATGGTTGGCGGATAAATTACTTTCGCGCCAAAATAGCTCAATTCCATTGCTTCTGTGTAGCTTAGCTCCGGAAGTGAGAATGCTTTTTTAACCATACGTGGGTCGGCAGTCATCATGCCATTTACATCGGTCCAGATTTCGATTTCGGCAGCATTTAACGCCGCACCCCAAACAGCCGCAGTATAGTCGGAACCACCTCTTCCTAACGTGGTTACTCGGTTAGCCTCATTGCTGGCGATAAAGCCTGTAACAAACAATACTTTATCTTTATTTGCCTGGTGAAATTCTTGGATTAATAATTCTGTAAGTTGGGTGTTTACACGTGCTTGGCCAAAATTGCTATCCGTTTTGATAAATTCTGAGCCATTTACAAATTGTGCTTCAGCAAAATGCTGTGCAGCAATGTGCGCAATCATAAACGTTGAGCAGCGTTCGCCATAGCTTAGAATTTGGTCTTTCGTTTGCAGACTTAGTTCTTTTAGGTTTGAAACTGCTTGCAGTAAATCTTCCAACTCGTTGAAGAAGATTTTTAAGCGTGTAAACACTGGGTTTTGAGCCGCTGCTGGTAGAAGTGTACGGATAACCGCAAAATGTTTTGCTTCAATTTCTTTTAAAGAGGCGTCATAATCTTCACCACGTTCGGCTTTTTCGGCCATGTCTGTTAGCAAATTGGTTACTCCGCTCATTGCCGATAATACAACAACCGGCTTGCTTTTTTCTTTTTCTTGTGCTACGATTTTGAGTAGCGTTTTAATGTTCTCGGCCGAACCTACGGATGTGCCACCGAATTTTAATACTTTCATTCTCTCGTTTTTTTGTAAACAGCTTTAGGAACTGTTGTGGTTGGTTTTTGGTTTAAAAAAAAAGCGCCCCGTTTTGCGGGGCGCTTTTTGTGTCTTTATCTTTTTTCAATTTACAAAAAATTAGCCCCTCTGGTTTATACCGGTGGTTGTAATAATTGTAATAATTGAAGTGTTTAAAATCATGTTTGTGCTTGGTGTATTTTGTACACTTCAAAGGAGTCGAATATTTTTTTAAAATGCAAATGTTTTTCAAAATTTATTTAAAATTTTTTAATAAAACGTTTAATTGACTGTAAAAGCCACATTTTTTTAATTTGGTAAGGATAAAAGGGGCTTTTAGAATGACTGTTTTTGCGGTTTTGAATTTATTTTTTGGTTGTATTGGTACATGTGCATGCATTTTTCCCTTCGTCTTGTGTTATAACTAGTTACATTTTAAGAAGATTTTCTGTTCATTCTTTTAGGTTCGAGGCTGTTTTACGTCGATTTTGCGATTCGACTAACACTTTTTTGTATAGGATATATTGGCGTTCGTCGAGTGCTTTAAAGCAGTGGTATAATGCGAAAAATATGGCTGAAACATTTGTACGCGAATGACATCTTAATTACAAAAACAACAACAATTTAATTAAACACTTTAATAAGAAATAATATGAAAACTTCAATCAACTCATTCATCGCCATCGCTTTAACAGCAACAGTATTAAGTACTAGCGCATTTGTTAGTTCAGCTTCGGCTAGCACAAAACCAGTTTCAGAAACTGTAGCAGCGGCTAAAAATTTTAAACGTATTTCGGTAAAAGGAAACGTAGAGTTAGTAATTGTTCAATCGGGAGATGAGGGCGTTAGCTTTGCATCAAATAACAAAGGAACTGCTTATGTTACGCAATACGGAGATTTATTAACGATTTCATCAACAAGCAAAGAAACAGTAAAGTTAGTGGTTAATGTAAGTGATTTATACCGCATTCAGGCAAGCGACAATGCTGTTGTTAAAACGGATGGAAAATTACAAGCTAAATATTTACAAATTTTCTTATCGGGAGAAGCAATTGCTGAAATTAAAAGCAATACAGAAAGTATTTATACTGTTTCGGATGACTTTTCAACGTTGAAATTAACTGGAACAAGTAAAAACCACATTGTGTCGAATAGCGCTACCTCGGTATTGTACACGAATGAATTTACAGCTCAAAACACAGAAGAAAGCACTCCTAAAGTTAGTGCAATTGATTATGCTATCGCTCAATTAGCAAAATAAGAATCGGCCCAATAATGTAGTAATGGAAAAAGCGATGAAGCGGTTCATCGCTTTTTTTGTGTTTTTAGATTTGGGTTAGAAAGGGAAATCTTAATGTTTTATTCTGACTTGTCATGTTGAGGAACGAAACATCTCTTAAAACGGAATTTTAGCCTAGCATCACTCTTCTTATAATCTTATGATCAATCATCTTTAGTCATTATTTTATAGTTGAGGTCCTTCCGCTGCTTGGGGTACATCCAGAGTATTCGGGATTGACGGGCGTACTTCGGTTACTGACTGCTTTTTGAACGGTTGTTTTCAAAGCATATCGCTCAAAAATTTTGCTGTCATGCTGACGTAGGAAGCATCTCTAAATAGGGAGCAGTTAGCTTTGCTAAACGCAGGGGCTGTTCCAAGTATTCGGGAAGAAATCTCTTATAATGAATTCTTAGGTCTGTAAGCAGCATTCATCTTAGAGATTCTTCGCTGCACTCGAAGATGACAGCAAGTGTTTGAATTTTCTTCTGAGCTATTAACAAATACGACTCACTATGCTCTTTGTGTAAAATGCGCTGTTTGCTCTGTGGTAAAAAAACTTTACTTGCATTACTGGTTTTTTGAAGATCATTCTTTTCAAGAATTAATAAAAACATAAACTTAATTTTATTTAGTTCACGATTTAGGCATGCGCAAAACAAGGTCAATTCTGTATATTCGTTGGTCTAATTTTGTGAAAAATGATAGAATCGGAACGTCTCATTTTAAAGCCACTTACGCATGATCAGTTGTTAAAATATATAAAAGATGATCATTCTTTAGAAGCGGAATTTGGCTTGCAGCCTACTAAAAAGAATATTTCTTCGGAATTACAAGATGCTTTGGAGCAAACGATTTTACCCAATGTAATTGATAAGGATAAAGATTATTTATACCACACTTTGTGAACCATTATTTCGAAACCTGATAGCACCGTAGTTGGTGATATTTGTTTTGTTGGAGAGCCGGATCCGAATGGTGAGATTGAAATTGGTTATGGCACCTATCAACCCTATCGAAACAAAGGATACATGACTGAGGCTGTTGGTCGGATTTTAGATTGGGCCAGAACGCAAGAAAAGGTAAAGGCTGTTTTTGCCTCTACTACGAAAGATAATGTTGCATCGTACTCCATCTTAGAAAAAAATAATTTTATACATATTGGCGAGGTAGATGATATGTTGGTCTGGAAGGTGGTGTTGCGGTAATTGTGTGTCCTACAGATAGCTACTTTCTTTTTTTAGTGATCGGGTTCAACTTTTATTTCGAACAAACTGAGGCTAATTCCTTCGTAATGTTTGGGTAATCCCTGCGTTTCATTCATGTCTACTACGCCAACGTATTCGAAGCCACAGCTTGTATAATACGCTAATAATTTTTGGTTATCGGCCCAGGTGTCCATGCGGATGTATTTTAGCTGGTTTTTTTGCGCATATTCTTTCGCCCATTTTATAATCTCTTTTACAAAGGAAAATCCTCGAAAATTTGGGTGTGTTACAATGCGATGAATGTAAATGGAATCTTCGTCTCTATTTCCCCATATCAGTTTATCTTCAAAGGTAACCGCGAATATGCAGGCAACAGATCCGTCTACAAGGATTTTATATTGCCTGTTTTCTGTGATTTCATGGTTGATCAAGTCGCGATTAAAGCCCTGCCAGTGTTTATTGAACACCTTTTTTTGATGCGCAATGGCCATGTCGTAAAAGTTGAAGATGGTTTCAATATCGGTAGGGATGCTGTGTATGATGTCGATTTGCATGCAATAAAGATAGAATTTATTAATAACCTGAATTCGACAATTTTTCATCTGTTTTTTTCTTGGTTAATGTGTTTATTTTCAGTATAATATAGTTAGATAATGCCCTTATTTCGAGAAGGTTTTTTCCTAAATAGTAGGCGTTCGGAAATTGTATTTTTACTAATTAATATGCATTGGAGTTGTTGTCATCTCCCTGCCAACCTTCAAAGGGGACACCGACAAAACGCCTAGGAAGTGTACGTTTTCAGTTTGGACACTGGCTATTTCCCTCTTTGAAGGGGGCAGGGGGATGATTTTTTAGTACATTCTCGAGAGGCAATTTCATAGACATTCGAAAATTTTATAGTAACTAATAATCGAGTTCAGGTTATGAACGTTGAAAGCGTATTTCTTCGTTTTTGGCGCTTGATAGGCTCAAGGGAGTTATTCGTAATGTCCTGACTGCTATAAACCTGATTGCAGTGAACACGAAGCCACCTTTTGGTGGCTGAAGTAAAACGAAAAGCAGGACTGTAGTTCCAAAAGGATTACTTGCCCTGCTTTTCTAATTTTATGAATGGATTGGCTCTTGGCCTTTACATTTTTTGCGTTTACTGGTGTTTATTTTTGACGGAAGAAAATTTGAATTGGCGAGCCTGAGAAATCAAAATTCTCTCTCAATTTATTTTCGATAAAACGTTTGTACGGATCTTTGATGTATTGCGGTAAATTACAGAAGAATGCAAACATTGGCGATGTTCCATTGATTTGTGTAATGTACTTAATTTTAATGTGTTTCCCTTTTAATGCTGGCGGTGGATAGGCTTCGATTAAAGGAAGCATTACGTCGTTTAATTTTGATGTAGGGATTTTCTTGCCTCTGTTGTTGTATACGTCTAAAGCGGTTTCAATGGCTTTGAAAATACGTTGCTTGTTTAACACGGAAGTGAAAATGATTGGCACATCGGTAAAAGGGCGAATACGCTCGTGAATTTGCTCTTCAAAAGCTTTCATGGTTTGGGTATTTTTTTCGATTAAATCCCATTTGTTTACCAATATTACAATTCCTTTTTTGTTCTTTTCTGCCAAGTGGAAAATATTGATGTCTTGACTTTCGATTCCTTCTTGGGCATCAATCATCAATACCACTACATCGGCTTCTTCAAGCGCCTTAATGGTACGCATTACCGAGTAAAACTCTAAGTTTTCTTTTACTTTGGTTTTTTTACGTAATCCGGCTGTATCGATTAAGGTAAATTCGTGACCGAATTGGTTGTAATGAATTTTGATAGAATCGCGGGTAGTACCTGCATTCGACGTAACAATGTTACGTTCTTTACCAATTAGTGCATTTACTAACGATGATTTACCCACATTTGGGCGCCCAGCGATGGTAATTTTTGGTAAAATAGATTCTTCTTCTTCTTCGTTTTCGAAGTGTTTAATTACTTCGTCTAACAATTCTCCGGTTCCTGAACCCGTCATCGATGATAGTGGATACACTTCTCCTAAACCGAATCCATAAAAGGTACTGATTTCAGAATGCAGTGCAGTGTTATCCACTTTGTTGGCACATACGAAGACCGGTTTGTTACTGCGACGTAGCACTTGTGCAATGTCGTCGTCTAAATCGGTAATGCCGGTGGTAACATCTACCATAAAGATAAGTACACTGGCTTCTTCGATGGCAATTAGTACTTGTTCGCGGATAGCGGCTTCGTATACATCTTCTGAGTTGGCCACATAGCCACCGGTATCAATTACTGTAAATTGTTTATCGGTCCATTCGCCAACGCCGTAATGTCTGTCGCGGGTTACACCGCTCATGTCATCAACAATAGCTTTTCTGCTTTCTGTTAATCGATTAAAAAGGGTGCTTTTTCCTACGTTAGGTCTTCCTACAATGGCGATAATGTTACTCATGTCTTGTTGTTAATCGTTCTATAAAACGTAGTTAACAATCAGTGAATTTAGTTTTTCTGCTAAACTAGCTGGGTATCAGCTATCGACTATCAACTACTATCTCTATTTTAAGAGGCTGCAAAGGTACGGTTAATTATCCGAACAATAAACCTAAATTAGTTTTTGTATTTTTTCATTAGTCCTACTAATACCTCTTCGTTTAGTTCGTAGCCGGTTAGCAGCGGAAAACCTTCCCATCTAACCACTCCTTTTGGATCGATGAGGATGGCATGTGGGATTCCTAATATTTCAAGTTGTTTGTTTAAACGGCCTTGTGTGTCGATGGCTTCGCTGTAGGCTATTTCTGGTGTTTTCATGGCTGTTACTTTCTCTTCAGTTTCTGTTGAAAGCCCAATTACCACCAATTGATCAGCATATTTTTTTTGAAAATCGTTTAAAGCTGGGATGAATTTTTTACATGGTTCACACCAGGTAGCCCAAAAATCGATTAGTATAAATTTTCCTTTTGTGTTGGGCTGCTCGCTTAACCATTTCTCTACCACCAATTCAGGAGCTGCCTGATTTAAGATAGACTTGGCCCAAAGTTTCTTGTCGTTATTTGATTCTTGCGAAAAAGCCTGATTTACAGTTATCAGGACAAATAGAAAAAGGATGATTTTTTTCATATGTACTATAAATTGCGTTAGTTTTTTGCCTAAAGATACTATTTATCTGGCTTGAAAAATAAATATGGATTTAATTATCGTACCCGAAGCTTTTCAAATAATTCTTTTTGCTTCTCCAATCGGGGATAACTTTTACAAAAATTTCCAAGAAAACTTTTGCGTCTAAGAATTTTTCGGCCTCTAAGCGTGCTTCTGTACCTACTTTTTTTAGCATACTGCCACCTTTACCAATCAATATGTTTTTTTGCGAGTCGCGTTCTACTACTACTTCTGCTGTAATGCGAATCATAGAACCTTTTCCATTTTTTAGTTCTTCTTCTTTGAAGCTTTTTACAAGCACTTCTGTGCTATATGGAATTTCTTTTTGGTAGTTTAAGAAAATTTTCTCGCGAATGATTTCAGAGATGAAAAATCTTTCAGAGCGATCGGTAAGCTCTTCTTTATCGTAATAGGCTGGATGCTCCGGAAGCATTTCCAAAATACGATCCAGAATTCCTGAAACATTGTGGTTATGCAATGCAGAGATGGCATAAATGGCCGTTGGGCTTAATTTTTCTTGCCAAAAGGCGATTTTTTCGTCTACCTGTTCTTGGGTAGCGTTGTCGATTTTATTGATCAAGACAATGGTTGGGATGTTGCGATTTAAAATTTTCTCTAAAACATCGTCTTCATCGTATTTTTCATGAATATCGGTTACGAATAATAGGACATCTGCATCGGTTAAAGAGCTGTTTACAAAGTTCATCATGCTCTCTTGTAAACTGTATTTTGGCTTAATAACGCCCGGTGTATCAGAAAAAACGATTTGATATTCTTCTTCGTTAACGATACCCAAAATACGATGTCGGGTGGTTTGTGCCTTAGGTGTGATGATGCTAAGTCGCTCACCCACAAGTGCATTCATTAGGGTAGATTTACCAGCGTTTGGTTTACCTATAATACTTACAAAACCTGCTTTATGTGCCATTAAAATATTTTTTAAAAAAAATTTGCAGTACAAAGAAACGAATTATATCTTTGCATTCCAATTCGGAAACAGCGTTAAGGATTTAACAAAATAAGCGGATTGCGAAAAGAGAGTGCGGGGTGGAGCAGTTGGTAGCTCGTCGGGCTCATAACCCGAAGGTCGCACGTTCGAGTCGTGTCCCCGCTACCAAAAGAGTTGAAAGACACTCGAATATTTAATGGCCCGTTCGTCTAGGGGTGAGGACGCCAGATTTTCATTCTGGAAACAGGGGTTCGATTCCCCTACGGGCTACAGAAATTACAAGAGGCCGTCCCATAATTGAATTATGAGACGGCCTCTTGTTGTTTATGAGGTTTTTTGGGGAGGTGAAATAGCGAATAGTGCAAAATTTTGCCGCGATTTTAGCTTTACCAACAATTTTTGTGTAAAAGTCATTTTTCTCTGGATGTTCATTTTCGATACAAAATAAGCTATTTCAAGTTCCTGTTTTTGTAGCCTAGTCAAAAATTTTATTGAAGTTGTTGTGGGATTTTTTCTTTTAAAGCAGTCTATTCTTATAAATAGAACATCTTTATGAGAAAAATTAAGAAAAGAGTTGTTGTCGTCTTAACGATTTGTTTGTCAATCTTTGATCCTTGTTTTGCCCAAGAAACAGATTTTGTTGCCAAAAGTTTTAAAGCTGCGGCTCCACTTTATGATAACCTATTGGCTAAAACTTCAGGGAATTATACAGACTACCCACATAGTTTAAGTGCTGATGGTACCATTAAATATTTACAAATTGATGAATGGACCGGCGGTTTTTGGCCAGGTGCTTTGTGGTACATGTACGAATTTACAAAAGAGGATAAATGGAAAAACGCGGCCCTCACTTGGACAAATTCATTAGAGAGCAATCAATTTAATACCGCTCATCATGATATAGGCTTTATGATGTATTGTAGTTATGGTAATGCCTTGCGCTTTGTAGATGATAAAAAATACCCTGAAATACTGCTCCAATCGGCCAAATCCTTAACCAAAAGATATTCTCCTATTGTTGGCAGCATTCAATCTTGGAATAAGAGAAAATCAAAAGGGGATATTCATGTTTGGGAGTATCCAGTAATTATGGATAACATGATGAATTTGGAACTTTTGTTTTATGCAAGTAAAATAAGTGGAGATCTAGTATATAAAAACATCGCAATTAAGCATGCTGAGCAAACAATGAAGAATCATTTACGGCCAGATTATAGCTCTTATCATGTGGTTAACTATGATCCAACTACAGGAAAAGTATTGCATCGTCAAACTTTACAAGGTTTTTCTGATAATTCTACATGGGCTAGGGGGCAAGCGTGGGGAATTTATGGCTTTACAGTAGTATACAGAGAAACAAGAGATCCTCGTTTTTTAAAAACAGCACAAAAAATGGCCGATTTCTTTCTTGATCATCCGAATTTGCCAAAAGACAAAATACCCTATTGGGATTTTAATGTCGGTGAAAAAGGTTACCGACCTGATTGGAATTTTGATCCCCAAAAGTATAAAGAAATACCTAGAGATGCTTCTTCAGCCGCGATTGCAAGTTCAGGATTATTAGAATTAAGCACTCTGCTAGATGGCGAGCAAAAGAAAAAGTACTATAATGCTGCTCTTGCTATGTTGAAATCGTTGAGTAGTAATAAATATTTGAATACAGATTTCCAAAACCCCTATTTCTTATTAAAACATAGTACCGGTAACTTTCCTTCTGATAGAGAAATTGATGTTCCGTTAATTTATGCCGATTATTATTTTCTGGAAGCGTTAACCAGATACCAAAAAATAAGAAAGTAAGTTTTCGACTATCGTAAGCAAAAACAGCATCTTGTTTTAATAATGCAAGGTGCTGTTTTTTGTTTAGTCGAAAATATTAGATAGATTTGATTTAATACTTCTTCAAGTATGATTAGATCAACAGAAAGCAAAACAGACGACCAAAATTTATTGAATCAAATGAAAAACGATGATGATCTAGCGTTTCATTTGTTGTATGATAAGTATTGGGAACAAGTTTATAACGCTGCTTTTAAAAGGTTAAAAGATGCTGATTATGCGAAAGATATTACCCAAGATATTTTTTTGCAGCTTTGGTATAGAAGGCATGATCTACAAATTATTTCTGTACCCGCATACCTCTATACTGCCGTAAGAAACAATGTTTTTAAGTGGATGGAAAAGGAACAAAGATTTACGGAAATTCCAGATTTTTTAAACTTAATTACACAAGAAGGAGATCAGGCAGATGTTGAGATACTAAGGAAAGAATTCATGCTGAAGTATGAAAAATTGGTGCATGTTTTGCCTTCTGCACAACAAACTATTTTTAAACTTCGTTTTGACGAAGACCTTTCTACCAAAGAAATTGCCGAAAAATTGGCTATCAGTCGTAAAACAGTACAAAATCAATTAGGTAAGAGTTTAAATCAACTGCGAGAGTCTCTCGACTTTCTTTGTATCCTTGTTTTACTGGACCTCGTAAAATAATTTTATTTTTTTGTGGGACTTTTTCTTTTTTATGGGTCTTGTTTATATAGGGCAGTTTTTTAGGCTGTAATAAACAAAATGGATAAAAAATTATTTTTAGAAATTCTAGAAAAATACAATCGAGGAATAGCAAGTAAAGAGGAAATAGAATTTTTAGAATCCTATTATCAATTATTTGATGTTGAAGAGGATGCGCTTAAAAACATAAGCTCTTTCGACAGACAAAAAATAAAGAACGAAATTTCAGCAAACATTTTCGATAAACTATCTAATTCTCAAAGTAAAAGGCAACCTTTTTATAGGTCAAAATGGTGGGCTACGGCAGCTATTTTAGCTGTGTTAAGCTCCTTAACTTTATTGTATTTCAAAAAAGGAACTTCAGAAGCATTAGTAACTAAAACTAAGAAAGAAATTGTAGTAAAGCCAGGCATTAATCAAGCGATATTGACTTTGGCGGACGGTTCTACTATTGGTCTTGACGAGAAAGCAAGCGGTTTGGTTGTAAATCAAGCGGGTTTAAAAGTAATTAAAGGAGCCAATGGCAAGATTATTTACGATGTTGAAGAGGATATTATACCGAGTGTAAATACGGTTGTTACGCCGCGGGGTGGGCAATATCACATGGAGCTTGCCGATGGTACTAAGGTTTGGATAAATGCAGCATCATCTATTAAGTTTCCAACACGGTTTTCTGGTAAAAAAAGGATAGTAGAAATTACTGGTGAAATTTATTTTGAAGTGGCCAAAAATAAAGCCATGCCATTTGTGGTGCGGACTAAAAAGCAACAAATAGAAGTTTTAGGTACACATTTTAATGTAAATGCCTATAGTGATGAAGCAGATGAAAAAACCACCTTGCTAGAAGGTCGTGTAAAGGTGGCAAAATTAAATGAAGGAATCGCCGACGTAAGTTCTTCAAAAGTACTATATCCGGGTCAAGTTGCGGCTATTGCTGAAAGTAACCATATCACCGTTTCTGTGGCAGATATGGAAGCGGCTGTAGCTTGGAAGAATGGATATTTCAAGTTTGATAAAGCCGATATCCAAACGGTTATGCGCCAAATAGCCAGATGGTATGATATAGAAGTTAACTATACTGGTGCGAATAGCGAAGATCTGTTTGTGGGCAAAATTAAACGTACTGAAGACATCAATAATGTTTTAAGGATATTGGAACTAAGCAAAATAAAAACTTCCATCAAAGGAAGAACAATCACCATCACTAACTAACTAACTAACTAAACGATCATGAAAACTTAAAATTAGTCAAACGAATTGTTGAGTTAATAAAAAAACCGGAAGTGCGGGAACACTGCCGGTTTTGAAACTCCAAATTGGAGCAGTTTGACTCAAATCAAAAAAACTGTGTAAAGAGAACCTTCAATCAAAAATCAAACCTAACAAAAGTATGCAATTAAAACCTTACGGTAAAATCCGGATGCTCTCTAGATTTTACCCGCCAAAACTGTTTCTAATAATGAAACTAACGGTTATTTTTATCATGATTAGCTGCTTTCATATAAGCGCTAAAAGCTATTCGCAAACGCTCAATTTAACGGGAAAAAATATTCCATTAACCAAGGCTTTAACACTCATTAGTGAGCAAAGTGGGCATTATTTGTTCTATAAGTACAATGAGCTTAAAGATGCTGAGCCCATAACGGTTAATTTAAAAAATGCTACCCTGACAAATGCATTGCATGAAGTGCTTAAAAATCAGCCATTTAGTTATTCTATTGAGCAGAAAACCATCGTGGTTACCAAAGTAGAAAGCAAAAAAAAATCACCAGTTGAAATAGACATTAATGGGAAAGTGGTTGGAGAAAAATCCACTCCATTGCATGGTGCCAGTATTCGCGTAAAAAATGGTAGCCAAACTGCTGTAACCGATCCTAATGGTAATTTTAGCTTTAAAAACTTGCCAGAAAATGCAGTTTTGATAGTGAGTTATATTGGTTATGTAACACAAGAAATAGTTGTTGGCACTCAAAAAATGCTTACGGTTACTTTAAAAGAAGATGCTGCTAGCTTAAATACATTGGTTGTAGTTGGCTATGGTAAACAAGTAAGAAAAGATATAACAGGGGCGGTAAGCTCTATAGATTCTAAGAAAATACAAGATCAAGTTGTTGTTAGTTTAGATAATGCAATGGCGGGTTTAATGGCAGGTGTGCAAGTATCTGCTGCAACTGGAGCGCCAGGAGGCGGTTCTACGGTTAGGATAAGAGGCGCAGGTTCTTTAACTGCCGGAAATGAACCTTTATATGTTGTAGATGGTTTTCCGATAACCAACGATTTTAATCAACGGAATAATCCTTTAAATACAATAAACCCCTCGGATATTGATAATATTCAGGTGCTGAAGGATGCTTCTTCCACCGCTATTTATGGTTCAAGAGGATCGAACGGCGTGGTTATTATCACAACAAAATCGGGGAAATCTGGTGCTTCTAAGATAGATTTTAGCCTAAATACAGGTGTGCAACAAGTAGAAAAAACGTTAGACGTATTAAACGCTAGAGAATTTGCTCTATTTGTAAATGAGTCAAGAAACAATGCTTGGATAAATTCTGGACCTGGTAGATTGGCATCTGATCCAAATTCGGTTAGACTTAACAATGTGATGTATCTTCTGCCGGCATCGTTAAGTGATCCAGATGCTTTGGGCGAAGGTACCAATTGGCAAGATGAAATATTTAGAACGGCACCAATGAGTAATTATCAAATTAATTTCTCAGGGGGCAACGAAAAAACAAAGTACTTTGTTTCTGGAGGCTACTTAACACAAGATGGTGTTGTTCTGGGTTCTGATTTAAAACGCTATTCTTTTCGCGTTAATGTAGAGTCACAGATAAATAAAGTAGTAAAAGTAGGGGCGAATATTACCCCAAGCTATACCTTTTCTAATCAATCATTAGCAGAAGGAAATTGGCAAGCTGGAGGTATTATTCAATCGGCAATTACCGCTGGTCCGCACTTGTCGCCATATAATGCTGATGGTAGCTACGCAAAAATAACGGGTTTAGGAATTGGAACGAGTGAGGTAGATAATCCGGTGAAAATTGCAAGAGAATATTTTCATCAACAAGGCAATATGAGATTGTTAGGTACTGCTTATGCCGAAGCAAGTATTATTACTGGTTTAAACTTTAAAGCTTTAGTGGGGGCTGATGTTAGAAGTTTTAGAGAACAAATATTCAATCCTTCTATTATTAATCCAAACAGTGTGAGCGACACTAAGCTGGCAACAGGCAATAGCAATACGAGCGAAAATAGAAACTGGTTAGCAGAGTTTACTTTAAACTATAATAAGAAAATTAAAAAGCATTCATTCGATGGTTTGCTAGGATACACTATACAAAAGGAAACCATAGAATTAAATTCTATTAGTGGTACTAATTTTCCAAACGACCAAATTAAAACTATCAGCGCAGCAGGTACTATTACCAATGCTACTGCAACAAAGGAGGAATGGGCACTTCTTTCTTACTTAGCTCGTATAAATTATAGTTATGATAATAAGTATTTATTGACAGCAACCATAAGAACAGATGGTTCATCTCGCTTTGGCTTTGATAACAGATATGGTGTTTTTCCTTCGGTATCTGTAGGCTGGAGAATTTCGCAAGAAAATTTCATGCAAAATGTAAATTGGATCTCCGATTTGAAACTGAGAGCCAGTTATGGTATTACGGGTAACAACTTTATTAGTAATTACGGAGCCATTGCTTTAACCACTCCAGATAATTATATTTTCGGTAATAGTGGCGGCTCAGTAAATAATGGTATACGACCATCAAATATTGCTAATAGCTTATTAAGCTGGGAGAAGAATAAACAATTCGATATAGGTTTAGAATTTGGTGTCCTTAAGAACAGGGTTTCAATGGCCTTAGATTATTACAATAAGAGAACATCAGATTTGCTATTGAATGTGCCTACACCTACCTTAACGGGTTATACCAATGCACTGCAAAATATTGGTGAAATAGAGAACAAAGGTTTCGAGCTTACCATAGGCAGTAGAAATTTAGTTGGTGCTTTTAAATGGAGTACAGACTTTAATATTTCGACGAATAAAGTTAAAGTATTGGCGCTTGGTGCCGATGGTTCAAGAATACTTTCTCGTCAAACTACTTTTGCCGCGGGTAATACCCACGTTACTGCTGTAGGTGATGTTCCAGGGTCATTTTTTGGGTACAAAGTGATTGGTGTTTACCAAGATCAAAACGATTTGAACACTTCGGCCGTTGTAAAGAACGCCGATGGTTCTACTTTTTCTAAAGCAGGACAATTAAAATTTGCGGATGTGAATGGAGATGGAACCATTACCGCAGATGATAGAACAGAAATTGGTAATCCATTCCCCGATTTTACCTACGGAATGACCAACACTTTTACATTTAAAGGGTTTGATTTTTCATTTACACTACAAGGTGTTCAGGGATTTGAAGTTTTAAATGCTGCAAGAAGATTTTATGGAAATTATGCGGGTTCATACAATGTTTTAAAGAGTACCTCCAACGGCTGGAAATCTGCTAGCGATCGTGGCGACGGGGTAAGTCCTCAGATTGATCGTAACTTCAACGCAACAGGTGTAGCTTCTGTAGTTAATAATGCTACTTCTGCCTTTGTAGAAGACGGTTCTTTTTTAAGGATTAGAAATATCACATTGGGTTATAATTTACCAGCTGCAGTAGCGAAAAGCTTAAAATTGGCAAATGCACGATTTAGCTTTACTGTACAAAATGCATTCACTTTTACCAATTACGAAGGGTACAATCCAGAGGTGAGTGTAGAAGGTGCAAATCCGCTTATGCCTGGTGTCGATTCAGGAGGTTATCCTTTGGCTCGCACATTTATGTTTGGTTTAAATTTTGGATTTTAAGATTGTAATGAAGATGAAAAACATTAAAACAATACTCGCAGCAACACTAGCCGTTCTGGTTACAGCAAGTAGTTGTAAAAAGGATTTTTTAGATCGTGCACCTATTTCACAAATGAATGGTAATAATTTCTATAAAACTGCCGAGGATATGAAAAATGCACTCGCAGCTGCTTATGGCGGTTTACAATATGGCGGTTTATACTATTCATCTATGCATATAATTGGCGATTTAAGATCGGATAATACCGAAATTACAAATCCAAATGCTGGCTCCGATTTGGTGGCGATAGATAATTTCCAAAATTTGGCAACAACTTCAATTAGCAGCACTACTTGGGCGGGAAATTATCAAGCCATTCAATCGGTTAACATCGTAATAGAGAAAATAGAAGCAGTATCAATGGATGCTACCCTAAAAGCTAGATATTCTGCAGAAGCTAAATTTTTGAGAGGTTTAATGTACTTTAATTTAGTGCGGATTTTTGGTGACGTACCCTTGGTTACCAAAGTAATTAATAACCCAGAAGAAGGCTATGAGTATGGCAGAAATCCTAGCGCTGAAGTTTATGCACAAATTATAACAGATCTTAGCGAAGCAGAGAATATCTTGCCTTACGAATTTACAGGAGCGGATATTGGTAGAGCAACCAAAGGAGCTGCTCAAGCCCTATTGGGTAAAGTTTATCTAACTCAAAAAAGATGGGATTTAGCGGCCACCCAATTAAAAAAGGTAATTGATAATGTGGCTTTAAACAAATATCAATTGTTACCTACTTATGCCGGCGTATTTGGTATTGCTAACGAAAATAATAGAGAGTCTATTTTTGAAGTACAATTTAAAAAAGGATCTTCGGGCGAGGGTAGCCCATACACCAATCAGTTTGCTCCAATTGGTTCTGGTACTGCAGTAGTTGCTATCGGGAATCCACTTGGACAAAATATCCCTACTGAAAACATGAACAATGCTTATGAAGCAAATGATGCTAGAAAAGCAGTTTCAATGAGAAATAGCTATGTGCTAGGTGCAAATACGGTGCAACATAATTACATTGTGAAGTATCTTGGTGTTCCAGCTGCAAATTTAGATAGCGATAATAATTGGATTGTTTTGAGATATGCTGATGTGTTGTTAATGTATGCAGAAGCATTGAACGAACAAGGTTATTTGGCCGATGGGCCTGCATTTACGTATCTAAATCAAATCCGAAACAGAGCTGGATTAGGAAGCAAGACGAGTAATAATGCAAATTTGGCGCTAAGAATAGTAGATCAAGCTGCATTTAGATTGGCTATTGAGCAGGAACGTCGGGTAGAGTTAGCCTTTGAAGGGCACCGCTGGTTCGATTTGGTCCGCACCGGAAGAGCACAGGCTGTAATGGGCGGAAAAGGAATGCAGTCTCATCATGATTTATTCCCTATTCCACAAAGTCAAATCGATATTAACCCTTCTAAAATTAAACAAAATACAGGGTATATAAATTAGTCATATCAAGTTTTAGATCACTCCATCTACTTAACGATGGAGTGATATTTCTTGGTCTGTTTTCCTTTTACCATTAATCATCATCATTAATGAAAAGATTATTAATGTCTTTTGCCGCAACTGTGGCCTGCTATTACTTTGTTCATGCGCAAGTGCAAACCCTTAACCAAAAAGATACGGGATATAAGGGGATTTGGTATAGTAACCAGCCATCAAACGACGAATATGTTTATAAGTACAGTGGTGGCTTGGGTACGTATCCTGCTAATCATTATCCGTTTTCTGTTTATGTTAAAGCAGTAAACAAGACTTTTTTCTGTTATGGAGGATCCGATTTAGCGGGTAAAACATTGCTCCATGTGGTTTCTTATTTTGATCATAATACAGGGATGGTGCCCAAACCAACAATCGTATTAGATAAAAAAACAAACAATGCACACGATAATCCGGTGTTGAATATCGATAAAGATGGTTTTATTTGGTTGTTTTCTACTGCACATGGCACCAATAGTCCGTCGTATGTACACAAAAGCACTAAGCCCTATAGCATTGATAGTTTTATTAGGGTTGATGTAACTAAACAAGTGGCAGGTAAAAAAGTGTTAATGGATAACTTTTCCTATTTGCAAGTTTGGTATCAACCCAATAATGGATTTATAAATCTATTTACACATTACGATAGAAAGGTAATTCCAAATCAGCCTTCAAAACCCCGACGCACGATTAGTTACATGACCAGTAGTAATGGAGTAAACTACAGTGAATGGAAAGACTTAGCAATCATCGAAGAAGGGCATTATCAAACGAGTGGAAGTTTTAGAGATGTAGTGGCTACATCCTTTAATTTTCATCCCGTAAAGGATAACGAAAATGGATTGAATTATCGGACCAATCTTTACTACATACAAACCAAAGATTTTGGAAAAACTTGGCAAAATGTAAAGAATGAAAAGATAGATGTTCCACTAACCGATATTCGAAATGTTGCTTTGGTAAAAGACTATCAATCGCTGGGTTTGAATGTGTATATCAATGATTTGGCTTTTGATGCATCAGGAAATCCAATCATCTTATTTATTACGAGTAAGGGATATCAGGCCGGGCCAATCAATGCACCATACACCTGGAACACTGCCCGATACACAGGGAACGATTGGGAAATACTTCCAGTAACTATTTCGGATAATAATTACGATATGGGCTCTCTGGTAGTGGATGAAAAAGGTAATTGGTTAATTGTAGGGCCGACTGCAACAGGGCCGCAGGCATTTAATACAGGTGGTGAGATGGTATTGTGGACAAGTAACAATAAAGGTAAAACATGGAAGTCGAAAAAGATAACAAGTAATAGTTTATATAATCATTCTTACGCTAGAAAACCAGTAAATGTTCATCCAGGTTTTTTTGCCTTTTGGGCTGATGGTCATGGAAGGCAACATTCGGTTTCTAGATTATACTTTGCCGATAAAAAAGGAAATGTTTATCAGCTGCCTGAAAAAATGGACGCCAACATGGTAAAACCAATCAAACTTAAACAACCTAAAAAGTGAGAAATTATAGCGTTATAGTATGTCTTATATTGTTGGCCGCTTGTGGAAAATCCGCTAAAGAGCTTAGAATACTAGATAATATCCAACTCAAAAACAGCCTATTAAAAGTTGAAGTTTTAGCCGATAGCCTAAATGTACCTTGGGATATTTGTTACGGAAATGACCATTCGTTATGGTTTGTAGAACAGGAAGGATTGGTGTCGAGGATAGATTTAGAAACAGGTGAGCAAAAAAGGGTATTGAAGATTGAGGATGTTTGGCACAAACGAACCGCAGGTTTATTAGGCTTAGCAGTGCACCCAAACTTAAAGGAGCATCCATATGTGCTAATGAACTATACTGTAAAAAGAGACAGTACTATTTATAACAAATTAGTGCGATACGAGTTTGATGGTGATACCCTGAAAAATCCGAAAATTTTGTTAGAAGTTGATGGTTTTACGGCACACAATGGTTCTCGAATTGCCTTCGGTCCCGATGAAAAAATTTATTGGGCTACCGGCGATGCCCACAAAGGAGAAAATGCGCAAAATCCTAAAAGTTTAAATGGTAAAATTCTTCGGATAAATATTGATGGTACAATACCACAAGATAACCCGAAGCCTAAAAGTTACGTTTGGGCCAGTGGATTTAGGAATATGCAGGGCTTAACTTTTTCAGATAAAGGTTTATTATACACTTCAGAACATGGAGACGCTATTGAAGATGAAATCAATCTCATTGAGGTAGGGGCTAATTATGGTTGGCCTGTTATAGAAGGGATGCACGACTTACCTGCAGAAAAAGAATTTTCTGCTAAATACAATACACTTGAGCCTATAAAATCGTGGACACCCGTAATTGCTCCAGCTGGAATAACCCACTACAACAGTATGAAGATAGGAGAATGGTCTAATAGTTTGTTGCTTACCACCCTAAAAGGTAAAAGTTTAAGGGTGATTAAATTAAGTACCGACGGTAAAAAGGCTATAGATGAAGAGATTTTCTTTGAAAAATACTACGGAAGATTAAGAGATGTTTGTACCGATAGAGAGGGTGCAGTTTATTTGACAACCAGTAACAAAGATTGGAACCCAACGCCTGGATTCCCTTTGGCCGGTGACGATAAAATATTAAAAATTAGCCCAGCAGAAAAAGCTGTTCGTGAACCTTTGAAAGGCCTTAAGGTCAATGAAGGTAACTTGCTTTCGGGTAAAGCACTTTACAACAGTTATTGCGCTTCTTGTCATAAAGAAGACGGTATGGGTTTGTCTGGTGTGTTCCCTGCATTAAAAGCTTCTACTAAGGTTACAGGGCAAGCAGATCAATTAATTCACGTGCTATTGAAAGGTGTGCCCAATCAAAATGGGACAGCTGCCATGCCGGCTTTTACATTTCTAAAAGACGAAGAAGCTGCGGCCATACTTTCTTATATCAGACAAAATTGGGGAAATGCGGCAAGTTCAATAGTTGCCGCTCAAATTAAAAAACATAGATAATGCCTACTACAGAAAATAAAAATAAATTCATTACTATACTCAAAGGATTAGGCCCTGGCATTATTACAGCGGCTTTGGTTTTCGGACCAAGCAAAATGACCATTACTTCTCGTTTAGGGGCGGATTATGGTTATTCCATGTTGTGGATTGTGGTTGTTGCCATCTTTTTTATGCTGGTGTTTACCAATATGGGAGCAAGAATAGGACTAAGCGGCTCATCAAGTTTGTTAACGCATATCAGAAATAAATGGGGAAAAGGAGCTGCAATTGCTATTGGGCTGGGCGTATTTTTGGTAACCACTTCTTTTCAAGCGGGTAATTCGATTGGAGTAGGTATAGCCATTGCCGAAGCAAGTGGAACTAAGCCTTGGGTTTGGGTAGTGGTGTTTAATGTACTTGGTTTAGCATTGCTTTTTTTTAGGAGCTTTTACAAAATGTTAGAGCGCTTGATGATTGCTTTGGTGGGTATAATGCTATTGGCTTTTATTACCACCTTGTTTTTATCGAATCCTTCTCTGTCCGGTATCGCAAAAGGATTTATTCCTACATATCAGCCTGAGTCAGCTGCTTTGCTCATTGCTTTTATAGCCTCCTGCTTTTCTATTGTGGGTGCTTTTTATCAATCGTATTTGGTGCAAGAAAGTAAAAATAATGGTGCAATGGTAACAAATAAAAGCACTACAGGTATTCTAATTTTAGGATTTATGAGTGCAGTAGTAATTATCTGCGCTGCAGCAGTTTTACATCCTCAGGGGATAAAGGTAAACAGTGCCTCAGAAATGTCTAAAGCCTTACAGCCTTTGTTTGGAGAGTATGCTGCTGATTTGTTCTTGGTAGGGCTTTTTGGGGCTTCTTTTTCTTCTTTAGTGGGTAACGCCACAGTAGGTGGTAGTTTGCTAGGCGATGCATTTGGGTACGGTAATCATCTCAACTCTAAAATGGTACGTTTCTTCATTGCCTTGGTAATGATTTGCGGTGCTTCAATCTCACTTATTTTCGGGAAACTACCTTTAGAATTGATTGTTTTTGCGCAAAGTGTAACTATTTTTTTAGTGCCGTTTATCGGTATCGCTATGTACAGTATAGCGAATGATGAGCGAATAATGGGTAAATATAAAAATAACAGCTATGTAAAGATTGTAGCAGGAATAGGTTTGTTGCTGCTTATTGCTTTAGCGGCTTTCAATTTTTACCAAATGTTTGTGAAATAGAATTTTAAAATATTAAGAAATGGAAGATTTAATAGCTTTAGAGCGAAGGTTAACGGCCCCTTCTGCGGCATTAATAGATGATATAAAGAAAATTAAAGGTGATATTGTGTTGTTGGGTATTGGAGGGAAAATGGGGCCTAGTATGGGTAAATTATTGGTCGATGGAATTAAAGCTGCGGGTGTAAATAAGCGCGTAATCGGTATTTCGAGGTTCTCGGATGAGCAAGCAAAGGCCGAATTAGAAGCTAATGGTATTGAAACTATTACCTGTGATTTACTTAACGATGAAGCGCTTTTTGCCCTCCCCGATGCCGAAAATGTAATTTATCTGGCAGGTAATAAATTTGGTACCACTGGTAAAGAGAGTTTTACTTGGGCTATGAATGCTTATTTGCCTGGGCGTGTAGCCGAAAAATACAAAAATGCGAATATTGTAGCCTTTTCATCAGGCAATGTTTTACCTTTCGTGCCCGTTACCTCGGGTGGTGTTGCCGAAGAAACTACTCCAGAACCGGTTGGGGAGTATGCACAATCTTGTTTAGGCCGCGAGCGTATCTTCGAGTATTTTGCGAAGAAAAATGAAACCCCTATGTTAATTTATAGGCTGAATTATGCGGTAGATTTTAGATACGGGGTAGTATTGGAAATTGCAAAATCAGTAAAGGCAGGTAAACCAATCGATTTAAGTACCGAAAATGTAAATGTAATTTGGCAGGGCGATGCCAACGAAATTGCCATCCGATCTTTATTGCATTGTACTAATCCTGCCAAAATCTTAAATGTTACAGGACCAGAAATCTTATCGGTTAGATGGCTTGCACAACAGTTCGGTACTTTTTTTAATATCGAGCCCAAATTTGTAAACGAACCAGTGGGCACGGCTTTGCTGAATAATGCATCAGAATGCCACCGAATTTTCGGGTATCCAAAAGTAACCATTAGAGAAATTATAGCAATTACCGCTTCTTGGCTTAACGGCGGAGGTGAAGAATTTGGTAAAGCGACACATTTTCAAGAAAGAGGAGGGAAATTCTAATGAAAAAATTAAGTAAGGAATTATATCAACATTTACAGCAAGGAACGGTATTTCCGGCGCATCCTTTGGCTTTAAATAAAGATAGAACGTTGGATGAAGTGCAGCAACGTTTATTAACACGGTATTATATGGCAAGTGGTGCTGGTGGTATTGCGGTTGGTGTTCATTCTACACAGTTTGAAATCCGAGATCCTGAAGTTAACCTATTTGAAAAGGTATTACAATTGGCAGTTGAAGAGGTTTCAAAAGCACAGTTGGATAGACCCTTTCTGAAAATAGCAGGTATTTGCGGACCAATCCATCAGGCAATTGCCGAAGCAAATATTGCCCTGGAATTGGGTTACGATATGGGCTTGCTCAGTATGGGCGGCTTACAGGGATGGACAGAAGCACAGATTTTAGCGCGCGTAAGAGAGGTTGCGGCCATCATTCCGGTATTCGGTTTTTATCTACAGCCTTCGGTAGGGGGGCGTATTTTTAGCTACAATTTTTGGTTGCAGTTTGCCGAAATCCCAAATGTTATGGCCATTAAATGCGCTTCCTTTAATCGTTACCAAACTATTGATGTGGTAAGGGCGGTTTGTAATAGTACACGATGCAACGAAATTGCGCTGTACACCGGTAACGACGATAATATTGTGCCAGATTTGCTAACCAATTATCGCTTTTCGGTTAAAGGTAATTTGGTAGAAAAACGCTTTGTAGGTGGTTTATTGGGGCACTGGGCGGTATGGACGCAAAAGGCCGTTAGCTTATTAGAAGAAATTAAAGCATACAATCAACAACCGAGCGACAGAGCGTTGGCAGCCCTTTTAACAAAAGGTATAGAAATTACCGATGTAAATGCCGCTCTTTTTGATCCAGCGAACCATTTTCATGGGTGTATTCCGGGTATTCACGAAATCTTGAGAAAGCAAGGTTTACTTAAAGGAATTTGGTGCTTAAATCCTAATGAACAGTTATCTGCTGGGCAAGAAGAAGAAATTAATCGCGTTCATCAGGATTATCCGCACTTAAACGATGATGAATTTGTTCGAAAGTTTTTAGCTAAAGAAGTTTAACATCATGAAGGGAAACATTTGGGTATTGTTGCTGCTGTTTATTGCAACAAAGATTAGCTATGCTCAGGAACATAGTAAGCTTGTAAATTACGGACCTCAGTTAACTGCGGCAATGATTCAGGGCAGCCTTTTTGCGAAAGATGCTAAAGGAAATCTATTGCTTTATACCGTAGTAAGGGGTGAGCCTGCGCATTTGTTGGGGTTTAATGTAGCTAAAAAAGTCCTTGTGTTAGATATACCTCTACCCAACACAGATGGTGCTTGGGATTTGAGTCAATCTACAGATGGGACAATTTATATACCCGGTGCAGGAGGTAAGTTGTTTAGTCATCAACCAGGAACCAAAGTAATTAAAGATTTAGGCAATGCATTACCCACAGAAACCTATTTGTGGAGTTTAACCGCAGGTAAAAATGGTGAAGTTTTTGGTGCTACTTATCCAGGATGCAGGGTATTTCGCTATCATCCTAAAGATGGTTTTACCGATTTGTTTAATGCTCCTTTGGTGGCAGGAGAAAATTATGTGCGTAGCCTAGCTTTCGATGAGAAGCGAAATCTACTCTATGCAGGAGTGGGTTCACATGCGCACCTTATCGAGATTAATCTTACTGCTAAAACAAAAAAAGATATTTTACCATCGAAATATCAAGATCGAGAATTTGTGTATGGTTTGGAGTTGGTAAAGGGTAGCGATGGTGTAGATCGCTTATTGGCGCTGCTTACTGCAGGAAACGAGACCTTGGTTTATAATCTTAGCACGCAACAGGTAGAACAAGAAATCGAAGGTATGGATATGAAAGCGGTTGGTTTTAATTCAAATCTGCAGACGATTTACACTTCAAAAGGTAAGTTAATGAGTTTTGATGCCAGTAAACCAGTAGCTTCAGCGATTCAATTAGTCGATAACAGTGATGACGCTGGGCATGCTTTTTTTAATGATAAAAAAGGAAGTTTGTATATGCTAAGTGTTAAAGCAACGTTGCTAAAATATCAGTTTAAAAATAGTAAAGTAGAGCGTGCTAAACTGAATATACCCGCACAGCCAATTCCTATTAATGCTATTATGGTTGGTCCAGATCAAAAAGTTTGGACGGGTGGCTATTTGGCTGGAGGTCACGCAACATTTGATCCAAAAACAGGAAAGAATACAAAATACGCAGGTTTAGATCAAACAGAAGGCATGAGTTTTTTAGGAGATCATATTTACTTTGGTATTTATCCGAAAGGAAAATTTTACGTGTTCGATACCACTAAACCTTGGAGCGTGGCTAATAAAAACCCAAAAGAAGCGTTCGTTGAAAAGGGCCAAAGCAGAGCGTTTGCCGTTCATACCATGCCTAAGCTAGGTAAGGTATATTTTGGAACCGTTCCAGAATATGGAAAACTAGGTGGTATTTTGGTTGCTTATAATGAAACAAACAATCAACATCAATCTTTTGGAGAAGTCCTTCAACAGCAATCGGTAGTAAGTTTATCCAGCAAAGGCAATATATTAGTTGTTGGGGGTTCTATTTCTGGCGGATTAGGGGTAAGGCCTGAACGCAAAGAAGCAGAACTGTTAATTTGGGATACGCTTGGCGATAAAGTTTTAGCAAAGTTGGTTCCAGTGCCAAATGCAGCGGCTATCACATCATTAATCAATGGCCCCGATGGTCATATTTGGGGCATTGCCGACGGCCATTTATTTATTTTAGATGTCAATCAGCAAAAGGTACTGTCTGTTCATAAGCTCTACGACTATCCACCTTTTGGAAGCCACATTTGGAGAAGTGCTTTTATGGCCATTCATCCTTCTGGGCAAATTTATGGAACGGACAACGGTCAATTATTTAAGCTAGATCCAGTAACAAAAGAATGTAAGGTCATTGAAAAAGGAGCTTCACTTATGGCTATGGATCCTCAAGGTAAAATCTATTTTAAAAGAGGGACAGAATTGTGGTCGTATACACCATAGTATAAAATTATGAAAAGGACAACGGTATTTTTTTATATTGTATTTATGCTCGCTCAACTAAGTTGGGCACAAATTCCCGCCGAATTTCAGCATCTCCAAATCCAATGGAAAATGCAAGCAAACGATTATCTGCAGAAAGGTCAGTTTAGCGCATCTTTCATTTTAACAAATTCTGGCATAAAGGAAGCTGATTTAAGCAATTGGACACTTTGTTTTTCGTACCCACGAGAGGTTATCAAAGTGACCAGTGAAAATGCTGTTTTCGAGCCTAAAGGTGGCGAATTTGTGACCATGAACTTAGAGAAGCCTTTCGCTACGATAACTAAAGGGAAGCGATTACAAATCGATTATCTGGCTAAAGGTAAAACGCTAAACGTTACCGATGCACCTGCAGGTTTGTATTTCGTTTCAAAAAAGGATGCTAGTCAGTTTTTTACGGTTAAGAATTTTACGGTCGATTTAAGTGAATTAAGCAAAGCCAGCGAATTACAAGCGGCTGCAGAGCGTTATCGAAAATTTTTGGATGTCCAGGAGCTTACTCCCAATCAATTTGAGAAAATTATACCCAAGCCTGTTTCATACGCTGAAAAAGAAGGTTTTTTTAGTTTAAATGCTCATACAAATTTGGTTGTTGATCTGGCTTTTAAGCATGAGGCCAATCTTTTTAATCAAGAATTGCTTGGACTGTTGGGAGCTAAATTGGTTTTCGCTAAACAGCCAAATACAAATTCAATTGTTTTAAAGGAGAGCAAAGGTTTAGCGACTGAAGGATATCGACTTATTGTTCACCAGAATACGATACAAATAGAAGCGTCTACCCCTGAAGGTGCATTTTATGGTGTACAATCTATAAAAATGTTGATGCCGCCAAGTTCTTGGACCCATCTGAATAAAGAAATATTAATACCCTGTGTTACGATTAGCGATTATCCTCGTTTTGCTTACCGATCCTTGATGTTAGATGTGGCAAGAAATTTTCAACCAAAAGCGGAAATATTGAAGATGCTCGATCTTTTGGCATTGTATAAAATCAATACTTTTCATTTCCATTTAAATGATGATGAAGGTTGGAGATTAGAAATTAAAACCCTACCCGAACTCACACAGGTTGGTGCAAAAAGAGGGCATACTTTTGATGATGACACGCATCTAAAACCCGCTTATGGCTCTGGTGCTGATACTACTAAAATTCCTGGTAGCGGCTACTACAGTCAAGAAGATTTTGTTGAGATAGTGCAATACGCTAAAAGTAGGCATATTACCGTCATTCCAGAGATAGAAACACCTGGGCATGCAAGGGCGGCTGTCAAAGCAATGGATTATCGATATAAGCGATTGAAAAAGCAAGGAAAGCATGCCGAGGCTATCGAATATTTACTGAGAGATACTTTGGATCAATCGGTTTATAAATCTGTACAAGGCTACAATGATAATGTGATGAATGTAGCATTGCCATCTACCTATCGTTTCCTAAATACTGTTATTGACGAGTTAATTTCTCTCTATAAAAAAGCAGATGCGCCATTAAATACTGTGCATATGGGTGGAGATGAAGTGCCACGAGGGGTGTGGGAAAAATCTCCAGCTGTACTTGAATTGATGAAGAAAGAAAACATTCGTTCAAACGACGATTTATGGTATTACTATTTAACGAAGGCAAATGACATATTAAAAGCAAAGAAATTGCATTTGGCAGGATGGGAGGAAGTAGCGATGAGGAAAGTGAGAGAAGGCGATAAAGTGAGTTATATTGCTAATCCTGATTTTATAGGACAAAATTTTAGGGCTTATGTATGGAATAACGTGTGGGGTGGTGGTTCCGAAGATTTAGCCTACAGGTTAGCAAATGCAGGGTATCAGGTAGTGCTATCTGCCGTAAGCAATTATTATTTCGATCTGGCCTATCAAAAAGACACCTTTGAGCCTGGTTTATATTGGGGATCTTATGTAGATACCGATAAGCCATTCTATTTCTCTCCTTTTGATTATTATAAAACGGCAAAGGAGTCTGTTGATGGCAACTTACTAGATCGATCTATTTTGAAGGGGAAAGAACGCCTAACACCAGCAGGCAAAAAAAATATTATAGGTATACAAAGCCAGTTATGGGCTGAGAAAATTTACAATCCGCAAAGTATGCAATATATGTTACTGCCTAAGTTAATGGCCTATGCAGAAAGAGCCTGGTCTGAAGAACCCAATTGGTCTAAAGAAGCGGATAGCACACTATCTTGGCACCTGTATCTTAAAGATTGGAGCCGTTTTGCAAACATTGTGGGTAAACGTGAAATGAACCGTTTATCGCATTATAAGAAAGGATTTAATTTTCGAGTACCACCACCGGGTGTGCTTGTTGATCAAGATAAGGTAAACGCAAATGTGCAGTTTCCAGGGTTAATTATTAGATATACCACAAACGGTGATGAACCTAATGATCAAAGTGAACTTTATAAGCAATCTATTTCTGCTAAAGGCATTCTTAAATTAAGAGCCTTTACCCAAAACGGAAATGCAAGTAGAACGATTACAATAGAACGTCCATGATATGATTAGCAGCACGTTAAATCGAAAGGATTTTATCTTTAAAATGAGTCTTTTGGGAATATCTCCCTTTTTGTCCAAGCTATCTTTTGCTCAAGAGACAAGAGGGAAAAGAGTGGGTATTATTGGGTTAGATACTAGTCATAGTATAGCCTTCACAAAATTGCTCAATGCTGTAGATGCCGATGCTGTTTTTGACGGTTATAAGGTTGTTGCTGCATATCCATATGGGAGTAAAGATTTAGCGCTAAGTAAGGAACGAATTCCGAAACAAATGGAAGAAATTCAGCGCTATCAAGTAAAAATATGTACATCAATTGCAGCGCTACTTAAAGAGGTTGATGTCGTTCTTTTAGAAACCAATGATGGACGCCTGCATTTAGAGCAAGCCTTGGAAGTGATTAAAGCAGGTAAGCCCTTGTTTATAGATAAACCCTTAGCCGCTTCGTTAAAGGACGGTGTCTCTATCTTTGAGGCGTCTAAAAAGTATAATGTCCCAGTTTTTTCAGCCTCATCACTACGTTTTATGAATGCGGTAAAAAAGGTTAGAAATGGTGGTTATGGAAAAGTTTTAGCTGCTGATAGCTATAGCCCTGCAACCATAGAGCCTTCTCATTCCGACTTATTTTGGTACGCTATACATGGCGTAGAAATTTTATTTGCAGTTATGGGTACAGGTTGTAAAGAGCTAACGCGATATTATCAAAACAATATGGAGGTAGTGGTAGGCGTTTGGGAGGATGGTAGACTAGGTACATTTAGAGGGACTAGAATCAGTACAGCAGATTTTGGGGGAGTTTGTTTTACTGAAAAAGAAACGATTCAGTTAGGGCCATATTTAGGTTATCAACCTTTACTAATAGAAATTGTTAAATTTTTCAATACAGGGATTCCACCAGTAAGCCCTATAGAAACTTTAGAGGTGTTAGCCTTTATGGAAGCCGCAGAAATAAGTAAAAATAAAAATGGTGCAAGAGTATCCCTACAGAGGATTTCGCGACATTTTTAAAAGCAGTCGGCCGATATCCAAGCGCATAGCATCCAAACCATAAGTTCGTTTTACGGTTCTGAAGAATTCAAGAATGCAAAATCCTCAAAGCTGAAGATTTTGCATTCCCTGATTATTTAGTCGCCCCTTAAAAAGTAACCATCAGAATTCTATGAGCGTTTAACATAGGTTTGATGGATATTTGGAAGAATAAAAACAATTGTCGAAAAAATCCAAAGAGTTTTTATGAAGAAATGCTTAAAATGTCAGATATAGAACAGTAAGATAAGTTCAGGGCTTCTTGGATAACTGTGGGCAAAAGATTAATCTTCTCCTTTTCGTGAACATATGAGTTCCTACTTTCCGTGAATAACTAATCCCCCAAAATATCACTTTGATCGATGACTAGAGTCTTAGCTTTATACCCCCATTAACAACAAAACCATCCAACGGAGCATAAATGTCACGAAAAACAGGATTGGTTATACTTCCTGTATAAATCGTATCAAACTTAGTTTGTCGCGTGTCGCTAAAATTCTCAAAGTTTATAAAAATTGAAAAGCGATCCCAAATTTTTTCTGCCATGAAACCTGTAGTCCAGTAGCTTTTACCAGTGGCACCATCGTTGAGCTGTTGTTTGCTGAAATAATACGCTTCCAGGCCAATCTTCCATTTGTCCTCTACCTCATACATGAGTACGTTGTTTAGTCGGTGTTTTGAAACAAGCGGATATGTAGTACTCGAATTTTCTATTTGTTGTTTTACATCGGCAAAAGTGTATCCCACAAATAGCTTAAAATTGTCAAGCGTAAATTTGATATTGGTTTCCATTCCCTTGGTTTCTATATTTCCGTTAGGTTGTTGATACAATAGGGTTCCATTGGTGGCTGAGGTCAAAAGGATGGGGTTATTAATAAACGTATAGAAAAACATTTGGTTGATGTTGAAGCCCACTTTATCGTTAAACAATGAAGTACGGTAGTTTATATCGTAGTTGGCGCCATACGACCGCTCGGCTTTAGAGTTGGCTACATCAAGAGGCAACACGTTTCTGAATTGGATTCGTTCGGCTTCTTCCGTAAAAACAGTCGGTGCTTTATAGCCTAATCCTCCACCAAGACGGGTTGACAAATGGTCGTTAATTTTCCATAAGGCTGATACTCGTGGCAAGAACATAAATCCGTATTCATTATGGTAATCGCCGCGTATGCCCGATTCTATATTGATTTTTTCAGACAAATTCCAAGTGTTTTGAGCGAATGCGCCGATTGTTGTGTAATTATAGTCTCGTGGTAAAGCATTATCCTGCACATCTTCTTTAAAAGTGTCGGTCAAAAAATTAAGGCCAAATACCCAGTCGGCCTTTTCGCCAACGTGCTGGTAATTTGCTTCGCTATAGGTTGAACGCTGAACGCCAGAAAAAAGATAATCGGGCATGCCAATGGAGCGATTGTAATAGCTAAACGAATTGCGCAAGGTTAATTTCTGATTTTGACTAATGGCGTGTGTAAGTTCAATTTGTGAACTGTAGCGACCTGTTTTGTTTTCTTCAAAATAAGAATGAGCCGCACTTCCCTCTCCTTTTAGGTATAAAATATCACCACCGGTTCTTTTTTCGTTTGTTGCGTTAATTCCTGCAATAAGCGTCGTAGCCTCATTTAAATAAAAGTAGAGTTTGGGATTAAGTGTAAATCGATCAAAATCGGGTATAGCAGTAAGTCCAACGTCTGAAGGATCGTAAGCCGTTCCTGTATTGTATGCTCCGTAAACGGTAATACCGACTTTAGTGAACTTTTGACTATAAAAAGCACTTGCATCTAAGCCTAAAGCAGAGGTCCCGTTTAACATAAAATTGAGTTGGCGTTCGTCAATAGGTTTTTTAGAAACTAGATTCACCAAGCCCGCAATTGCCCCTCCACCATACAGGGTAGAAGATGAACCTTTGATTACTTCCACCTGTTGAAGATCGAGCGGAGCAATTTGAAGCAGCCCGAGGCCACTAGAAAATCCCGAATATAAAGGAAAGCCATCGCGGATGATTTGCGTGTATTTTCCATCTAAACCTTGAATCCGTATGGCCGAATTGCCGCTGGTTGCAGAAGTTTGTTGAGTCTGAATTCCTGTACTTTCTGCTAAGAGCATACGAATATCGCCGGGCTTCATGTTTCCCTTTTCTTCTAATTCTTCTCCAGAAATGACTTCAATCCGCGTGGGTATGTTGTCGATGGTTCGGCTGCTTCGGGTAGCGGAAACAATTATCTCTTCCAATTCTTCTTCCTCTTCTTCTTCCAATAAAACAACTATTACTGAGCTATCTGCAAGTGGAAAAACTAAGGTATCTCTTTGTGTTTTAAAGCCTTGATAGCTGATTTGAATTACTTGTTGTCCAGCGTTTATTCCGTTGATTGTAACAGAACCATTATTGTCTGAGGCAATGCTTAGAGAGGTTCCTTGCACTTTTACGGTCGCTCCGCGGAGCAACTGATTTGTTTTTGCATCTTTGATGACTGCATTATATGAATTTTGAGCATAGGTCAGAGCTGTACACAACAGCATAACCAAAAGCACAATCGTTCTTTTCATGATGTGTATTTAAATAATAATGTCGATAAATATATCCGTTTGGATTGGTAGGAAAAGCTAAATAAGCTTAGGAGGTTGCCAAATAGCCAGGGAAATAAGTGGTAGCGGAGCGGAAATATAAAGTGTATTGTGTTGTTTTACCGTTATTAAAGGAGGTACAATCGAAGAAAGTTGCTTTGCTGTAAGGATAAATCCGGTGCAGGTTCCACAAACATAAAACGGCGAACATTCTTTGCAACAATCATCCTCTTGAGTGGTGTTTGTGTGTGTTTCCTTTTGGTAAGAATCCTGTGTTGATTCTTCCATGGCGCAGCAAGGTGTAATGGTCAATGTAATTACCAGGATGCTCAGAAATAAGGCAAGGATTTTCACATTGTAAAAGTAAGTATTTATGGTATAAGTTCTAAGGTATTTTAGTTAAAAGTAATAGTAGGGCATCCTTTTGTAAACCGCTAGGAAGATTTAACCATTGATAGTATGAATGTATAGGATAGGAATGCAACATCGCCCTTAGAATTGCATGAAATTTCAGTCACTTTTTTGTTGGATTTAAAAAGATTAATATTTTTTACTAGTTTTGTGGCCGTGAATAAGAAGGCTCAAATTTCATTAATCTGGTTGCTTTTGCTGGTATTTTCAGCATTACAAATACTGCCTTCGATTCATTTTCATTCACATTCTTCTGCGAAGAAGTATGTCTCACTTGAGAAAAGTTCTGCAAAGCAGCTCTTAACTGAAGATGAAAACGATTGTTCTATCTGTGATTTTGTGATTCATAAACACATAGAATTTCAAGAAACACCTTCACCTATAATGGTAACCTGTTTTGCTACCAAAGAAGTAAAAATGATCACGGGTTATCAACAACAACTTTTTGAACGCGCCGTTCATACTTGGACAAATAAAGGTCCTCCTGTTATTTCTTAATCTTTTCCCCATTTAAGGCATATTGCGTCCTTTCTGAGGGGTTTTTCGCTGCTTGATGGTTTAATTTTTTAATTCATCGACGCGGAATGGGCTTTTTCTATGCCCCAAATAATTTACTCATTTTTTTATTTAGGCCATTTTTTGGCAGTTTTTTAATGAAGAAACTTTGCACGTTTGTGCTTGGTGTTGCGCTTTATATTACAGCGCATGCCCAGCAGAATTTTAAGGCGATCGTTGTTGCCCATGGAAACAAGCCTATTGTGGGGGCTACCGTTATGCTTTTGGATACAAAAACGGAGACTAGGACGGATAGCAATGGCGTTTTTTCGCTAACATTACCTAATGAGGGTGGAGAGTTACATATTGTGGCGCTTGGCTATCAACACCTGACGATTGCTGTACAGGCCAATCGTCGGTTAAGAGTGTTTCATTTACATCCTTTGGTGCATCAATTGGAAGAGGTAAATGTTCAAGATAAGTCTGCTTCTGTTTATCACCAATCAGCCAACCTAAACACTGAACTGATAAGGCAATCGTTTATTCAGCGTAATTTGGGTGGAAGTTTAATGCAAACTCTATCCAGACAGCCCGGTGTAAAAAGCATAGGCATTGGTTCAGGACAGTCTAAACCTTTGATACGAGGTTTGGGTTTTAACAGGGTGTTGGTGCTCGATAAAGGTATGAAGCACGAGGGCCAACAATGGGGGGCCGACCATGGCTTGGAAGTAGATCAATTTGCCACCGGCGACATTCGCATCATTAAAGGAGCTGCCTCTTTTATGTATGGCTCAGATGCTATTGGAGGAGCAATTGACGTTACTCCATCGGCTTTGCCAAAAGAAAATTCATTAAACGGTAGTGTAGATTTAGTTGCCAAAAGCAATACTAATCAATGGGGCGGTTCTTTTAATTTAAGAGGACGCAGTAAGCATTTTTTATTTGATACGCGTTATACGTATCAAAATTATGGCGATTATCGCGTGCCTACAGATGTGGTAAATGTGTACAATTATCCGGTAGTACTCTATAAAAATCATGTTCGTAATACGGCAGGTAGCGAGCAAAATTTGCATTTGACAACGGGGTATGCAAGCGAACATTTGAAGTCTATTTTTTATATCAGCAATCTCTATTCTAAAAGTGGCTTTTTTGCAAATGCACATGGTTTAGAGCCGCGTAGAGTGGATGCGAGTCATGATGATTCCTCGCGCGACATGATGCTGCCAAATCAAACGGTAAACCATTTTAAGGTGATTAATCAAACCGATTGGCATCAGGGAAAACACGATTTTAATGTGTCTTTGGGGTATCAGCGAAATTATCGAGATGAAAACAGCCAATATGTAAACCATGGTTTTATGCCCGCCATTTATCCTAATTGGTTGGCTATTCCTCAGGATTTGGAGCGTCATTATGATAAATCTACGTTTCTGGGCTCTTTTAAAGATAAGTTAATCTTAGGAAGGCATCAATTAAACATGGGTGTCAATGCCGAATATCAGAACAATAAAATTGGAGGATGGGGTTTTTTAATTCCTGCATTTAAACAACTTACTATTGGAAGCTTTGTTTTTGACGATTATAAAATTAATGAGCATTGGAAGCTTTTAGGGGCTTTGCGCTACGATTACGGGGATATCCATTTAAATGAATACAATGATTGGTTCGAATCTACCCTAGAAGATGGAAGTAAGGCCTATTTACAACGTGCAAGCAACCTTCATCGAACTTTTAACAGTTTGGTATGGTCGGCGGGGGCCAATTATACCGAAGATGAAATCTCTTTCAAATTTAATGTAGGCAAGAGTTTTAGAATGCCTATAGCAAAAGAGTTGGGCGCAAATGGGGTAAATTATCATTATTACAGCTACGAAAAGGGAAATGCGAGTCTCCGTCCTGAAAAATCGTATCAGGCCGATGTCGTTTTAGGCTGGAGGCCTGATAAATTTACAATTCAGTTTACTCCTTTTTTCAATTATTTTCCGAACTACATCTACCTCAACCCCACACCTTATCACGATTATGCCTACGGGGCCGGCAATCAGGTTTTTGAATACCAGGAAAGTGAAGTGCTGCGCTATGGAGCGGAATTGCAAGTGGAGTATAACTTATTAAATAACCTCAATATTTCTGCTTTAGGGGAGTACTTATATGCCATTCAATTATCGGGCGACAAGCAAGGCTTTGGTTTGCCATTTGCTCCACCTGCATCTGTATTGTTTAACGCTACCTACGAACCAAAGATGGCCAGTTGGGCCGATAATACTTTCTTCTCGCTCGATTACCGTATAACAGCCACACAAAATAGAATTGTACCACCTGAGAAAAAGACAGATGGTTATCATTTGATTAATCTACAGGCCGGAACACGTTTCAACTGGAACAACGAAAAGATTACGCTAAGCCTTCAGGTACAGAATTTACTAAACACCAAATATTTTCAGCACACCAGTTTTTATCGATTGATTGACATGCCCGAGCAGGGAAGAAATATAGTGCTGTCGGTAAAAGTTCCCTTTAATATTCACAAATAATAAATACATGAAAACAACAAAAATTTTAACACTTTTTTTGGTCGTTGCTATCGGATTTACCGCGTGTAAAAAAGATCAGTCGGAAGCAGAATTAGCTAAACCAACGATTGAAAACATTGAAATCGGATTAAACAATAGTGAGATTGGCATTATTGGGCAAGATTTTCATTTTAATGCAGATGTAATAGCTGGCGATAAAATCGACATGGTAGAGGTAAAAATCCTTCAAAAAGTCGGAGGCACCTACTCTGCACCTTGGTCGCTTACTGTTACATGGCCGCAATATAAAGGTGCCAAGAACACGAACATCCATAAGCATTTTGATATTCCTAGCGCTGCTGTCGAGGGTGAATACGATTTTATTATTACGATAATGGATGAAAACGGAACAAAAACGGAAGAAAAGAGAAAAATAAGGATATGGACCAAAGAAAACCTTCCTGTTTTTCCGGGCAATTGATTCCAGCAAAGTAATCGTTTATGAAACGCGAGAGCATACGTCTATTGCGAACACAACAACCTAGAGGGTAACAGGTGCACCAGGCATGATAGTAGGAGAAGTTACAAAAGATAAGCATGGAAACTCCATTTCATGGGAGGGTGGTGATTATTGGTGTGTACTGATTTATGAAAACACCACACATAAGATGGGAACCTTTGAATACAGAGAAATTAAATTAATTCCTTAATCAATATAACTGCTCATCCAGAAAAAATTGGCTGAGCAAAAATTAAAACCATATGAAAATAAATAAAATAGCATTGATGCTGACGGTACTTGTTTTGTTGGCATTCGAGTCTTGTAAGAAAGAAAAAGAAGTTGATACCGAATATCCGGTTATTGAATTAACGCCCAACTCGTTTCCTCAGCAGTGCAGTGAGTTGCAACGCGGACAAACATTCGTTTTTCGAGCCAAGTTTAATGACAATCGCGCGTTGGGTTCTTCAAGTATTGACATTCACCACAACTTCGATCATCATAACCATAGTACGGAGGTAAATGACTGTGGTCTGGGTTCCCAAAAAACACCGGTAAATCCTTTTTTATTAATTAAGACGTTTGCCATTCCTGCCGGATTGAACACCTACGAAATGAATCAGCCAATTGAGATACCTGCAAATGTGGATCCTGGAGATTATCATTTCTTAATCCGGTTAACCGATAAAGAAGGATGGCAAACCATCCAAGGAATCAGTATAAAAATTAAATAACATCATCCATAATCCAAAATTTCAAAAAAATGAAAAAGTCATCAATTTTAAAAGCGCTAAGCTTAGTTTTACTTGCTACAACTACTTTTTTTTCATGTAAGAAAGATCATAATCCTGAGGAAGAGCACGAACATCATCATGAAGGTGAGCACACTTTTGTACGCTTAATGGTAGCTGATCAAAACACTACGACCTTGAGTATGATAGATCCTTCGCAAGCAAAAGTAACCAATTATATTGCGAAATTTCCATTGGGCACGCTGTATGCAACTGCATCAAGAAGACACGTGGCTATTCTTAACGGCGCAAACAATCTTGTTGAGATTTTTAACAGTGGTTTGAGATTGCATGACGATCACGTGGATGTGGATGGCGCTGCCGCAATGACTACATTCACATCGGATGGTTTAAAACCGGCACACTTCATCAGTTACGGAACTCAAACGATGATTTTCAACGATAACTCAGGAACTATAAGTACTGCTTCAGATGCCGATTTTAGCACAGCAAATGGAAAATTCAGACAAATTAATATGGGTTTGTTTGCACACCATGGGGCTATGACACCTTTTGTTAACAGTACATTTGCGGTAACTAAATCTACTGGAGCGGGTGTTTCACCAAATGGTGTAATGGTGGTTAATGCAGATGGTACAGTTAAATATCCTTCAACATTAACGGTTGGATCAATTCATGGAAATGCTACAGATGGTACGACGGGTGTATTTGGAGCGTATAAAGATGCCACAAATCAAATTGGAGGGATCTTGGTCGTAAAACAAGATGGTACACAAACTTTTATAGAAAATCCAGCGGGTTTTGGGGCTGCGCGTTTGGGTACAGTTTTATATGCCAAAAAAGCTAAAAAGTTTATAGGATATAGTGCCGCAAAAGGGGCCTATTTGGTTGATGTTGCCGCTAATAAAATTACGCCAATATATGCTGCGGCCGATGCTTTTCAATGTAAGGTAGATTATGCTGGTGAAAATCTAGTGCTTTTAACTTTAGACGGCAAATTGAAAATATATAATCTAAATACCGGAGCCTTAAAAAAGGAAATAGCGGTAATTGGAGCGGTAGCTTCGGCAGATACGTACAAACCCATTCTAGAAGCCACGGCACAATATGGATACATCGCTATGCCAACTTTGGGCGAAGTTCTGCAAATTAATTTAGAAGATGGCGATGTTGTTAAACACAAAGTAAGCGCAAATCCGGTTCGAATGACCCTTTTTGGATTTGAAATCAGTGAAACACACAATCATTAATCGTTAGGTTTAGTTGTTACCGTCTGGTTGTGGTGACCAGGCGGTTTTTTTATGTCTAAATTTGTATGGAGGTACAGGTAAATATTGCACCTGAGTGGCCCGTTTTATTTTCTTCTAAATAGGAAGAGAGCTCGTTTCTCTTTCCTTTCACAGACTTGGATGATTTGTTGATGCGAAGCCATTAATTGTTACTAATCTTACACTATTTGAAGTGCTATGTGCATGAATATCTAGTATATGCTCATAAAGGGATATGAGATTTTCCCGTGAGGATACTTTTATCCAGAAAGCTTTTAAATCCCTGCAAATTGAAGTTTGCAGGGATTTTTATTGACGCTTTTATTCAGCAAGTGTATTTTTTGATGTGATTTTATTTGCTTTGTTCAAACTCTTTGATGCTGTTCATCTTTTTGTAAGCCAAGAATCCTTTAATATCTTCAAAGTGTTCTCTCACGCGTTTGTTGCCAAATTCGAACACTTTGTTTACCAATCCATCTAGGAAATCACGGTCGTGAGACACTAAGATTAAGGTGCCATCAAAATCTCTCAAGGCATCTTTAATAATGTCTTTTGTTTTCATGTCGAGGTGATTGGTAGGCTCATCCAGGATTAAAACATTTACAGGCTCAAGTAGTAATTTAATCATGGCCAAACGTGTTTTTTCTCCACCTGAAAGCACTTTTACTTTTTTGGTGGTATCATCGCCACTAAACATAAAAGCACCTAAAAGATCTTTAATTTTAATGGTGCCATCGGTCAATGGAATTTGATCAATGGTGTCGAAAACCGTTAAGTTTTCATCCAATAGAGCTGCCTGATTTTGTGCAAAGTACCCAATTTTAGCATTGTGGCCTACTTTTAATCCACCTTCGACATCAATTTCGCCCATAATGGCTTTAATCATCGTCGATTTACCCTCTCCATTTTTACCCACGAAAGCAACTTTTTCTCCTCGTTCAATTACCATAGATGCTTTTTCGAATACCACGTGGTCGCCATACGCTTTAGTTAACTCTTCAACCATTACAGGGTATTGACCCGAGCGCGGTGAAGGAGGGAATTTTAAGCGTAATGCAGATGTATCTACCTCATCAATTTGGATGACTTCTAATTTCTCCAACATTTTTACGCGCGATTGTACCTGCAAGGTTTTAGAATAAGTACCTCTAAAACGATCGATAAATTCCTGATTGTCGGCAATGAAACGTTGTTGTTCTTCGTACGCTTTTTGCTGATGAACACGTCTGTCGGCACGTAATTGAAGGTAATGGCTGTATTTTGCTTTGTAATCGTAGATTCGGCCCATCGTTACTTCGATGGTGCGGTTGGTTATGTTATCTACAAAAGCCCTATCGTGTGAGATGACCATCACGGCTTTGGCCGAGTTAATTAAAAAATCTTCTAACCACTGAATACTTTCAATATCCATGTGGTTGGTTGGCTCATCCAATAAGATTAAATCAGGTTTTTTTAACAAGATTTTTGCTAATTCGATACGCATGCGCCATCCACCAGAAAATTCAGAAGTTTGACGTGTAAAATCTTTTCGTTCAAAGCCCAATCCTTTAAGTACTTTTTCTACCTCAGCATCGTAATTGGTTTCTTCAAGCGAGTAAAACTGTTCGCTTAATTCCGAAACGCGTTCAATTACTTTCATGTAATCGTCGCTATCATAGTCGGTTCGGGTAGTAAGTTGCTCGTTCAGCTCGTCAAGCTCCGTTTGCATTTTATGTACCTCATCGAAGGCTTTCATTGTTTCTTCGAAAACTGTTACATTATCTTGTGTAAGTAAGTGCTGCGGTAGGTAGGCAATTACAGCTTCTTTTGGGCCTGTTACATTTCCTGAAGTAGGATTGGATGCTCCGGCAATAATTTTCAAAAGAGTCGATTTTCCGGCTCCATTTTTGCCCATCAGGGCTATTTTGTCATTTTCATTAATCGAAAAGGTTACATCGCTAAAGAGCGTAGTTCCGCCGAAAGAAACGGAAATGTTATTTACATTAATCACGCAGTGGGAATATTAAAATTGAAATGCAAAGATAAGATAATGAATGGAAGATGTAAATCAATTATTCGTTGATTATGAAGGGAAAGGGATTTTACATGCACGACACCACCATCTGCTCAGGAAGTAGAATTTCCAAAGCATTGGCGCGCGTGTTTTATGTGGAGTATCTTCTTTTTTTTAAAAATCGACAAAAATTGTACAAAAATTTTGTAATCGGTTGTATTATTCTTTTTTTCCACTCTTTAAAGATGATTTCCGTACGATAAGTTCAGAATTGATCACAATGGTATTGATGTTTTGGATGTCTCCTTCGCCCTTTAAGTGGCTAATTAGGCTTCTTGCTGCCACTTCCCCCATTTGCTTACCCGGATAGTTTATGGTGGTTAGCGTTGGTTCAATTAAGTAGGCAATGGCGTCGTTGTTAAAGCCTACAATGGCGATATCTTCCGGAATTCGGATGTTATGTTCTTTAAAGGTTCGAATACATACGGCCGAAACAAAGTCACTGGCAATGAAGATGCCGTCGGGCCGCGGACTCATTTTAATTATTTTATTGGCCGAATGAATGGCGGCGCTTTCGCTGAGGTCGTCAACAATGACAATTTGCTCATTCAATTTGATTTTATGATCGGCCAAGGCGTCGCGATAGCCTCTAAAACGGTCGGAATATACATTTCGTTCCAAGCTGGAGGTGATATGTGCAATGCGTGTGCAGCCCTGCTCAATTAAATGTTTGGTTGCTTCATATCCGCATTGGTAATTGTCGATGACGACTACCGTATTGCCAAAATTTCTTTCTACACGGTCAAAAAAGATGACGGGTACATTTTTATCAAAAAACGGTTTAAAATGATCCAAGTTTTTGGAGTCAAAAGAAAGAGAGGCGATAATGCCATCTACTCTACGTTGGAAAAGATTCTTGGCGTTGGCTACTTCGCGGCTGTAATGTTCGGCCGAGTGGGCAATAATAATGTCGTATCCTGTTTCGGTGGCAACCTTCTCTACGCCAGCCAAAACGGAGTTGATAAAGTTACTGTTTAATTCATGTGCCATGAAACCGATTGTATTTGTTGCTTGCATTCGCAGGTTTCTAGCGAAGTGATTGGTGCGGTAGCCCAGCTCTTCTGCAAGTTCAAAAACTCTCTTTTTAGTTTTCTTGCTAACTACTGAATCATCTTTAAGTGCTCTACTAACCGTTGCTGTAGAGATATTTAGCTTGCTTGCAAGATCATAAATCGTTATTTCTTTGTTTTTTGTTGCCATTGTAAAATAAAAATACACATTCTATAACAGGTGTTTCGATAAAATTAAATTTTTTTTTGAAATCGGTTACATTTTTTAAAAAAAGTTTCTACATTAGTACTATAGAATTTTGGATTCAGGTCTGAGATTTTTTTTTAACCAAAATAAACCTATTTCTTAACAATTAAACTAAGGCTATGCAAAGTACTGTTTACCAACAGCAGAAGGTAATCGGGATTAACAGGCTTCCTAAAAAAGAACTAGTTTCTTTTATGGGGATGCTGTTGTTAACGCTGTTTTCCCTGTCGCTTTACGCGCAAAATATTACGATTCGCGGTAAAATCGTTGAATCTTCTGGCCAACCCATCCCAGGTGCATCTATTAAAGTTAAAGGCGCGACAACTGGAACTACAGCCGATGGTTCGGGGAATTTTCAATTATCGGCACCAGCCAATGCTACACTTGAAATCTCATTTATTGGCTACATAACACAAGAAAAACAAGTTAAAGGTCAAACAAATTTGACGATTACCTTAAATACCGATACCAAAAATTTACAAGATGTAGTGGTTATTGGTTACGGTACGCAACGTAAAGAAGCCATTACCGGATCGGTAGCCTCTATCAGCGGAGCTAAATTGAATGAAGTTCCTGCTCCAAACATTTCGCAGGCTTTACAAGGTCGTGTTGCAGGGGTAGAAATTACGCAGACCTCTACTAAGCCAGGTGCCACTATGCAAATTCGTATCCGTGGTACACGTTCCATCAATGCAGAAAACGATCCTTTAATTGTATTGGATGGAATTCCTTTTGGAGGTACCATTGCCGACATCAGTACAGATGATATTCAAACATTGGATATCTTGAAAGATGCTTCTGCAACCGCAATTTATGGCTCGCGTGGTGCAAACGGTGTCATTTTGATCACAACGAAAAAAGGAAGTAGAAATCAATCGGCTCAAATCGCTTATAGCGGTTATTATGGCTTAAAGGATGTGGTAAAATATCCGATGATGCAAGCGGATAAATACATTGCTTTTAGAAAAAGAGCTGGATTAAATAATGTGCCGGGTATTGATGAAGATATTACCGGGGCAACCAATACCGATTGGCAAGATCTTTTTTATCGCAGTGCGAGCGTTCAAAATCACGATGTAAGTGTTTCTGGCGGAACCGATAGAGGTAACTATAAAGTAGGTGTTGGATATTACAACGATGAATCACCAATTCCTTTATCAGATTATAGTAGAATTTCTTTACGTGCTTCTGTTGATCAAGAGATTGGTAAATATTTGCGCGTTGGTTTCACAACCAATACCAATTACGCTGTTACGGATGGAGCAAGCATTGGTATGTATGGCGTGTTGAGCATGTCGCCAATAGCAAATCCTTTTAATGCCGACGGTACGACTAAACGCGTGGTAACAATGCCTCAAGATGTACAATGGGTGTATACCAAGGATGTGATGAATAACCTTGGCGATAAATATGTAAACCGTACAAAAGGTTTTGGGTCGTACAACTCGGCCTACGGTGAGTTGAAAATTCCGGGTGTAGAGGGATTGAAATATCGCTTAAACTTAGGAGGTAACTACCGTGTAAACAATACCGGAAGTTATACCGGAATAGGTGTATTTAGTTCGGATGCCTTAAACCCGAATACGGCTTCTGTTAACAACAGTTTAATGACCCAATGGGCAATTGAAAATGTGCTTACGTACGATAAAACATTTGCAGAAAAACATAAATTGAATGTAACAGCGCTTTATTCTTCAGAGCAAATTACCTCAAACAGCTCGGCCATTGGAAGAAGAAATTTGGCTGGAGATAGTTTCCAGTATTTTAACCTCGGCCAAACTTCTACTGGAAGCAATGATGATATTACCATTGATCCAAATAATCAATCGTACTGGCAAAGTGGTTTGATGTCGTTCATGGGGCGCGTTATGTATTCTTATTTAGATAAATACATGATTAGCGCAACGTTTAGAAGCGATGCTTCATCAAGATTGGCTCCAGGACATAAATGGAACAGTTATCCAGCTGTTTCGGTAGGATGGAATATCCAAAAAGAGGCCTTTATGCAAAATGTAACGTGGTTGAATAATTTAAAGTTGCGCCTTGGCTATGGTCAAACATCAAATCAATCGGTAGCGCCTTATGCAACTTTAGGTCGTTTAAGTGTTAGGCCGTACAATTATGGTGCTACGAATGCAAATGGATATTACGTAACAGAATTGCCAAATCCTGATTTAGGATGGGAGTACTCCGAAACTCAAAACATCGGATTGGATTTTTCTTTATTCAATAATCGCTTATCGGGTACAGTAGAAGGCTATATTACCAAAACCAATGATCTATTGTTAAGCGTTGGTTTACCGTCTACATCGGGTGTAAGCAGTTACACCGGTAATGTAGGGGCTACCCAAAATAAAGGATTCGAGATTTCATTAAACGGTACCATTATCCAAAGTGAAAGTGGCTGGACGTGGGAAGCGGGACTTAATTTCTACAGAAATGTAAATAAAGTTGTGAGTTTGGCTTCAGGGCAAATGCGAGACGAAGCTAACTGGTTATTCGTAGGTCAACCGTTAAATGTGATCTATGATTTTCAAAAAGTGGGTATCTGGCAGGCAAATGAAGCTGCTGCGGTAAAACAATACGAAGGCCCTGCGGGACTGCCAGGAATGGTTAAAGTGTTGTATACCGGTGGATACAATGCAGATGGTTCTCCCACAAGAATTATTGGTTCAGATGATCGACAAATTTTGAAAGCTGATCCTAATTTCCAAGGCGGATTTAATACACGCGTTGCCTATAAAAATATCGATTTAAGCGTAGTGGCGAGTTTTCAAGAGGGGGGAATTTTAAATAGTACATTGTATGGATCGAACGGCTATCTGAATTTAGAAGATGGTCGTCGTGGACAAATTGACATCGATTACTGGACACCGGATAATCCAAATGCTAAATATCCAGATCCATTAGGTCCAAAAAATAGCAATAACCCGAAATATGGTTCAACATTAGGTTATTTTGACGGTTCGTACTTAAAAATTCGTACCATATCATTAGGATATAATTTTACAGGTAAATGGATTAAAGCCGCAGGAATTAAAAGAATGCGTTTATATGCGACGGCTCAAAACCCATTTGTACTCTTTTCTCCATATTACAAAGAGTCTGGAATGGATCCTGAACCAAACAGTTTTGCAAATGACGGAGCCAACATGGCGGTTGCTTATGGCTATGGACAAAGAAGATTGCTAACCGTAGGCTACAATACACCTACCACCAGAAATTACATTTTTGGACTTAATGTGACATTTTAAAATCGAAGACTATGAAATGGTTTGATAAAAAATATTTTGGATTAACCTTGTTATCCATATTCATCCTCGGAGGATGTAAAAAGGTGCTTGATGAACAACCTCGTAGTATTTTTACCCCTGAGTATTTTAAAACAGAAGCGGGTGTACAGGGAGGAATCACTTCTCAGTATGCACATTTAAGATTAATGTTTGGAAATGGCTATTTTCTAAACTCCAATGAAATAAGTACGGATGAAGCTACCTGGGGACAAAATTCGGATGGAAATGTTAAAAATCTTGACTTTTCAGGCGTAGGCGTTATAGATCCAGCGAGTAGTAATACCGGTATTTTATGGGGAGCTGCTTTTCCAAACATCAATACGGCAAATGGTGTAATTGAAAACGGAGCCGCGGTAGGCGTGTCGGAAGCTTTAATTGCAGAAGCACGTTTTTTCAGAGCGTTTGATTATTTCTTGTTGGTGCAAACTTTCGGCGGTGTACCGTTAGATTTAGGTGCTGGTGAACTGAAATTTAATACGTCAACCTTGCGAACGTCAAAACGCAATACCGTACCTGAAGTATATACAAAAGGAATTTTTCCTGATTTATTGGTTGCAATTGATAAATTACCTACCTCAGGGCGTGTGGTAGGTGGTGTAACCAAAACACTGGCTCGTTTATATTTGGCAAAAGCATATTTAACCTACGGATGGTGGTTGCAAAACCCGAACAATATTCCAACCTACCCACAAGCTGATCGTACCGATCCGAATGGAAAAACGGCACAATGGTATTTTAATGAGGCTTATACGGTAGCAGCAGCAGCCATTGAAAACCCAGGGTCTGCAGGTTTACAACCAACGTTTTACGATATCCACAATGCTGTAAACGATCGAAACAATGAAACCATGTTGTATGCCGATCATACACAAGCAAGCAGTACATATAATGGAGGAGATTTGGGTTATAGTGGAGGAGGTTTTGGAACCGACAGTTTTGCGCAATGGTTTTGGCAATGGAACTACACCGGTTTAAAAAGCAGTACTTCTCCAACTTCGTGGTCGGTGGTAAACTCTGTTCAACGTGCAGCCACGCAATCGTTAGGTCGCCCTTGGACCATGCTAGCACCTCCGCAGGCTATTTTTAAAGTGACCTTTGCTGATAAAACGAATGATTCAAGATACGATGGTACGTTTGTAACACGCTATCGTGCCAATTTTATAGAAGCAGGTATAAAAGTAAATGGAGCAACTCCAAGCTTTTTATACGGAACCAACTACCTACCAATTGCGAATGGTGATCCGGTTTTAACATTCTTAAATACCGATGTAGGCGGCGTAAATTATAGCCATCCAACTTTTAACAGTACAGCAGGCGCAGGCGTTTTACCGGGAAGACCTGATTTTGTGGTTGAACCAAGTAATTTTAGTAGAATTTGTTATCCTGCTAACTGGAAATTAGGACCGTATCGTACCGATAACAATGGCGGTTTAGGAAGTCCGAATGGCAGTCTTACACGTCCATTCCCAGTGGCTAAATTTTCAGAATTGTTTTTTGTAGCTGCCGAAGCAGCTGTAAAAGGTGCTACCACGCGCGCAATTGGCGGCACATATGCAAATGATGGAACAGCGAGAGGATTAATTAATGTAATTCGTGCGCGTGCTGGAAAGTGGCGTTGGGATAATGGGAATAACGTAACAAAAGTACAAGATAACAGTGCCGCCATGATTGCAGCAACGCCAGCAAGCATTGATATCAACTACATATTGGCCGAAAGAGTGCGCGAATATTTTGGAGAAGGATACCGGTGGTTTGATTTAGTGCGTACGCAAAAGTGGATTGAGTTAAGCAGCAGTTTCACGATTGCTGGCAAAACAAATCCAAACGATTGGAACGACCATACCGTTGGTACTTTTACCAGAACAATAGCCCTAACCAATTACCTAAGGCCAATTCCTCAATCGCAATTAGATGGAATGGATTTAAGCGCAGCTGAGAAAAAGGCGTATCAAAATCCAGGATATTAATCATTGATGAAAAACGGCGATTATCTTAAAAGAAAGCGATTATATCACCTTTCAATTTCGCATTAAATCGTCTAATATTTTATAAGAAAATAGACCTATCAGGTTTCAAAAACCTGATAGGTCTATTTAACATGCCTCCGTTATGAACTATTTCCGATACCGCTCCACACTATTTTTTCTACTGATATATACCCTAGCGGTTAACTTTTACAGTTATGCTCAAATCAAAGGAAGTGCAAAAGCGCCTGTAAGAGAAAGAATAAATTTGAACGCTGGATGGAAATTTATGCGGTATGAAGGTGCAGCTGATAAACTCCTATACGACGAACGTCCGGAAGTTTTAAATAGAGAAGATGATATTGTTGCAGATTCAAAACCTTCACAAACTCCATTTTCAGGCACAACGGAAAATGTGCTTAAAAAGTGGATTTTACCTAGTGCAAACGAATTTATAAAAGACCCCTCAAAGCATTATACACGCCCGAAGGGCAATCCAGGAGCCGATTTTGCCTTCGTTCAGAATACATTTGACGATTCAAAATGGACCTCATTAAATTTACCACACGATTGGGCTGCGAAAGGCCCTTTTTATAAAGAACCTGATGCCTTGGTAGGCGGAGGAATGGGGCGTTTACCTGTTCAGGGCGTTGCCTGGTATCGGAAAAAAATAAACATCCCTGTTTCGGATACGGGTAAATCTATCTACTTGGAAATTGATGGTGCCATGTCATACGCCATGGTTTGGCTAAATGGAAATTTAGTAGGTGGATGGCCTTATGGCTATAACTCATTCCGATTGGATTTGAGCCCGTATATCAAATTTGGAAAAGAAAATCAAATAGCTATCCGATTGGATAACCCCAGCAACTCCTCGCGATGGTATCCCGGTTCAGGTATTTACAGAAGTGTTTGGCTAACGAAAACCAATCTGGTGCAAGTGAGCCAATGGGGAACATATGTGCGTACCTCCCATGTTTCATCGGCATCTGCTTTGATTGAAATGGATGTTACGGTACAAAACAAGTCGAATGCAAATCAATCTATAGATGTTATAACAGACGTATTTGCGTTGGATGAAAAGCATGCCATGGGTAAAAAGATGGGTAGTTTTCCCTCGAAGAAAATAGTCTTAAAAAAAGGCGAACGCCAAACTATACATGCTGAACAGGAGATAAAGAATCCGGCTCTATGGGGCGTTTACCCACAACAAAAGCAAAATTTGTATGTGGCCGTAACCAAAATTTTTGCTGGGAATAAGCAAGTTGATCAATATAAAACCCGTTTTGGCATTAGAAAAATTCACTACGATGCGACTAAAGGCGTAATCGTAAATGGGCAAGCAATTAAAATACAGGGTGTTAACCAGCATCATGATTTAGGAGCTTTGGGTGCGGCATTTAACAAGGTTGCAGCAAAACGCCAGTTAGATAAGCTGCGCGAATTGGGTTGCAATGCAATTCGATTGGCACACAATCCACCCGACCCTGAGTTGCTTAATTTAACCGATGAGATGGGCTTTTTGGTTATCGACGAAGTTTTTGATTGTTGGGAAAAAGGAAAAACACCGCTTGATTTCCATTTAATATTTCCGGACTGGCATGAGGCCGATACACGCTCTTTTGTTAGAAGAGATAAAAATCATCCATCCATCATGGCCTGGAGTTTTGGAAACGAAGTGGGCGAGCAATATACCGATAAGGAAGGCGCAGCCTTAGCAGCTAAACTAAAAGCTTTTGTAAAAGACGAAGACCCAACACGTCCGAGCACTGCTTCTATGAATTATGCTAAACCTAGTATGCCTTTTGCTGCTGTAATGGATATAATTTCACTCAATTATCAAGGTGAAGGAATTCGTTTTGACCCGCCTTATGCGCATTTACAAGGAACAAAAACAAAACCTTTGTACGGCGATTTTCATGCAAAGTTTCCAGATAAGCTTATCATCAGTAGCGAATCAGCTTCAACGTTGAGTAGTCGGGGGACGTATATTTTTCCGGTGTTTAATGGAATTGGAGCACCTGTGAGCGATAGCACGGGCGGTAACGCCAAAAAACAATATGTGAGTGCCTACGAATTATACACCGCTCAGTTTGGATCTTCGCCCGATAAGGTGTTTATGATGCAAGACCAGCATCCATTTGTGGGAGGTGAATTTGTTTGGACCGGTTGGGATCATTTGGGTGAACCAACACCTTATTACGGTGCACGCAGTTCATACTCGGGTATAATTGATTTGGCAGGATTTGAAAAAGATCGTTTTTATTTATATCAGGCACGTTGGCGGCCAAATTTCCCCATGGCGCATGTGCTTCCGCATTGGACATGGCCAGGGCGAGAAGGTCAAATTACGCCTGTACATGTTTTTTCTTCTGGCGATGAAGCCGAGTTGTTTGTAAACGGAAAATCGATGGGCAGAAAAAAAAGGAAAGAGTTTGAATACCGCTTTCGCTGGGATGATGTAGTATACCAACCGGGCGAACTAAAAGTTGTGACCTACAAGAACGGTAAAGTTTGGGCAAGTGACCAGGTAAGAACGGCTGGGAAACCGGCAAAATTGCTCTTAAGCCTCGATAAAAAGGAGCTGAATGGCGATAGTAACGATTTGGCATTTTTAACGGTGCGCGTGTTGGATGTAGATGGAAATTTAGTGCCAGAAGCAAATGTTCTACTAGATTTTTCGATAAGCGGAGCCGCAGAGATTGAAGCTACCGATAACGGCGATCAAACAGATTTACGTTCATTTTCATCGCAACAACGAAATGCTTTCAGCGGAATGGCGTTGGCAATTATCAAACCAAAGGGAAAGCATAAAGGTCAAGCAATTGTTCGCGTGAAAGCTGATGGGATTGCACAAGCGGAGTACACCTTAACCATTCAATAAGATGATGTTAAAAGGAAAGTTGTTTATTCTTTGGGGTTTAGCGGTGCAATCCTTTGCGATGCTTGCTCAAGAACGTATACCTTTATATGCCGCTGAAATACCGCTTGCAAAAAAGCTTACTGTTTCCGTGCAAGATGAATTTTCTAAAGGAGTGTATTCGAGGGTGATTAGCCCCAGTGTGGAAATATATTTGCCGACTAAAGAAAAAGCAACCGGAACGGCGGTGTTAATTTGTCCGGGAGGAGGTTACAGCGTATTGGTGTACGATGGAGAGGGAGTTGCCACGGCAAAGTTGCTTGCCAAGAATGGTATTGCCTCTTTTGTGTTGAAGTATCGATTGCCAAACGATTCTCTGCAGATGGATAAAAGCAAAGCGCCTTTGCAAGATGCTCAGCAAGCCATGTTCTTGATACGTAAAATGGCAGCTAAATGGAACATTAATCCAAATAAGATTGGCATCATGGGTTTTTCTGCAGGAGGACATGTAGCCGCATCATTGGCTACTCACTATGAAGAGCCACTTATCCCGACAGGAGGCATAAGTCTTCGCCCTGATTTTCACGTGTTGGTATATCCGGTCATTAGCATGCAGGATGCCTTAACTCATGACGGATCGAGACGGCAGTTGTTGGGGGCAGAGCCATCAAAAGAAGCAATCGACTATTTTTCAAACGAAAAGTGGGTAAATTCGGATACACCAATTGCGTATCTTACACACACTACCGACGATACGGTGGTGGATGTGGATAACAGCATGGTTTATTTTGAACAATTGCGCAAAAACAGCGTGCAAGTGGCAATGCATATTTATCCGAAGGGAAATCATGGGTTCATTTTTGGCCATCCAAGCTGGACAGAGCCCTTGTTTGATTGGCTGAAAGAAAATAATTTAATGCGTAAATAGCATGATTTTTATAAAGTTTCTACAATGAGAATAATATATTTAGGAGTTTTAGTGTTGCTTAGTTTTCTGAAGAGTTATGCACAAAATCAATCGGAATTGTGGTTTCCTCCAGTTAAATCGAATCCTGTGGAGGTACTATATAGCGGAAATTCAGTGATTTTGAAAACTGCCAAGGATGAACTCAAGCGCGCATGGGACGGTCCTTCAGGAGCGAAAATTTCATTCATCATTACAAAACAAAAGGCGCTTAAAGCGGATGGCTTTATCCTTAATCAAAACTCAATTACGGCCAATAGCGATAAAGGAATCTTGTATGGCGCATTTGAGTTGTTGAGAAGACAACAAACAGGAAAATCCGTTACTGGCATAACCGAAAACCCTTCGTATCAATTACGGCTTTTGAACCATTGGGATAACCCTGATGGAAGTGTAGAAAGAGGCTATGCCGGCAACTCGATTTTTTGGCGTAAGAATGATTTAAAAGTAACCGATCAAGATGTTCAACGCTGGAAAACCTATGCCAGAGCAAATGCTTCTATTGGGATAAATGGCAGCGTTTTAAACAATGTAAATGCTTCGGCTCTACTGTTAACCCCAGACTATCTGGAGCGAGTAAAAGCCATTGCATCGGTTTTGCGACCTTACGGTATACGCGTGTATTTGTCGGTTAATTTTTCATCTCCAGAGATACTCGGGAAATTGAAAACCGCTGACCCGTTGAATGAGGAGGTCCGCATGTGGTGGAAAAATAAAATAGCGGAAATTTATCGCTATGTACCCGATTTTGGCGGTTTTGTGGTCAAAGCCAGTAGCGAGGGACAGCCAGGGCCACAAGATTTTGGTAGAACGCATGCCGATGGAGCGAATATGATGGCTAGCTTCCTAAAACCTCATGGTGGAGTGGTGATGTGGAGAGCATTTGTGTACAGCCCAAATGATAAAGATCGAGCGAAACAAGCTTACAATGAATTTAAGCCGCTTGATGGGGCATTCCAAGATAATGTTATTATTCAAGTTAAAAACGGCCCCATCGATTTTCAACCCCGTGAACCTTTTAGTCCACTTTTTGGGGCGATGAAACAAACTGCGCTCATGCCCGAATTTCAGATTACGCAAGAGTATTTGGGGCAGTCGGTGCACTTAGTCTATTTATCACCCATGTGGGAAGAATGTTTAAAATCGGATACCTATCAAAAAGGAAAAGGTAGTACGGTAGCAAAAATTACCGATGGAGGTTTATTTCGTCAAGCTATAACAGCAATGGCTGGCGTTTCCAACATTGGTTTGGATAGCAATTGGACAGGGCATCTTTTTGGGCAGGCCAACTGGTATGCTTTTGGGAGATTGGCTTGGAATAATCAGTTGACGAGCACACAAATTGCCGATGAATGGCTTAAACTGAGCTTTAAACCTCAGCCCGAAAAGAATAAAGATTGGCATACGTTGTTTTTAACGCCCATGACCAAACTCTTGATGGATAGCCGCGAAGCCGCTGTAAACTATATGTCGCCATTAGGCTTGCATCACATCATGTCGGCCAATGACCATTACGGGCCAGGACCTTGGTGGGCACCAAAAGATTGGCGTGCCGATTGGACACCACCTTATTATCATCAGGCAAGCATCAGCGGGATAGGATTTGATAGAACGCGCAGTGGAAGTGGAGCGGTAAACCAATACAACGAACCTTTGGCATCTGCGTTCAATAACGCGAAAAGCTGTCCAGAAAATCTTTTGCTCTGGTTTCATCATCTCCCATGGGATTATCAAATGAAAAGTGGGAAAAGCCTTTGGTATGAGCTATGCTTACACTATGAGCTGGGCGTTCAGCAGGTGCTGGGCTTTCAGAAAGCCTGGGAGGCAGCCAAAGTATTTGTCGATGAAAAGCGTTTTAGCGAAGTGCAACACAAATTAAGTCAGCAAGAAGCCAATGCGTTGCTTTGGAAAGACGCTTGTTTGCTTTATTTTCAGCAATTTAGTAAGCGGCCATTCCCAGAACAGGTAACACCGCCGGTTCATACGTTGGAAGATATGATTCGGCAGGATGCACAAAAACAAATGGGTAAAAAATAAAAGAAATTTAAACGATACATCCCCAATTAAACGGTTCAATTATGAGAAAAATTCTAATTGTATTTAGCTTAACCTTTCCCATCTTGGCTTTTGCACAAGAATATAAAAAGTATCCGATGTGGGATTCGAACCTCCCACGTGAGCAAAGAATAGACGACCTAGTAAAAAGGTTAACCCTTGAAGAAAAAGTTTTTCAGATGTTGAATGCGGCACCAGCTATTCCTAGGCTAGGCATTCCAGCATACGATTGGTGGAATGAAGTGTTGCATGGGGTGGCAAGAACACCTTATCCTGTAACGGTTTATCCACAAGCAATAGCCATGGCCGCTACCTGGGATACGACTTCTTTGCATCGGATGGCAGATTATTCTGCATTAGAAGGACGCGCAATTTTTGCCAAAGCGAATCAAGAAGATAAAGCCTACAAACGGTACCTTGGCCTAACCTATTGGACCCCTAACATCAATATTTTTAGAGACCCAAGGTGGGGCCGTGGACAAGAAACCTATGGCGAGGACCCGTTTTTAACCGCCATGTTAGGGAAGGCTTTTGTGCATGGCTTGCAAGGCGATGACCCGAATTATTTGAAGGCGGCGGCGTGTGCCAAACATTTTGCCGTTCACAGCGGTCCAGAACCCTCGCGTCACTCATTTAATGCTGAAATTGGCGATTTGGATTTGTGGAACACCTATCTTCCAGCATTTAAAGAACTCATTGTAAAATCGAACGTAGCCGGGGTGATGTGTGCTTACAACGCTTTTAGGACACAGCCTTGTTGCGGTAGCGATTTATTAATGAATGATATTCTTCGCAACCAATGGGGATTTAATGGATATGTAACCAGCGATTGCTGGGCGATTGATGATTTTTTTAAATTTCATAAAACACATCCAGATGCGAAAGCCGCCGCCATTGATGCCGTGATGCATGGAACCGATTTGGAATGTGGCGTTAACGTGTATCATACCTTAATTAATGCGGTTAAAGAAGGAAATTTGACCGAAAAACAAATTGATATTTCCGTAAAAAGACTGTTTGAGATTCGTTATAAGTTAGGGTTTTTCGATCCAGTTGAAAAGGTGAAATACGCCCAAACTCCTGCTTCAGCCATTGAAGCTCCGGAACATAGTGAACATGCTTTAAAAATGGCTCGACAATCCATTGTCCTTTTAAAAAATGAAAACAATACCCTTCCGTTGCGAAAAGACCTGAAGAAAATTGCCGTGATTGGTCCAAATGCCGATAATTCCATCGCAATTCTAGGGAATTACAACGGTTTTCCTTCGCATTTATCAACGCTATTGGCTGGCATTAAAAGTAAAGTCCCGAATGCTGAAGTACGGTTTGAAAAAGCCATTAATTTTACCAACGACACGCTACTGCAGTATCGCGATATTTCTGCTTGGTACAGCTTTGAAGGGAAAACCGGAGTGAAAGCGGAATATTTTAACAACCAAGAACTTCAAGGTGCGCCGGTACATGTTGTACAAGAAAAAGATATTAATCATCAATGGGCAGAAGGACAAATGCCTTATCCCAATGTTCCTGCATATCGTTTTTCGGCACGATACAGTACCTCAATAGCCGCCGAAATGAATGAAGTATTAACTTTTGAAGTAAATGCAGATGATGGCTATCGCGTTTTTGTGAATGGGAAATCGGTAGTTGATTCATGGGCACGAAACCGCTGGGGCGCAAAACAATTTAATATCAATGCCGAAAAAGGGAAAGTATACACCATTGTGGTGGAGACCAATCAAAATGAAGGTGCTGCCAGTGTGAAACTCGCTTGTGGAAAATTTGTGAAAACCGATTTTCAGGCTTTGGCTAAGCGATTGGCAGATGTAGATGCCATTGTGTTTGTAGGAGGAATTTCACCTCAATTGGAAGGAGAAGAAATGAAAGTTCCATATCCGGGGTTTGATGGTGGCGATAGAACCAGTATTCTATTGCCCGAAGTGCAAACGCGTTTGTTAAAAGCGTTAAAAAGCACCGGAAAGCCATTGGTTATGGCCATGTTAACTGGAAGCGCTATTGCCATCCCATGGGAAAGTGAAAATATTCCGGCCATCGTTAACGCCTGGTATGGCGGACAGGCTGCGGGTAAAGCTTTTGCAGATGTTTTATTTGGCGATTATAATCCCGCAGGGCGATTACCGGTAACGTTTTATAAGAATGACGACGATTTACCTCCCTTCGAAAATTACAATATGACCGGGCGGACATACCGCTATTTTCAAGGCAACGCCCTTTATCCTTTCGGTTATGGCTTAAGCTATACCACGTTTAAGTATCAACATATAACGCTTCAAAATCAACTTGCTGAGGCGGGTAAAATAACGGTTGAAGCAACGGTTAAAAACGAAGGCAAAATGGATGGAGAAGAGGTTGTTCAGTTGTATGTAGCCTTTAAAGGCCAAAAGCAAGCACCAATTCGTTCATTAAAAGCATTTAAAAGAATCAGTCTAAAAGCCGGAGAAAGCCAAGTTATCCGGTTTACGTTGGATAAAGAAAGTATCAGTTTGTTGGACGAAAACGGGAAGCCTTACCTGCCAAATTCAGAAATGGACATTAGTATTGGTGGCGGGCAGCCTGTAAAAACGAAGCAGTTTACCAGCAATTTTTTACAGTCATCAATCCAATTAAATTAATCATTGGGTATTTAAAATCATAAAAAAGAAATCATTCGAACAGAATTGTATATGAAATTTAAGTTATTTTTTGCCGCGATTATTTGTTTCTGCTTCCAAACAAAAGCAGAAATTAGATTGCCTTCCATTATTCGCGATAGCATGATCCTGCAGCGCGATGAAAAGATAAAAATTTGGGGTTGGGCTGAACCGGGAGAACGGATTACGCTTAATTTTAACAAGAAGAACTATCAAACGGTAACTGCTGATAACGGAAAGTGGCAATTGCAGTTAAATCCGGTTAAAGCGGGCGGTCCATACAACATGATTTTTAAAGGAACGAACACGTTAGTGCTTAAAAATATTCTTTTTGGAGATGTTTGGTTAATGAGCGGCCAATCCAATATGGTGCATCAAATGGATATTCATGATGTGTTATATGCCAAAGATATAGAAGAGGCCAATTATCCTGAAATTAGACAATTCTTGATTTATACGGCAACCAATTTGAATAGCCCACAAGAGGATTTAAAAGGACATTGGCAGGCAGCAGTTGGCAATCAGGTAAGACCATTTAGTGCAGTAGCATTTTTCTTTGCTCGGAAACTTTATGAACAAACAAAAGTCCCTATTGGCTTAATTAATGCCAGTGTTGGCGGTACTCCCATTGAAGCATGGACTAGCGAAAATGGCCTAAAAGAATTTGACAGCACCTTACAGATTATCGCAAACAATAAGAATTTGGTAAAAAAAAAGCCAGATGTGGCACCAACAGTTTCCGTAGATAATGGATTGGCTACCAGCCCAAAATGGTTTGATACGAATTATCAACCCAAAGGTTGGCGAAGAATTAACATCCCGGGTTATTGGGAAGATCAAGGGCTGAAAGATTTAAATGGGGTTGTTTGGTATAGGCGAGAAATTGTGATTCCAAAATCGATGGTAGGGAAAAGTAGTCAGGTTTTTTTAGGCCGCATTGTTGATGCAGATGAGCTTTACATCAACGGAACTCTAGTAGGAAGCACATCATACCAATATCCACAAAGAAGATACACCGTTCCAAGCAATTTATTGCAGGAAGGTAAAAATTTGTTTGTTATCCGGGTAACGAATAATTTGGGCAAAGGAGGATTTGTTCCCGATAAGCCCTATGCTATTTTTGCAGGAAAAGATACCATTGATTTAAAAGGGGATTGGCAGTATAAAGTAGGACAAGTAAACCGTCCAATGAGTGGTAGTTTTACTGGAAGTATCAATCTTCAAAATCAACCAACTGCTTTATTCAATGCGATGGTGGCACCGATTACTTCGTACACGGTGAAGGGAATTTGTTGGTATCAGGGCGAAAGCGACACGTGGCAGGCTGAACGTTACGATGCATTGCTTCCTGCATTAATTCGAGACTGGCGCATGCAGTTTAACAAACCCAATTTACCTTTTCTGTATGTGCAGTTACCCGGCTATATGGATTATAACTATTTGCCAACAGAAAGCCAATGGGCCAGGATGCGCGAAGCACAATTAAAGGCCTTGTCGGTACCAAACACAGCCATGGCAGTAGCCATTGATTTAGGGGAATGGAATGATGTTCACCCTGATCAAAAACAACCTGTTGGGGAGCGTTTGGCGCTAATAGCTTTGGCAAAAGTATATGGTAAAAACATCGAATATTCGGGACCAATATTGAAATCTTCTGAAGTATCAAGAAACAAGATTGTGTTGAGCTTTGACCATGTTGGAGCAGGATTGATATCCAATGATGGCGAGGCGCTCTCCGAATTTGCCATCGCGGCCGCGGATAAGAAATTTGTTTGGGCAAAAGCAACCATCGAAGGCAGTAAAGTGCTCGTTTGGAGCGATGAAATAAAAGAACCGATGTATGTGCGGTATGCATGGGCCGACAACCCTGTAGAACCAAATTTGTACAATAAAGCAGGTTTGCCCGCGTCACCATTCAGAACGGATAAATAAACTTTACTGCTTTGTAGGCAACTGGATATAAAACAAATCACTTATCAACCGCGGAAAATAAGAGGTTTGTTTTTGTAAAACGCTTAATTCTGAAGAGTGAATTGGAATTCTTGTGTTGGTTTTTTTGTTAAAATGAAAACGAAGATTGCGTTTTTGTATTTGGCTGATTTGGAGTGTTTTTAAGGCAGTTTGTTAGATATTTCTTAGCCCTTCACAGCGCTTTTAATCTTTTTGGAAAGAACGGGATTGTATAATACCTAGTTGTTTTATCAGTTTGGCCATGCCAAAGTTTGAATAATCTTTTAGTTATTCAATAATCCTTCTAATAAGCTTTCGCTGGGAAAAATAGAAATTTGGATAAATCGATTGAGGTGTTTTAATATACTTGATTGTGAGGGAATTTCTATCTTTTTTATCTGAATTTTCATCTTTTTTATGTAAAAAATAGTTGATTTTTGGTTAAGTGAAAACCAAAACATGTTCCGTTCTGATGCTTTTTTAGTAAAAATTACTTTTACAAGAAATTATAAAGATAACCAGAATGGTCTTTTAAAATCCTGTGTTTTTGTAGGTCTTGTTTTGTGATTTGTGTTCTTCGTTTGTTGTGTTTTGTAAATGATTTAAATTTTATTCAACCTAAACTATTTAATTATGACCAAAGAAAAACCACGTTGTCGTGAAATGCCATTTATGCTTTTAGCAGGAGGCACCTGGAGTAAGAATCAAAGGCTAGACGTTGCAAAATTAAAACGAAGGCGACCCAATTACACCTCAGTTAAGTAACCCGAATTAATTGTATTAAAAAATTTAAATTTTCTTTTGTTTTAGTTGAGTGTACTTTACGCACTCGCTTAAATTAAAGAAGTTAATTTCTAAAAGATAGTATCGTTAAAAAAAACGATTCTAATAAGCACTATAATTATGAAAAGAAACTATCAAACCATTATACTTAGTTTATTCGTTATTACCACTTTATTTGCATGTAAAAAATACTCAAGTGTTCTGGTAGAGCCCAAGTCTATCTCAGAAATAGTTGCACCTGCAACTCAAACGTATACGGAAGGTGTTGGTAGCCAAGCGGTTGCGAATCGTTTAGGCCAGGCTAATCACAATGAAATGTTGGTTACAGGCTATTATGTGGCACCCAACGATTCCATGTACGTTACCGTTACGCAGATAAGTGGTAATCGTTTACCCCAACTCGCTTTAGGTACACCATTTAGAGATAATGTTAGGCCAGTACGTAAATATTATACACTACAACCGGGCTTAAATAAACTAAAAGCGGACGGGTATGGGGGAATCATGTGGGTAAAATATAACAGCAGTGCCACTCCTGCTGCTTCGGCTAGTATAAGTTTTGGTATGGGATTTAATCCTCTACCATGTTTTAGGAAAGATATCACCACTCAAGCAGAATGGGCAACCATGTTAGATACCTTAGATAATGTGCCAGATGCGATGATTATTACAGACCATGCGGTTGTAATTGCACGTAGAGAAGATGCTATAACCTACCAAGCAGAAGATCAACAATCAATTTGTACAAAAATAGATGATATCATTAATGCTGAAGATGCTTTCAGCGGTATTGATAATTCGAGTGATTTACATGCTCAAAGTCCGTATAAATATCTTATCACAGTGAAGGAACCTGCAAATTCAGGCGATTATATGGCTGCGGGAATTGGAATTTTTTATGTGCGTCCCTTAACCTATCGTATTCTTCAAAATGAACACCTTGGTGGGATTTACGGATGGGGATTATGGCATGAAATAGGACATATTCATCAACAGGGCGTTTGGAAATGGAGTGGGCTGGGCGAAGTAACCGTAAATCTATATTCATTAGCTGCCGAGCGCCATTTTGGGGTCACTCCATCGCGACTAAACCGTGATGGAATATGGACCTCGGTAGATAACTATCTAGCTTTACCTCAGGCAAACCGTAATTTTAATGGTACCATTACAAACGCAAATGGTGTTAGATTGGGTATGTTTTATCAACTCTGGATGCAATATGGTGATAGCTTTTATATCGCTTTATCTAAACAAACACGTGTAGAAAAGCCAACAGTTCCAACCGATGCGGATAAAATGCGTTATTTTATGTTGAAGGCATGTACCGTGAGTGGAAATAATTTAACCGATTTCTTTCAAAAATGGGGTCTGCCTGTTGCGCAATCGGTATACGATGAAATTGCTGCACTTGGGTTACCTGCACCAACAAACGATTTAACAACATTACGAGATTAAAATAGCTATTTAGCACTTCAGAATTATCTGGAGTGCTTTTATTTTACTCAATTTACATGGTTAAAGTACATTTACTTTGGTTCGATATCAACTTTAAGGTTGATGGGTTTCTCAAATCCTAAAATATACTTCTTATTTCCTATTCATACTATAACTTTTTGGTGTTTGACCATACTGTTTCTTAAACTCTCGACTAAAATATTTAGGGTCGTTAAAGCCCACTAAAAAGGCAATTTCAGAAACGGAATGCACTTGTTCTTGTAATAATTTAAGTGCTTTTTTTAGTTTCACGGTTTTTATAAAATCATTAACTGAGAGGTCAGTAAGTGCTCTAATCTTTTTATAAAGAACCGGCTGGCTGATACCAATTTCTTTTGCTAACTCGGGTACACCAAAAAAATCGTCTGAGATTTTATTCTCTATTAAGTTGGTAATTTTTAAAATAAAATTTTGATCAACTTCGCTTAAAGAGCTTTCAACTGGTTCTATACCGGTACTTTCTTTAAACTTTTTACGCGTGATTTTTCGAGATTGAATTAGATTATTAACATTTAACGAAAGTAATTCCAAACTAAAAGGTTTGGTAATATAACTATCAGCACCAGTGCTTAAACCACTTACTTTTTGCTCATGCGATGATTTTGCTGTTAACAGAATAAAAGGAATATGAGCAGTACGCTCATCAGTTTTAATTTTTTTGCAAAGTTCGAGACCGTTCATTATAGGCATCATTATATCGCATATAATTAAATCAGGTAGCTGTTCAACGGCCATTTCCCATCCTGTTAAGCCATTGTCGCAAGTAATTACACTATAATTTGTGCTAATTAAACTATCTAAAAGCTGTCTTATTTCTAAATTATCTTCTACGATTAGAATAGTTTCATTTTGTTTGGCGTTTTGAGTATTTGAAGCGGTAATATTTGGGGTACTTATTGGAGGAAGATACAGGTTTTTAACGTAAGATGAATCAACAACGAAGTTCTCTTTTGTTAAATTGCTTGTTTTCTCCGATAAAACTACTGTAAAGCACGTTTCTCCTTTATTCTCTCTTGTTTCAGGTATGCTTTCCAATAAAATTTCGCCGCCATGTGCTTGTACAATGCTCCGCGATAAAGCTAAGCCAATTCCAGAACCTATGTGTTGTGAACTTGGCATATCTACTTGAAAAAAGTCTCTGAAAAGCTCTGCCTGAGCACTTTTGGGTATGCCAACTCCGTTATCTAAAACCATAATTTTTATTTTTTGGTTTTCTTTTTTTATCTGAAGGGTTATTTTGCCATCGTTTTTGGTAAACTTAAAGGCATTTGATAATAAATTGAAAAATACCTTTTCCATTTGCCATTTGTCGAAACTAATTATTTCCTCCGTAGTGTCTGAGCGAAATTCGTAGTTAATTCCTCTGCTTTCGGCTAAATGTTTAAAAGAATTGAAAATCTCTTTCAAGAAAAATACAATGTCTTGGTTTATTAAATTAAGTTTTAGATTGCCTGTTTCTGTTTTTCTAAACTCCATCAATTCATTTACTAAGCGGAGTAATCTATCGGCATTATTTTTAATGGAAATAACCTGCTCGTTTATTTCAGGTGTTTTGCTTGAATTTTTTATGAGCCGTTCTAAAGAACCAAATATTAAGGTTAAAGGAGTTCTAATTTCGTGCGAAACATTTGTAAAAAAACTGAGCTTCATTTGTTGTACTTCTTCTGTCTTTTTTAGTAAAGCTTTGAGAAAGAAGTAGCGGACAATTAGAAATAGAATGAAACAGAAGATGGCAAGGTAAAGAGAGTATGCCCACCAAGTTGCCCACAAGGGTGGCTTAATGGTGATTTTTTTCGAAATGAAATGTAAACCGGGTATACCGTCGTTATTAAAAGCTTTAACAAGGAAAGTATAAGTGCCCCATGGTAAATTGCTGTAACTTGCTTGCGAAGCATTTGTGTAATTCCAGTTTCGATCAAATCCTTCTAATTTATATGCGTATTTGTTTTTATCGGATTTTACATAGTTAAGCAAAGCAAAGTCGATCGTAAAATGATTTTGGTTATAGTTGAAGTTAATTTGCTTTACCGAGTGTATATTTTCAGCTAAAAGGTTGTCTGGGCCATTTACATTCACCTGTTTGTTAAATAAGTGTAAGCCCGAAAACACCAATGGCGAGGTAAATTTATTGATTTGAATATCTTCAGGATAAAATGAGGTTAGACCTTTAATTCCTCCCAGAAAAATTTGGCCGGAAGAATCTTTAAAAAAAGAGCGGCCGTTAAATTCATTTCCTGCTAACCCATCGCTTTTAGTGTAGTTTCTAAACTGTTGTGTTTTTAAATTTAGCTCTGATAATCCGTTAGTGGTGCTTATCCATAAATTTTGATGTTTATCTTCAACAATACCTACCACATTGTTATTGATAAGCCCATCTTTCTGTAAATAGGTTTTAAAAGTTTGTTTTAATAAGTTGTATATGCTTATCCCTTGTCGTGTTCCAATCAGAATGAAACCATTTTCGCTTTCTGTTATGCAATTAATATAATCAGAATATAATTTATTGGGGTTGTTTTGACCTTTTTTATAGCTAGCAAAAACTTTTGTGTCTAAATTATATTTAAAAAGACCTCCATTCGTTCCTATCCAGAGGTTATTTTTCGTGTCGGAATAAAGAGAAAGTACTTGTTTGTTTTTTAAATATTTATCTAAAAAACTTCGTTTTGTTTGCTGTAGATATTTTCCATTTTTCTTTTCGAGGTAGGATAGCCCATTAAGATTGCCAATCCAGAGCCTTCCGTTTTTGTC